>NZ_JAVJSC010000004.1:0-300000 GCF_040219635.1 Pyruvatibacter sp.
GAGTTCTTGTGCGTTTTACGTGCCATTCGGCGTCCCCTAGCCCGGTGCCGACATTCGGCACCTCGTCTGCTGCACGTATCAGGCATTCCCCGTGACTGATCCCCGCCCCGGACCGTAGATCAGAAGGTTAAGGGAGTGCAATCACCCGAAAGTATGAGTGGGGCCAAAAATATCGGAAATATGGGCTTTTTTGTCGCTTGGTTGGGCAGATAATCACCCAAAAGGTTAATTTCCGGCACCCTGGGGCCGGTCAGACTCATCCCAATCCTCGATGGTAATCATCGTGCGGATCAATGGGTCCATCATGCCCAATGCCATCGGCGTTTTGACGCCGGGCAGGACGAACACATCAAACAGCTCTCGGATTTCGCCTTCAAAGCGGATCCACTCAACAATGTCGCTGGATTGCGTATCGACAATCAGCACCCCGCACCAGGGATCTGCATCGCGTTTCTCAAGTGCTGCATCAAGCGCAAGCCCCGAAAAGCTGCCGTCGCGCGGCAGCGACAGGCCGACAAACGCAAAGCGTCCGTGAAACGCCAGCCCACGCAGGAAACCGGGCAGGAAGGCGACGGTCGTCAGCGCGCCTGTGGCCTCATCCACCGTGCACAGTTCGCCATGGCCGGAGTTCAGCACCCATAGCTTGCCATCATGCATACGCGGGGAATGCGGCATGGAGAGTTTCTGCGTCACAAACTCGTTGCTGGCCACATCGATTATGCAACCGCCCTCAGCGCGACGGTCGCGCCAGCCATTGATGATGTCGCTCTTGCAGACCGCCGTTACATATTTCGCGGCGCCTTCATGCATCGCAAGACCATTGAGATGGCAGCGGTCTTCCGGTGCCAGACGCGAAATGAACGGCGGCTTCCACACGGGCTTGAAGCTGTGCGTGACGCTGGGCGTGGCGAGGCACGAGTACTTGGTGTTGACGAATATGACGCGCCCGTCCTTGTCGATACCAAGTTCATGGGCATCAAGATCGCCGGTGGTCTGGGCATTGCGCGGTACATAGTTGGCGTCGAACTGGTCAATCATCTGGCCGGGGCCAAGAATGTTCTCCAGCCGCCATATCTGAAACAGATCCGCCAGGAAAATCCGCTGGCTGTCGGCGGCAACACCCATGGCGCGGTTGAAAATCCGTTCGTGAAAGCTCACAGCGCCGTCTTGCTGATGGCCGACGAGGTAAAGGCGGCCGGACTGATAGGAGGTCAGTCCGAAACTCACATTATTGAGACGCAACCAGTCTGAAAGCCCGCGTGAGCAGGAGATTGTGGTGCTCGGCTGCTGGGGCTGTTCCTGGGTGTCGGCGTCTTGCGTCGGCTGCTTCGTCTCACTCATCATGTTCGCCTTCGTGCAACTGGGCGCGTGTCAACGGTCTGTGTGCCGACCCAAGATTGTACTTTACCTCAGGCGCAACAAGCGCAAAGACTGCATAACCTGCTTACCGGTCAAGTGACGAAATGGCTTTTTTCAAAACCGCAGTCCTCAGCGTGCTCGTCTATGCGCTTGTAGCGTGCAGCGCAGTCCCCGACCTGGAAACCCGCCGCGCTGCTGCACTGAGCGCGGGTAGCGGCGCGCTGACGCAGATACTCATCCCTACACGGATGTTTGACATTGCAGCCTTTGTCCCAAAGGGTTTTGGCATTTCCGGCGGCGCAATGCTGACCATCTATATTGAAGGTGACGGGCTTGCATGGATCACCCGCAGCCAGCCCTCCACAGACCCGACACCTGCAACGCCGTTGGTCATAGGCCTGATGGAAAAAGACCCGCGAGTTCCCAAAGCCTATCTCGCGCGCCCCTGCCAGTATGTTGGCGCGAGCAGCCGCAACTGCGACGTATCATTGTGGACAAATGCCCGTTTTTCAGCCGATGTGGTGGCGGCAGTTGATGAAGCCATATCAACGCTGAAGGCGCAGTCCGGTGCCCTTAGCGTTCATCTTGTTGGTTATTCCGGCGGCGGCGTACTGGCTGCTCTTGCTGCTGTCAGGCGCGCAGATGTGGCGGGCATCACAACGCTGGCAGCGCCGATGGATACAGACGCATTCACAGCTCATCACAGCGTCTCGCCTCTTGTCGGCTCGCTCAATCCCAAAGACATTGCGGCTCAGCTTGCGACGGTGCCGCAGCTTCATTTGGTCGGCGAGGATGACACGGTCGTGCCCGAAAGCATCCTGCAGAGCTATCTGCGTGCCATGCCTCCAGATAGTCCATGCATTCGCACGACGAGCCTGCCCGGCGTAACACACAACAGCGGCTGGCAGAGCGTGTTACCGCAAATACACCAGGCATTGCCGTTATGTTGGGGAGCGCCATCATGACTGCGTCGGAAACTGATGATTTTACGCCAACGCAGATATTTGCCACGCCCCTTTGGGTGCGTCGTGTTGTCGGCTTCGAGCAGATCAACGCAGACATCCGTGCGTTACTGCCCCAATTGCGCACCGAGAGTGCGGAACGCCGCTCAAACGAAGGCGGGTGGCATTCACAAACCAATCTCCACACGGATGACCGGCTGGCCCAAATACGCAAAATCATCGGCACAACAAGTGCGGGATGTGCCACATCAATAGGCTTTGATTTCACACGGCATAATCTCGTCTTTCAGTCGCTATGGATCAACATCAATGGTCACGGGCACAGCAACCGCGCACATGTGCACCCGCAATCATTCCTGTCCGGTGCCTATTATGTGGATATGCCGAAAGATGGCGGAAACATCGAGTTGTTTGACCCGATAGCGGCACGGGTCATGTCGCCTTTTCCCGCAGATGATCTGTCTCCTTACACCGGTCAGTTGCTGGAGCACACCTGCCGGGAGGGCGATTTACTGGTGTTTCCCGGTTGGCTGCAACATAGCGTGCAGCGCAACGAAAGTAATCGTGACCGCATATCGATCAGCTTCAACATGACCTTTGAATCCAAGCCGAATACTCAGCGTTGAAACTGTGCTAACTAACTATCCGTAAACGGAGAAAAACATGCCGCCCCGCAAAGCATCAGAGCCCAGCAATCCCGTGTTACGCGCATGGGCCAACCTCACCACAGCGCAGGCCATTGTCTTGTGTTTTGTAGTGGCAGGTGTGGTGTTTGCCTTCCGTCCGCCCGCGGTTGAGAGGCAGGCGGACAACGTGAGCTACATCGCCAATCCGCAGGGTGGAATCTGGATTAAGCGCTCTGACGATCTGTTTTTATGTCAGGCTGTTGCGGATGCAGCAGGGCAATGCTTCAGCATGACCAGCAGCGCAGCACCAACCTATGCAGAACTGGGCCTCCATCCGCCCCGGTTCGCAGCGCCGTCGGGTAGCTCCCCCCATACTCCTTCAGCACCCAGCGTTGCACCAGCACCGCAATCAAACACTCCGTCAAGCGCGTCACCTTAGTTGATCACGCTGCCTGAGTGGCGCGCTCCGGCGTTCGGGTGGCACGCAGTTCACTCAGCAACCCTTCCCATTCGCGTTCCATTGACGCTGACCACTCGGTGCCCAGAAGATCGCGGAAGGTGTCGCGTATGGTTGTGAAAAACATCCAGAATGTATCTGCAGGCACGTCATAGCCCTGATGACGGTCGCACTCTGATGTGAGGATTGTTTTCGCCAGGGTTTTGTCGCCGACTGCATCAATGATGCATTCAAAGCACTGCTGCAGCATCGAGCCGCGGACGCCTCCGTCTGAATCCATGAAGAACAGCGGCTCCAGGTCCGGGTGCTCTGCGAACAGGCGTTCATAGACCTGCGGCGTAGGATCGCCTATGCGACCGGTAACCTCGTCGAGTGTTGCCAGAATGATGTCTGCATCAGCCATGCTCACCTCCGCTTTATGCTTTTGTCCTGGCAGAACGATAGCATGACCAGCGATGCGCCGCCCTGAAATCAAACGGATTGGGACCTGGTACAGCTCACATAGTCGGCGAACTCTCCAACAAGACGAGCGGGGTTTCCAACTCCAAAAACGATACGGTCCGGGCGCACCAGAATGGCTTCGGCCTTTCCAATCTGCTGGCGGATATGTCCGTTGTTGTCCTTGATTGCTTCGCTGCCTGACAGGCTGGCAATAAGAAGACCTGGAACCAGCGTCTGCCATTGTGCGGCGTGCTGGTCGTTTGGTGACTGCGCCAAAAGCAGTACCGGCGCATAGCCGCTCAGCAGATCAAGCTGCACATCTCTTGCAAACGGGAAACCGGCAACGCCTGCCCGCGCATCTTCTGCCATGATACCGGTGGATTGTGGCGGCAGGCCCGGCGTTGTGCCGGTACGTTGTGCAAGGGGTGTTGCGCACATGTCGGCGTCACGCACCGTTGCTGCTTCAACGTCCTGCGTGCATACAACACGACCCATGCCGATGGCCGTTTCGGTAATGAACCTTATTTGTGGTTCGCGTTCGGGCTGGACGGTATCCAGCAGGGCCTCGGGTGCGGTGTCCTGCAAAACTGCGTCGAGCTTCCATGCCAGGTTGGCCGCATCGCGCACGCCGGAGCACAGGCCCTGCCCCATGAAGGGCGGCATCTGATGTGCCGCGTCGCCTGCAAGCAGCACCCGGCCCTTGCGCCAGGTACGGGCAAAGACGCCGTGGAACGTATAGACGGCGCTTCTCTCGATTTCGATGTCATCGCGCGTGAGGCTCGGCGGCAACTGTGCGGCGATGAGTGCTGACAGGGTATCTGGTGCCAGAATGTCGTCGGCTGTCTCACCGGGCAGAAGCATGAACTCCCATCGGTGGCGGCCATGACCTGTGGGAATTGACGTGACGGGCCGGGCCGGATCACAAATCTGGCGGCTGGCCTCGTGCAATACTTCCCATCCCTCCGGCAGCAGCGTGTCAACCACGGCCCAAGGCTCGTTGAAATCAAGGTCATCAAGGGCAATGCCGGCCTGACGCCTGACCGGCGAACGCCCGCCATCACAGCCCACGATATATGCCGCTGTTACCGTACCTGCGTGTTTGCCCTGCAGGACAACACTGACCTTACCTTCGATACTGTCGTCATATGACACAAACTCCGTACCAAGACGGACTTCTATATTCGGGTGGCGTGCAAGATTTTCGCGCAGAGCCACTTCAAGTGTCGGTTGATGAAACAGTACGCTCCATGGGAAGCCCGTCGGCGCAGGCGCATCAGGCGGACGGAATCCCATCAGCAGCTCACCGTCTGCCGCTTCAAAGTCATAGCTGACGGTGACGTTGGCGGTTTTCATAACCGCGTCATCTGCTCTTACAAGGCTCAGCAGCCGGATGACTTCATGATCCACGTGGACGGCGCGCGGCATTGGATAGACCTGCGTGTCGCGTTCGACCACAAGAATACGGCGCCCCTTGCCACCCAGCAGACCCGCGAGCATGGCACCAACGGGACCAAGGCCGACAATGACAACATCGTACGTATCATGCATGGCGCATCAGCCGATCTGTGGCGTTGTATCTTCAGCCACGAGTGTGTTTTCCAGCGCACCCAGTTTGCTGATCTCGACGCGAACGGTGTCGCCGACTTTAAGGAACTGCATCGGTTTCATGGCACCGCCGACACCACCGGGAGTGCCGGTGAAAATCACGTCTCCCGGCTCAAGCGTCATCGCTTTTGTCAGTTCCTCAATCTGGTCGAAGCAGTCGAAGATGAGGTTTTTGGTGTTGGAGCTCTGGCGCTGTTCGCCGTTGACGAAGCATTTTATGTCCAGCGTGTGCGGATCGCCTACTTCATCAGCCGTTGTGAGCCAAGGACCTAGTGGTCCATGAGTGTCAAAGCTCTTGCCGAGTGTGAATTGCGGTGTGCGAAGCTGCCAGTCGCGCACCGAAATATCGTTGCCGCAGCAATAGCCGGCTATCACCTCATGCGCCCGGTCGCGGGGCACGTTGCGGGCACGCTTGCCAATGATGATGCACAGCTCCGCTTCCCAGTCGATGAGGTCTGATACTGCGGGCTTCAGCACATCGGCACCGTCACCGACAATGCTCGACGGTGCCTTGGTGAACCAGATCTGGTGCTCCGGCGTTTCGAGGCCAGACTCAACCACGTGGTCGCCGTAGTTGAGGCCAATGGCCATCACCTTGCCAGGCTTGAGGACAGGCGCTTCAAGGATCACGTCGGCGGTTGGAATGAGCGACCCGGACGCTGAACGGGCAGCTTTCATCGCCGCATCACCAGCTTCAAGAAAGGCAATCATTTCAGTTGGCAGGTCCGGCTTCGCGGCTGCCAGATCGATGATGCCGTTGTCGGTGACAATGCCGATACGTGTTGACCCGGCATGGGTGAAGGTTGCGAGCTTCATGGTGTGCGTCCCTGTTCTGCGTTTTTATTTGTGGTGTTGGGCGGGCTAGCTGCCAAGCGTGGGCGGTGGTGGTGGACCCCACTGGACGCCAAGCAATGTATCCAGACCCTGTTTGTTGGGTGGCGTTTCGTTGTTGAACAGGTCGCCGTCGGTCCAGTGCTCAACAGTGTGTCCCCAGGGGTCGCGCCAATAATCGAATATCTGACTGCCAAGGATGTGGCGGCCTACCCCCCATTCATGGGTGTAGCCCTTGCTTTGCAGGTGGGTGTTTCCGGCCATCAGGTCATCGATATTGGCCACCTCGAAGGCTGCATGGTTGAAGCCTGCCTCGCCTGTGCCAACAAGAAAAAGAGTGTGGTGGTCCACATGGGTTGCACCCAGATCACAGCGCATGAACGCGCCGATGGATGTTGTGTCGTCGATGGCGATCTCATCTGACGTTACAAGCCCGAAGCGCTCTTTGTACCAGGCTTCGCTGGCGGCAAAATCCACGACATTCAGCACGCAATGGCCCAACCGCATAACCTGTGCCGGCCCGTCACCCGAGCGCAGTGGCGCGCCGATGCGCGGGCGTGCGTCGAATGAGTTGGACGGTGTGGCGCGGCGTAACGCAAGTGCGCCAACGCTATCGCGCCCTGCCACCACTTCCACCTTGTGACCGTTGGGGTCGGTGAATCGAACCCGCTTTCCGCCGCCGGGCTCGTCAATGTCCTCGATTGCGCTTGCGCCCGGCATTGTGGCGAGCACCTCAAGGTCGGCAACGCTTTGGGCAAGAAAGGCAATGCCCGCAAAACCTGCATCGCCTTTGTGGGTCACGTGAATAAACGGCTCGTCGCCTGCCCCGCGCATATACAGCGCATCATCCGTTCTGTGTGAGCGCACGAGGCCAAAATCCGTCAGGAAGGCTTCCATCTGGTCAAGGTCGGGGGCGTGGAACCGAACGTAGGCAATGTCTGCAACGCGGATACCCATGTGAGCAACCTTTCATAAACTTGTTGTCTGACGAAATTAGAGATGCTATTTATGTTATGCAACAAGTTTTTTGGGAGCCATGCGTTTGTCCACCTCCGTTACGCGCCGCACCACCCGCACGAGACAGGCTGCAACGAAGCGCGCGCCGCAGAAACGTGCGGAAGAAACGCGCGAGTTGCTGCTCGATGCAGGCATCGAGCTTTTTTCATCACTTGGCTTTGAAGGTGTTTCGGTGCGCACCATTGAATCGACCGCGGGAGTGCAGCGCGGACTGGTGGCCTATCACTTTGACACCAAGGAAGCTTTCTGGCGGCAAGTTGTCGACCGGGTGTTCACACGGCTGGCCGACCGCAACGCCCGCACATTTGAAGTCATCAAAGACCTTCCGCTGGATGAGCGCCTACAGCCATTTGTTGCAACCTTCGTTCGTTTCAGCGCCGAAGTGCCGCAACTCAACCGGCTGATGGTGCAGGAGGGTAAAATGGCCTCCTGGCGGATGGACTACATCGTCGACACCCATGTCAGCAAAACGCTGGCAGAAGCCCGCGAGATTTTTGGCATCGAGGTGGATGCGCATGGCTACTACCTGATGGTCGGCGCGGGTGCGTTTGTTTTTTCGGTAGAGCACGAATGCAAGAAACTGTTCGGCATTGATCCGATGTCGGACGACTTTGTGAATGACCACGCCCAGATGGTCGCGGGGTTGATCGCAGGCCGACAGAACTAATAGCGACACAAGTGGAGGCCAACAAAATGGCCTTTTGGGGAGACGACATCATGAAAAATATTTCACGCCGGACGGCACTTGTCGGAGCCGGGGCTATTGCGGCTGCTTACGGCGTTTATCGCGCGGTGGCACCTGGCAGCGCTGAGCGCCCGCGCGCAAACCTCACCAGCCCAGGTGGACGGCGGCCCAACATATTGCTGGTGCTGACAGATCAGGAGCGCGCGCGCCACCTGATCCCCTCACAGGTTGCCCTGCCCCACCACGACCGGCTGATGGCGCAAAGTACGGTATTTCGCAATGCCAGCACAGTCTCCAATCTTTGCTCGCTTGCGCGTGGTGTCATCTATTCGGGTTTGCACCCACAGGAAAACGGTATCTGGGAAAACACGCCCCTGCCCTATGCGCGCGGCTTTCGCAAAGACATCCCCACCCTTGGCACCATGATGCAGGACGCAGGTTACACCACAGGTTATTTCGGAAAGTGGCACCTCAGTCACTTTGAAGTCGATGAAGCGGTTGGGCGCGAGACCATTGCCAAAACCTTTGGCGGCTTTGGTTTCGAGCACACAGACCAGGACCGCGAGCGCGACGGGGCACAACATGGATGGAAGTATGACCCACTTTCTGCGGTGAGCGCGGCTAAGTTCATCAGCACACAGAAGAATGGTGACAAGCCATGGTTTGCTGCGGTCAACTTCGTCAACCCGCACGACATCATGTTTTACAAGACCAGCGAACATCAGGAGAAAAGCCGCCTCAACCAGTTTCCCGATGTCATTCTGCCGGCGCCCGAAGATCCACACTATTCCAAAAACTGGCAGGTTGAACTGCCGGAAACATTTGGCGACGCAACGCTTGAAGGCAAGCCCGCAGCGCACCGCGAGATGCAGAAAGTCATGCGGCTCGCGCTCGGCGACATTCCGCTGGAACGCCGCGACCTTTGGACTGAATATAACAATTACTACTTCAACTGTCTCGCTGACCTGGACCGCAATCTGGGTACCGTGCTGGACGCACTTGAAGACACGGGGCAAGACAAAGACACGGTTGTTGTTTTTCTGTCTGACCACGGGGAAATGGCGGGCGTGCATGGGCTGCGCGAAAAAGGCGGTAACATCTACCGCGAAAATCAGAACATACCGTTTTTTGTACGCCATCCCGACGTTCCCGGCGGACGCGAAACTTTGGCGTTGGCTTCACAGCTGGATGTTGTTCCAACGCTGCTGGCATTTGCTGGCATTGATGAGAGCATTAGGCGCGAGGCATATCCGTTGCTCAAAGGGCACGACCTGTCGGGAGCACTCACTGCAAATACGACTGGCGTTGATGCAGGACCACGTGAGGCCGCGTTGATGCAATGGACGAGTCTCATTCACATGTCGGAAAAAAGCATCCGCAATTTTGCAGCCGTTCAAAACGCACACGGACCGTTTGCAAAGATCGGCAGCATGAATGTACGCGAGTTCCTGGGCGGGTTTCGCAATCGCGGACACATGCGCGGCATCACTACAGGCCGTTACAAGTTTGCGCGGTACTTCTCGCCTTATGAACACCACATACCTACAACGCTGCATGACCTGTATGCGCGCAACGATGTCGAACTGTACGACACGCTGAGTGATCCGATGGAAAAGATCAACATGGCCGCGAGCCAGTCTGACCACCGCGCACTTATCGACCAGATGAACACGCAACTGAATGCACTGACACTGGCGGAGTTAGGTACCGATGACGGCTCATTCCTTCCCGGCCCCTCCTCCATCTGGGCGGCGTGACGCTCGTCATTCTGGCATAAGGAAATATGGGCATGTCATATCCATGGATCATTTTTGCCCTCGCGGGCGCTGTGCTCATCTGGTTTCTCATTGAGAAAGCGAGGCGCCGCACGCACCCGGTATCAGGCGGTTTGCAGCGTGATATCTTACTGCCGCACAGTGCCGAGTTCGAGCTATATGCAAATGCTTTTTCGCATTGTTCGCGCAAGGTGCGGCTTGTGCTGGCGGAATGCGGTGTGCCGTACACGTATCATCAGATTGATCTGATTGAGACCGGAAGATACGAGACGATCAGCGCCCGCTATCTGAAAATCAACCCGTCAGGGCTGGTGCCTACTCTGGTGCATAACGGGCATCCGATCTATGAGTCTGATGGTGTGCTTACCTATGTGGCAGAACATGCTTCCGCAGACCGGCCATCTCTGGTGCCTGCTGATCTGGAAGCCCGTGCCCGTATGGAAGAATGGGTGGCGGGCGGTGTCATCAGCAGCGACGACCCGATGGCAAGCATGGCGACCAGGCCGGGAAGCTGCATTCCTGGTCTGACACTGCCGATTTTTGTGACCGCAATTCGCTACATACCGCTGCGGCGCATACTGGTGGGCTTTCTGTTTCACCCCGACAAGAGACGACCCGCCTTTTTTACAGCGTCGCGTCTGTTTGGGTTGCGCACGATGCTTGGCCAAAAACCTCTGCAACAGGTAATGCACCAAAGTCGTGATCATATGCGGGCACACCTTGAGCGGCTGTCGGCCCACCTTCGGGATACCGGCGGCCCCTGGATCATGGGCGGGCAGTACACGTTGGCGGACGTTACCTGGTCATGCATGTTGCTGCGCATCAGCGAAACGGGGTGGCTGGCGCATTTTGCAGAAGACAAAACACTTGCACCTGTCCTCGCCTACTTCGATGCCTTGCAGGCGCGGCCAAGCTGGCAGGAAGCCATCACCGACAAACGTCACCCGATTGTCGAGAAGGCCGAAGCAGACCTGAAGGTCGCGATTGCCAATGACACAAAAGTGGCGCGAGCTCTTTTTAGCTAGCTTGGTGTTCGCTGCTTCAGGGCTGTCGCCGCATCAATGAACGCATGTACAGGTCCATAGAAAGCCTCCCGGAGTTCTTCCAGCTCGTGATCGCTCCACTCCCACCACTTCAGGCGCAGTAGGGCGGATACCTGTGCCGCCTCGAACCGCTTGCGGATTTCCCGCGCCGGATTCCCGCCTACAATTGCGTATGGCTCGACGTTTTTGGTAACAACAGCACCTGCGGCTATGATCGCGCCATCGCCAATACGGATGCCGGACATGATGATCGCTCGGGCGCCAATCCACACATCGCTTCCTATTGTGATGCCGCCTTTGGTGATGGCGTCCTGATTTGGCTTATGCGCATCCCATATCAGTGTCTTGAAGGGATATGTGCTGGGCAGAGTGATCGGGTGATCAGCCTTTGAGAAAAACAGAACATCCGGGCCTATGGAACAAAACGCCCCCACTGTAAGAGGGGCTTCCATCGAAGCGCCGGCGACCATACGCCGCGACAATCCATAAGTATGGCGTCCGATTGATATTTCAGGGCCAAGCTTTGGTTCCGACGTTGTCAGCTTACGGACTTTTTGGCGAAGTTTTTTTATGAAGCTCATAGGTGCCCCTCTGCTTCGGGGGGAATGGCGCGCACACCCCACAATGCTGCCCATGTACCTGCGCACCGCGCGGCATCCCTGCGTGCCTGAAACCCGCGAAACACGATAGCATTTGCGACTGCCTTAACGCCGTAGCGCAGCGTATCCACTGCGGCCAGCCGCATCGCAGCTGCCTGCCCCCGATACTTGCGCTCAATATGAATGCGAGACCAGGCAATATGCCAGAACTTTTCCCAATAGTAAGAAGCGTTGGGGCGCACTGAGCCTGAGTTGAGATGCACGACGACACTCTGCGCTACAACCACGACACTGTATCCGGCGCGACGAATGCGCATACACATGTCGTCATCCTCAAAATAAAGGAACACTTCAGGATCGTAAAAGCCGACTTTGCGCATCACATCCATGCGCACAAGATTGACGGCGCCAGAAACAAACTCAACACAGATATCACCGTCGGGTGATACCTCGCCATCACGTTTGCCGAACAGATGCCTGCGCCACAACTCAACATCGTGGCTGGGCTCAATACGCCCGTCGCCCGTTTTGTGTACCGGTCCAAACATTGCAGCATCTGGGTATGTATCTGCCGCCGCGAGGAGGGCTTTAATCGCATCCTCGCTCAACACCGAATCCGGGTTTGCGAGTAATGCAAACTCAGTTTCTACCGCATTTAGTCCCCTGCTCGCGCCACGGCCATAGCCCTGTCCTATCTCGTTGCGCAGAACCGTGGCGTTAGGTCGTTTGGACGCAATAATATCGAGGGTGTTGTCCGTTGATGCATTATCCACAACCACAAGCGGTATCTGCGCCGGTAAGCTGTCAAGCAAACCACCGATAACCAACCCGCCATTATGGGTGACGGTTACGACTGTCAGTCGTGTATGCATACTGCGTCCAAATGGGCCAACTTAAGTGGAGCTTGGGATAGCTTAAGGGCTAAGTAGGCACAACCGAAGTTCTAATCGGGATGAGAAGAGGGAGATGACAATGGGTGATCTCGTGTTGCGTGACGACAGGGATGGCGTGACGACGCTGACCATCAATCGGCCGGACAAGTTGAACGCGCTCAACGTGCCGGTGTTTGAAGAGCTGGATGCGCACATAGCATCCATTGAAACAGATACAGATGGTGTTGGCTGCGTGGTGGTGCGCGGGGCCGGGCGGTGTTTTTCTGCCGGGCATGATCTCGGCGATATCGCGGCTGGTGAAAAACTGCCCCGCCCCAACTTTCAGCCGCTTGTGATTGAGCGGCTGGCGAACCTGCCTCAGCCCGTCATCAGCGCCGTACACAGTCATTGCTATACGGGCGCGCTCGAACTGGCGCTGGCGGGCGATATTATTCTGGCAAGTGAGAATGCAAAGTTTGCAGACACCCATGCAAAGTGGGCGCTGACGCCGGTATGGGGCATGAGCCAGCGCCTGCCGCGACGGGTTGGCAAGACCAAAGCTGCCGAAATGATGCTGACCGCGCAGACCTACTCTGGTCGGCAGGCCGAAGTCATGGGGCTTGCAAATGCCTGCTACGCGGATGACGGCTTTTATGATGCCGTAAATGCGTTCACGAAAACCATGCTGGAAAACTCATGGTTCTCGCTGCGCGCGCTCAAGAAACTGCTGCTCGACACGGACGGCCTCGACCTGACTTCCGGTCTGGCCCACGAGATATATAAGTCGCAGGGCGTTGGGCCGGACATGCGCGACCGTATTGCAGGCTTTGGCAAGAAGTAGCAGCTAGCTGACTTTACTGAGCTTGGGCGCGTCACCCGTGCGGGCTGGTGCAAAGCTGGCATCGCGCTTTTCAAGCTGTGACATGACCGCTTCAATCTGGTTGGCGCTGCCGATCAGGTGGTCCTGCTCGACAGATTCAAGCACCAGGCCGTCTTCTTCGCCCGCATACAGCGCCGCACTCAGCAGACGCTTGGAGGCTTCGATGGCTGATGGGCTTTTGGAGGCAATGTCGCGGGCGGTAGCCAGGGCTGCGGCCAGCGGGTCTGTTTCCACGCGGGTTGCAAAGCCGTACTCCAGCGCTTCTTCACCTGAGAACACGCGGCCGGTATATGTCAGTTCCCGGACAATATCCTCGCGCGCCAGATGCCGCATGATTTGTGTGCCCGCCATGTCCGGCACCAGGCCCCAGCGGATTTCCATGATGGACAGTTTGGTGTCCGGCGCGATGTAGCGCATGTCGGCGCCCAGAATAACCTGGAAGCCCCCGCCAAATGCAACGCCGTGGACGGCGGCAATTACCGGCACCGGCATTTCGCGCCAGACGCGCACTGCATATTGCGGACGATTTGACATGCCGTGGGTGCGTTGCTCAAGGCGACCGCCGCCCTTGGCGGGAGATGCATCCTGCGGCTTGGCTTGCGCCATCTTGCCGAAGTTGCCCATGTCGAGCCCGGCACAAAATGCCCGACCTTCGCCAGAAATGACAACACAGCGCACGTCAGGGTTGGCGGCTAGCGCTTCGCCGGTACTGATGAGCGCCTCGAACATGGCGTCGTCGAGCGCATTCATTTTGTCGGCACGGGTCAGGCGAACGTCAGCCACACCGTCTTCGATGGATACGGAAATACGGTCGCTCATTTTTCTCTCCCGGCCTTTGAAAAAACACCGGCGGCAGTTTTTGGCTGCCGCCGGTGGTCAGCGTGTTCTAGTTCATGCGCTCGATGATGATGGCAGGGGCCATGCCACCCGCCGCACACATGGTGACAAGACCAAACTTCTTGTCCTGACGTTCAAGCTCATCAACCATCGTGCCGATGAGGATGGAACCGGTAGCCCCGATCGGATGCCCCAGTGCCATGGCACCGCCATTGACGTTGACCTTGTCGCGATCAAGGTTGAGATCGCGGATGAACTTTTCAGCCACAACCGCAAACGCTTCGTTGATTTCGAACAGGTCGATGTCTTCAAGCTTCATGCCTGCCTTCTGCAGCACTTTTTTGGCAGCGGGCACAGGCGCGTTGAGCATCAGGGTGGGGCTGTCGCCCATATTGGCCATGGCTACCACGCGGGCACGCGGCTTCATGCCATTCTTTTTGGCATAGTCAGGCGATGCCAGAAGCACGGCAGCTGCACCGTCCACAACACCAGATGAGTTGCCGGCATGGTGGATGTGGTTGATGTCGAGGTCAGGATACACCTGCTGCACCAGCTTGCGGAATGTCGTGCCTTTCTCATCGAGGGCAAAATCGGCAATCGCTGCGAATGACGCCTTCAATCCGGCAAGGCCTTCACGGGTTGTCTGGGGACGCGGGAACTCTTCCTTGTCGAGCGCCAGCTTGCCATCAAGGTGATAGACCGGCACCAGTGCCTTGTCGAAGTGACCATTCTTGATGGCATTGTCAGCACGCTGCTGGCTGACAAGCGCCAGATCGTCAACGGCCTCACGGGTAATGCCTTCAAGGGTGGCGATAGCATCCGCACATACGCCCTGATGGGGCTGGGGATGCATGTCGCGCAGGTGCTCGTTGCCACTGTCGAGGAATGGCTGTGTCTGCTCGTGGCCGGGCTGGCCTGCGAGCGACATCATCTCTGTGCCACCGGCAATCACGAGGTCTTCCATGCCGGACATGATGTTGGCGGCCGCAATGTTGACGGTGGTGATGCCGGAGCCACAAAAACGATCGAGCGTCATGCCTGACGAGCGCACGTCATAGCCTGCGTCCAGCGCTGCCATGCGGCCAAGGTCGCCGGCCTGCTTGCCGCGCTGGGAGGACGTGCCCCAGATGATGTCGTCCACTTCTTCGGTCTTGAGGCTGTTGCGCTCGGCAATTGCCTTGAGCACAGTTGAGCCCAGATGCTGGGGGTGCAGTTCCCAAAGGGCGCCCTTGCCTGCCTTGCCGATGCCGCGCGGTGTACGGCAGGCGTCAATGATCCATGCTTCGCTCATTTCCTCATCCTCATGTTTGTTGTTCTGGGTTTCGCTGAATAGTTTATGTACCTGATTTAATAGACGAAACGCCGGGATGCGAGTCCCGGCGTTTTGATATTTGAAAAACGTTGCGTCAGCCTTGCTTTTGCAAAGGGCAACTATGCTTGTCAGCCTTCGACCTTGAACGTCAGCCCTGCATTGGCAACCAGACGGTTGACCAGCGTGAGGCCCATGGCAGGTGCGGACGTATAGATGCCGCCCCCTTCCACCACATCGTCTTTGGCCAGACACACAGCAGCTTCCGCAATGATCTTGGACGTTGAGCCATAGCCCGGGTCACGGTCGCCGGTGACACCAACCTTGATGGTTTTACCGTCACCGGATTCGCCGATGATGAGCACGTCATACATGCCCTCTTCGCGCTCTTTTTTGGACGGGCCTTCGCCGGGCTTGGGCGCATCGTCGCTCATCAGGGATGTGTCGCCTGCAATCATTTTTGCAATCGCCTCCCCCTGCTCGCCGGGGCCTGCCAGCATCATTTCGTCATATACAAAGTCTTTGCCGTAGGCATGGCCAAGCAACGCGTTGGAGCGATGGACGTTGCGGGTGTTGATGGGGGCCATCACGAAAGGAGCCAGCCACATGCCCAGGCCCTCGTCGTATTCCGGCTTGTTGCCTTCAGGCTGTGGGGGGCCAGAGAAGCCCGGTGTAAGGGCAAAATGGTCCTGCAGGATCTTGATGACGTCCGGGTTCTTGCCTGCTTCCGCCATGGTTGACCGAAAACTGGCAACCGTACCGCCGGAGAACGTGCCTTTCATGGCGCGCACACGGGTTTTGACGCGCGGCACTGTTGAACCAAACTTCTTTTTGGCTTCGTCCTGCAGGAAGAAGACACCGAGGTCGAACGGGATTGAGTCGAAGCCGCACGACAGCACGATGCGGGCACCGGTTTTTTCCGCCGTTGCGCTGTGGGTATCAATCACCCAGCGCATCCACGGTGTTTCACCGCACAGGTCGACATAGTCTGTGCCTGCTTCAGCGCAGGCCGCCACAACGTCACTGCCATACATCTGATAAGGGCCAACCGTTGTCAGCACCACAGACGTGCGCTCCGCCATCGCTTTCAGGGACGCGGGGTCGGAGGCATCCGCCACAACAAACGGCACGTCTTTGGAGATGCCCATTTCGTCGCGCACCTGCGCAAGTTTCTTGTCGCTGCGTCCGGCCATGGCCCATTTCAAGTCGCCGCCAACGCCATATTGCGCATTCAGATATTCCGCGACCAACCGACCGGTAAAGCCCGTGGCACCATAGACAACGACGTCAAACTCTCTGTTTTTTCCCATTGGGTGTGCGTTCCTCATCGATAAATGTCAGTACACCGCCGCAGCTCAAGCGCAGCCATGGCGTGAAGGATGTTCGGTATTTCGTGGGTGTCAGGCCTGCGCCGCCAGAAGTTCGGGTACGCGTTTGGCGAATACCCGCTCCAGCGCCATGATGCGCTCGTTTTCCGGCAGCCCCATGGCCTGGCCGATGCGCAGCAGCAGGTCAGCTTCAAGGTCGTGCAGTTCGCCATCGGCATAGGCAATGTCCCACAGGTGTTCCATCACCTTGGCACGCTCCTCAAGACCCGCCTTTTCTTTGATCGTTTTTGTGAACAGCCAGTTTGTGTAGGCTTCTTCATGGCGCGTCTCGGCGGTGTCGAGAAGGCTGCTTGCCTGCTCAAGCGACATGCCAAACTCGCGCTGCATGATGGCGCAGATACGATCTGTTTCCTGGTCGGAATAGTCCGTATCCAGACGCGCCACTTCCACCATCAAGACGGCCGCGGCCACTTTGGTGCGGTCAACACCATCCATTTCGCCGTCAACAAGCTGCCCGGCTTTTCTGGCATCTGCTACTTTCGCAAAAAAGCCGGCAACCGGCTTAGCGTCCTCGTCACCCTTATTTCTGCGCGCAAAAAGTGATTTGATCATCGGGTGCCTCCCCAGCACATCTTGTTGGTTGGCAGGATAGTGGTCCGCGCCGCTGCGTAAAGCGTTGATTTTTTACGCCCCTGTGGAGCGTTGCGCGCGTGCGGCAACACTGCCATGCTTTTTAACTGAAGAGCGGGTGGATTCTCTTGTCGCCTGCGCGACAATTCGATGGCAAGACGCTGCTCAACAAGGCGTCGGCGATCACCCTCGGGGGGAGGGGCACATGATTCAGGTCTTTGAAGACACCATTTTTCGGTGGCGCGGCACGGTTCTCATTGCCATGGCCATTGCGACAGTCATCACCGGCTATTTTGCAACCGGCCTCAAAATGGAAGCCGGTTTTCTCAAGCAGGTTCCCCTCGAACATCCCTATATCCAGACCTATTTCGAGTATCAAAAAGACCTGCCCGGCGCGAACCTGGTTATCATCGGTCTGCGCAGCAAAACCGGCGACATGTGGAATGTCGAATATTTCAAACGCCTGTATGCCATCACCGAAGAAGCACGCTATCTGCCCGGCGTTGACCGGGCGCGGCTGATATCGCTGTGGACCCCGAACACGCAGATACTGGAAATCCGCGAGGAAGGATTTGACCTTCTCGACGTAATCCCCGGCGACGTCACAGCCGACAGCATTACGCAAGCAGACGTGGACCGGATACGCGAACGTATTCTGACCAGTGACCTTTATGGAGATCTGGTAGCGCTGGACGAAACGGCGTCAATCATTTTGCTGCAATTGCAGGAGGCCGGCGCTGGTGATGGAGACATTTCGAGCACGGCCAATCTGGCGCTCGAAGTTGCCGACATCATGGAACAGAAAATCCGTGCGCCATTCTCAGATGACCAGACGGACGTGATGATCATCGGGTTTCCGAAGTTCATCGGTGACATCGCTGCAGGCGCCGTCATCGCGGTTGCCTTTTTCGGCCTCGCATTTTTGCTCACCGGCATCGCTGTCTTTATGTATGTCCGGTCGTTTACACTGTCTGCCTTGGCTATCGGGTCATCGCTGGTGTCGGTGGTCTGGCAGTTTGGTGTGCTGGCCATGATCGGCTACGCGCTTGATCCGCTTGCCATTCTGGTGCCGTTCCTGGTCTATGCCATTGGCGTCAGTCACGGGATGCAGCAGGTCAACCTGATTGCGACGCAGATATCCAAGGGTCAGGACGGCATGTCGGCGGCGCGGGCTACGTTCCGGCGGCTGCTTGTGCCCGGCTCCATGGCGCTGGTGACAGACCTTGTCGGCTTTGTGACGCTCTACCTCATTCCTGTTGGCGTGGTGCGCGACATCGCCATTATCGCCACCATTGGCGTCGCGTTGAAGATCATCACCAACCTAGTGATGCTGCCGTTGATTGCGTCTTACATTCCACGGGATGAGAAGCAGGTTCGGCTGTTCATTCGCGCGCGCGGGCAACGCGAGCGTGTGATGAGCATCATTGCAAAAGTGGCGCGCCCCCGTCCGGCGGTGATTGTTGTGGGGCTGGTGTTTGTATCGCTGGCAGCAGCGTATCTGGTCAGCCGCGAACGGCATGTGGGCGATCTCACGCCTGGTGCCTCTGAGCTGCGGGCTGATTCAAAATACAACCTGGATACGGCCTATATTGCGACTGCGCTCAGCGTTCCGACCGATGTGCTGATCATCATTCTGGAAACCCCGCAAGACGGATGTATTGACCCGGATATCATGAACTATGTGGACCGCTTTTCGCTCTACATGAAGAGTGTGCCAAGTGTTGTATCGGTGGATTCGCTGCCATTTGCGGCGCGCTATTTCCAGTCCATCGGCGCTGAAGGCAATCTCAAGTGGCGCGAACTGCCGCCTACGCCGTCGCAGCTCATTGGCGCCACATCGGCAGTCCCCAAAACGACCGGATTGTTGAACGACGCCTGCACCATTCTGCCGGTGATTGCCTATATGGAAGACCACAAGGCAACGTCGATCAAAAAGGTTGTGGCGGCTATCGAGGCCTATGAAGAAATCAATCCAAATCCGGACGTCAATATCCGTTTGGGCATGGGGGGTGTCGGCATTATTGCCGCGACCAACGAGGTGATTGAGGAAAGCGAAGCGCCGCTTATCCTCTATGTTTTTGCCACCATTATCATACTTGTGTTTCTTGCCTACGCGGACTGGCGCGCGGTCATCTGCTGCTGTATGCCGCTGCTGCTGGCCATGTTCCTTGGCTATGTATTCATGGTGATGCTGGGGATCGGGCTCAAGGTGACCACGCTGCCGGTTTTGGTACTGGGCACGGGCATCGGGGTGGACTACGCGTTCTATCTCTACAGCCAGATCAAATATTACCAGAAGGAAGGTCTTGGCATTGCAGAGGCCTACGAGGGCGCGCTGCACTCAACCGGTATGGCGGTGGTCTATACCGCCATCATGCTGGCTGTGGGTGTAGCCACCTGGATTTTGTCGCCGCTCAAGTTTCAGGCCGACATGGGTGCGCTGCTTGCCTTCATGTTCCTGATGAACATGGTCGCGGCCATCATCGGATTGCCTGCCTTTGCGGCTGTGCTCGAGAGAATTGCGCCGCCCAAACACTTACGGGCGCAGCAAGCCTGAGCACACCCATGTGGTGTATCTTACACACGCATTAGTTGTAATTTAACCGGTTTGACCTACCCTGCCCCGCTGACACAGTGCCAGAACGGGCGGAGCGGGTGTGAGCGATATCATCACCAAGAGCAAGAAAGAACTCGACGCCATGGCGCCGAAGGAGTTTCAGCTTGCACTCGATGATATGTCGGCATCCGCCATCGAGCGGTTCAGCAAGATGCGAAAACTGCCGGACTCGCTGGCCAAAGTTCTGGATACACACATTGCAAAGGGTAAGTGGGCGGCAAAGGGTAAGTGGGCGGCAAAAGGTAAGGGGGGGGCGAAGAGCCATTCAGCAAAGCCAGGACGCGCTTCAAGATCAGCTCCCACACCCTCCAAAACGCGACTCACTCCGGATGACGGGTATATTCCGTTTCCGGAGCGGTTTCGGGCATGGTGGGACGGGACACCCATTGCCACGGTGAAAAAATCGCCGCCAACGGGCAGCAGGGCTGCAAAGACTGGAACCGGCCACCAGGACAAGAACAAACGGGACGAGAATATGCCCGGCGCTGCCGGCATTTTGCATAGCGGCACGATCGACCCTGATCCGGACTGGACCGCCCGTGTCAGGACGCGTGTGTGGGGGGAGGGGTTTGGCTTGCCCGGCGGGCCAGATGTCATTTGCGCGATGGCCAGGTTGTGCGACACGCAGATTGGCGACAAGGCGGCGATTTTTTCCGCAGGGGCCAGCGGCCCGGCGGTCGCGCTGGCGTCAGAAACGCTCGCATCTGTCACATGTTTTGAACCTGAAGGCAGCACATGGCTGCAGGCTGGCGTACCGCAACGCGACGCAATCACACTTAACATTTTTGACGAACATACGCCGGACTTCGGCAGCAAGGTTTTTCGACGCTTTTTTGCACGCGAAAACATGTGCTTTGCCCCATCGCGCCAGAAGGTGCTCAAGGCTGCAAGCCATGCCCTGCAAGGTGGCGGGCAGTTTGTGTTCAACGATTTTGTGCTTCTGGAACATGGGCACGAAATGGATGCCGTAAAGTCATGGCGTGCCACAGAGCCTATGCCGCCGCTCGTGTGGACTATCGATGACTACAAGCGCCACCTGAGTGATGCACGCCTTGAACTCAAGGGCACTGCCAACCTGACCAAATCTTATGTGGCGCAGGTCGAAGCCGACTGGCGCAGATTGATGGAAAGTCTTGCCACCGATCCTCTGCCGCCCGAAGGCGTGGATGCCCTGATGAGTGAAGGCACCATCTGGCAGGCCAGGATTGCCGCCCTCAAAACCGGCCAACTAAGCATTGTGCGGTTTCATACTGCGCTGCGGACAATCAGAAGCCTGAGTGGTCCGGCATAGCGTTTTCGCTGCCCAACCTACTTAAAAAAGCCGTCCAGAAACTGCCTGGCTATGCAATCCAGATGGGGGTGGTGTGCGTACCACCCCTTGCAGATCAGTATATATCAGACCTATATACCGCTTCTGCACGCCGTCATGCACAAAAACAAGCGTGACGCTGCGTAAAACATGGTTTGAGAGTGGGTCCGCAATGGATGTTCGCACGATGTGCCTTGGATTGCTCGCCTTTGGCGATGCGTCGGGCTACGAAATCAAGAAAGAGTTTGAGCAGGGTCCATCGCGCCATTTCATGGATGCGAGCTTTGGTTCGATCTATCCAGCGCTTACCCGAATGACCGATGACGGTCTGCTTGCCTGCCGCACAGAGCCGCAGGAAAAACGTCCGGACAAGAAGGTCTATTCGCTGACAGCAAACGGCTGGGCCGCGCTTGACCTGGCCATCAATCAGGCGATTGCGCCAGACAAGATAAAGTCAGACTTCTCGTTCGTGATGATGTTCGCAGACCGTTTGCCCCGCTCGCGGGTTGCGGCGCTGATTGACGCACAGATTGACCACTCCCGGCAGGGCCTGCGCGAGTTGGAAGCGACGCAAACACCTAATGACAGCGCAGGGGCGGCTTTCGTGTGTCGATACGGCATTGCCATGTGCAAGGCGCATATTGATTTTCTGGAACGCAACCGACACCTGATTGAAGCCTCCGCCGGAGAGGATGCAGCGGCGGCGTTACCCGCAGCCAGGCAGAATGATGCCGTTGCCGCAGCGCCACATAAGGAAACAGCCTCATGAGTGCGACAGATATGAGGCTTCCAGCCGCTGCATTTAGAGCCTACCTCAACACCTTATTTTCAAGCCGCGCCACGACGGGCAGATATTCCAGGACTAACACCATATGACCATCAAACGTAGCTATGTCTGGGCAGCCGTGATTGCCCTTGGTCTGGGGTTCTGGATTCTGTCGGGTCAGCTCAACTCCAATTCAGATGCCGAAGAGCGCGCTGAAATGGCGGCGCTTGAACAAGGGTCGGCTGAAACCGCCCTGAGCGAGGCTGCACAATCCGTGCGTGCACGCGTATTTGAGGCGCGGCCCGTGAAGCGCGACATTGTCGTGCGGGGCCGGACCGAGCCGGTGCGGGCGGTTGATGTGCGCGCGGAGACGTCCGGCACAGTGACCGATCTGCCCGTTGAGAAGGGTGAATACGTGTCACAGGGCGATCTGCTGTGCGGGCTTTCAGTCAATGCCCGCGGGGCCATGCTGGCGGAAGCGCAGGCCCTGCGTCAGCAGCGCTGGCTGCAATATGACGCGTCACGCAAACTCGCAGCCAAAGGGCACCGCTCCGAGACACAGGCTGCCGCTGACAAGGCGGGATATGACGCCGCCGTGGCGCAGGTGAAGCAGATGGAAGTCGAGTTGAGCCACACGCAGATTTCCGCGCCCTTCGATGGGATCGTCGATAATCGCTTTGTGGAAATTGGAGACTTCCTCTCAGTTGGCCAGTCGTGCGCCACAGTGGTGGATCTGGATCCCATTTTGATTGTTGGGCAGGTGTCGGAGCGTGATGTCTCAAAACTGTCCATGGGTAGTGTCGGCAAGGCACGGTTAATTACCGGCGAGACCATTGAGGGTGTTGTGCGGTTCATCGCCAAAACTGCAGACTCTGACACCCGCACGTTTCGGGTTGAGCTTGCTGTACCCAACAAGGATGCGGGCCTGCGCGCGGGCATTACCGCTGAAATCATCGTGGCGGCGGAAGCTGTGACGGCGCATCTCATGTCACCCGCGTTCCTCGTGCTGAACGATGACGGCAGCATCGGCGTACGAATGGTGAACGACGACAACACCGCGATGTTCGTTCCCGTTACCATCCTGGACGACGGCAATGACGGCGTGTGGGTTGGCGGGCTGCCGCAAAAGGCGACCGTCATCACGGTTGGTCAGGAGTTTGTGCGCGACGGCCAGAAGGTGGACGTGACGTTTGAAAATGAAAGTGCCGCCTCATGAACCCGCTTGTCGCAGCCTCCGTCAGCCGCACCCGCACCGTGCTCACAACCATGGTGCTGCTGATCCTTGCCGGCATCACGTCCTATGTGGCCATTCCCAAGGAAGCTGACCCGGATATCCCCATTCCGTTTTTCTTCGTGACCCTGCCCTACCCAGGCATTTCCCCCGAAGACGGTGAACGGCTGCTGGTCAAGCCGATGGAGACCGAGCTGCGCACCCTTGAGGGTCTCAAGGAAATAACGGCCTTTGCCACCCAGGGCATGGCCGGGATCATTCTTGAGTTCGATGTTGATTTCGACAAGGACGACGCTCTGCAGGATGTGCGGGAGCGCGTTGATCTGGCACGTGCTGAAATACCGGCCGAAGCTGAAGAGCCGGTTGTGACAGAGTTCAACACCAGCCTGTTTCCGGTGCTCGCGGTAGCAATTTCCGGCGAGGTGCCTGAACGCACCCTGCTCACTCATGCGCGCCGGCTGCAGGACGCCATCGAAAGTGTGCCAACGGTGCTTGAGGCAAAACTGGTGGGCGATCGCGAGGAGCTTCTTGAGGTCATTATCGACCCGGTGAAACTTGAATCCTACGACGTGTCGCAGCGTGAACTCATCAATGCTGTTTCGCTCAACAACCAGCTTGTGGCCGCCGGTGCGCTGGACACCGGCCAGGGCCGCTTCAACGTCAAAGTGCCCGGCCTGTTTGAAAGTCGCGAGGATGTGATGAGCCTTGCCGTCAAATCATCCGGTGAGGGTGTTGTGACGCTGGACGACATTGCCGAGATTAGGCGTACGTTCAAGGACGCTGACAACTTTGCGCGCTTCAACGGTGGCTCTGCCATTGTGATTGAAGTCACGAAGCGCCTCGGCACCAACATTATTCACACCAACAATGCCGTGCGGGCGGTCGTTGCTGCTGAGACGGCAGGCTGGCCGGACGACATCAACATTACGTTCACGCAGGACCAGTCCTCGTGGATTTTCCGTTCAATCAACTCGCTTGAAGCCTCGATCATTACCGCAATCAGTCTGGTGATGATTGTGGTGGTGGCAGCACTTGGTATGCGCTCGGCAATTTTGGTCGGCATTGCCATTCCCACCTCTTTCCTCATTGGCTTCTTCCTGCTGGCTCTGTCCGGGCTCACGCTCAACATGATGGTGATGTTCGGGCTGCTGCTGGCGGTCGGCATGTTGGTGGATGGGGCTATTGTGATTGTGGAATACGCCGACCGGAAAATGTCGGAAGGGGTGGACCGTGCCGAGGCTTACATGGCCGCGTCGTCGCGCATGTTCTGGCCGATCATTTCGTCCACCGCCACAACGCTGGCAGCGTTCCTGCCGATGTTGCTGTGGCCGGGTGTATCCGGCCAGTTCATGTCCTATCTGCCGATGACGCTGATATTTGTGCTCATTGCTTCACTGGTGACGGCGCTCATCTTCCTGCCGGTTCTTGGGTCGATTTTCGGCAAGGCGGAAGCGGTCAATCAGGCCACCTTGCGCATGTTGTCAGGCGCTGAATCCGGCGACGTGCGGGCGCTCGAAGGCATGACCGGCATCTATGTGCGGATGCTTGACAAGCTGATCCGGAGGCCTGTCACGGTCATGCTGGCAGCACTCGGGGTGCTTGTGAGCATCTTCTTCCTGTATGGGGCGTTCAACAACGGCGTTGAGTTCTTTGTTGAGACCGAGCCCGAACAGGCCGCCATTCTGGTGAGTGCACGCGGCAACCTGTCAGCCACCGAAATGCGCGATCTCGTTGTCGAGGTGGAGCGCATCGTATTGGCCGTTGAAGGGGTCGAGTCGGCGTTTTCACAAACAGGCCCGGGCCAGGGCGGCCCCGGACAGGGCGGCGATGCACCGGCGGACATGATCGGGCGCATTTCCATTGAACTGGCGCCGTATGAGCAGCGCCGTCCGGGCGCCATTATTCTTGAAGAAATCCGGCAGAAGACAAAAAACATTCCCGGTCTTCATGTTGAAGTGCGCAAACGCGAGGACGGACCCCCAACGGGCAAGGATGTGCAGATACAGCTTTCGTCCAATGATGCGGCCCTTCTGAGGGCAGAAACCCAGCGGGTGCGTGATCATCTGGAAAACAATGTGGATGACCTCATCGACATTGAAGACAGCTTGCCGCTGCCTGGCATTGAGTGGGTATTGAAAATCGACCGCGAACAGGCCGGACGCTTCGGGGCTGATGTGTCTGCGGTTGGCGCCATGGTGCAGATGGTCACAAACGGCATACTTGTAGGCACATACCGGCCCAATGATGCCGACGATGAAGTGGACATCCGTGCGCGCTTCCCCGTTGCGGACCGTTCCATAGACCAGCTCGACCAGTTGCGGCTGCGCACGCCCAACGGACTGGTGCCGTTGTCGAATTTCGTGACCCGTGAGCCTGCCAAGCAGGTGAACGAGATCACCCGGATCGACGGCATTCAGGTGATGGACGTGAAGGCCAACACTGTTGAAGGCGTGCTGGCCGACACGAAAGTCACCGAACTCAAGTCATGGATAGAAAATGACGCCAACATTGACCCGCGGGTCAATGTGCGGTTCCGCGGCGCCGACGAAAACCAGGCCGAGTCAGCGGCGTTTCTGGGCAATGCCATGATCGCGGCATTGTTCTTGATGTTCATCATCCTGCTGACGCAGTTCAACTCGTTCTACCATTCGGTGCTGACACTTTCGGCGGTCATCATGTCCACCATGGGCGTGTTGCTGGGCATGGTCATTACCGGCCAGACATTTTCGGTCATCATGACCGGCACCGGCATCGTGGCGCTGGCGGGTATTGTGGTGAACAACAACATTGTTCTGATTGATACCTTCCAGAGCCTGCTGGCACGTGGCATGGACCCGATTGAAGCCGTGTTGCGCACGGCAGGCCAGCGTCTGCGCCCGGTGCTGCTTACCACCATCACCACCATTTGCGGCCTCTTGCCTATGGCGACGCAAATCAATGTGGGGTTCTTTGACCGGTCAGTCACATATGGCGGACCTGTGGCTGTGTGGTGGGTTCAGCTTTCAACTGCGATCATTTCCGGCCTGAGCTTTGCCACACTGCTGACATTGGTGGTGACGCCGGTGATGCTGGCCGCACCCGTGGTGCTGCGCGAAAGTGCCGGTGGGTGGCGTGACTGGGTGATGATGCGGCTTGGCCGCGAACCGGCCCGCGAGCGGGGTCGTTACGGCGCGGCTGAGTAGAAGGCCCGATCAATCTTCGCCGGTCAGTCTCCGCCCAGATCGCGGTCCCGTGCCGCGCGCACATGCTGTGTGCGTCTCAACAGCACACGATGCCGCCAGAACGAAAGCGGCAGCGTCGCCACATACAGCAGTGCAATAGCAATCAGCACGGCCCACGGGTAACTGATGGCAAGTGCGGCCGTAAGGGCCACGCCCAGCAAAACCGGCAGGGCCCTGTCGCGGCGTGCGGACAACCGCAGACGCTTTCCTGAAAATGTCGGCAGGCTGCTGACCATCAGGAAAGCCACCACGGCTATATGTATCGCGACCAGCGACGGCCAGGTGTTAAACGTCGTGACGTTGGCGAAGTCCATATAGAGTGGCAGCATCACCAGCCCGGCCCCGGCGGGCGCGGGAACGCCGATGAAAAATGAAGATGCCCATGACGGCCGGTCGGGGTCGTCTGCCGTCACGTTGAAACGGGCAAGCCGCAGTGCGCAGGCAACCGCATAGCCAAGCACCGCGACCCAGCCAAGACCACCCAGAGCATCCAGGCTCCAGGTGTACAAAATGAGCACAGGCGCGACGCCGAAATTAAAAAAATCAGCCAGTGAATCCAGCTCCGCGCCAAACTTCGACTGCCCCTGCATCATCCGCGCAACACGCCCATCCAGTGCGTCAAGAAGCGCTGCCACCAAAATGGCATAGACGGCAAACTCAAAGCGGCCTTCCAGCCCGAAGCGGATGGCAGTGAGCCCGGCACACAGCCCCAGCACCGTCAAAATGTTGGGCAGAAGGTTGCGCAGGGGTGGTGGCCGCAGCCGTTCACCGGCCCGCTTCATGCGGCTTCGGCCATCCTTTTCGATTGGCGGCGGCATAGTCATCAGGAGCGCCGCCCTGGCCGGTGGTCATCATGGGCGCGGTGGTCTGCCAGCACGGTTTCTCCCCCGACGCTTGTCTGGCCAACGCTTACCAGCGGCTCAAGACCCGCAGGCAGATAGACATCCACACGACTGCCAAATCGGATAAGGCCCAGCCGGTCTCCGGGTTCAAGATGCGCACCCTGGGTGATGAACGGCAAAATACGCCGCGCCACTAGGCCCGCCACCAGCACCACGGCGTAGTCGTGGCTGCCACCTGTCCGCATTAAGATCGAGTAGCGCTCGTTTTCCTCAGATGCCTTTTCCAGCGATGCATTGAAGAACTTGCCTGGGCGATGCGAGGTACGCACAGCGGCCCCCTCGACGGGCGAGCGGACGATATGCACGTTGAACACATTCATAAAAATACTGATGCGCGTCAGTGGTGTTTCGCCAAGCCCCAGTTCAGGCGGTGGCGCGGCCTGAGTAATCATGTTCACCACACCGTCCGCCGGTGCAATGATGAGACCCGGGCGCTCAGGCGTCACCCGTTCTGGGTCGCGGAAGAACCACGCACACCAAACGGTTGCGATCACGCCAAGCCACCCCAGCGGCTGCCAAATGAAGAACAGCACAAGCGCCACCGCTGCAAAAATCACCACAAAACGGCGACCTTCGGGGTGCATCGGAGGAATGAACGACAACAACTCACGCATCGGGTCTCAATGGTCCTTTCAAAACAAGGAGCAGATATTACGCCCTGCCCTTCTCGAAGTGTTCAATATTAGTCGGCAATGCGAGCCAATCATGGCAGGACTGTTCCCACACAGACCGCGCCGGCGCTGCAAAGTGCGGATCACCAAATGCGCCGACGGCAATTCCGATCATGCCGGGGTTTTTGTCAGACGACCAATACAGGGTGGTACCGCAGACCGGGCAAAAATCCTCATGGAAAGTGTTTCCAATGTCAGTCGGTCGTGTGAAGTGGGTTGTCGGCCCTGAAATCTGCACGTTTTGCGCGGGATAATATGCGCCAATGCCAAACACTGATCCTGACCTGCGTTGGCAATCCAGGCAGTGGCAGACCACCACACCTACAGGCTCACCCGTTACAGTGGCGGTCACCCTTCCGCATTGGCATCTTGCTTCTTTCACATCGTTCTCCGCGCGTCGGCAAACATCAACCTATCACGGTGAGCCTATTTTGCGGGTACGAGTTCGGGTGGCAGCGGATCGGTTTCATCGGATTCCGCGACCACATGCAAAATCTCTTCGGCGCGCTGGGCTTCCTGCTGGCGCTGCCACATGGCGGCATAGGCACCGTTCCTGGCCAAAAGGTCCGCATGGGTGCCGCGCTCGCGGATGCGACCATGGTCCAGCACGATAATCTCGTCGGCGTCCACCACCGTTGAGAGCCGATGAGCAATAACCAGGCTGGTGCGGTCGCGGGAGACAATGGAGAGCGATGCCTGGATTTCTTTTTCGGTGTGGGTGTCCAGCGCTGACGTGGCTTCATCCAGCAGCAGGATCGGCGGGTTCTTCAGCAGGGTACGGGCAATCGCCACGCGCTGCTTTTCGCCGCCCGACAATTTGAGGCCGCGTTCGCCTACCTGGCTGTCATAGCCATCGGGAAGCCGCGACACAAAGTCGTGGATCTGCGCCATGCGCGCCGCTTCTTCCACCTCCTCGTCGGTCGCATCCGGCCGACCATAGCGGATATTGTAGCGAATGCTGTCGTTGAACAGCACAGTGTCCTGCGGAACGATGCCGATGGCAGCGCGCACGCTTGCCTGCGTTACGTCACGCACGTCCTGACCATCAATCAGGATGCGACCGCTGGTGACATCGTAAAACCTGAACAGCAGACGCGAGATGGTGGATTTGCCCGCGCCGGACGGGCCAACGATGGCTACCATCCGCCCGGCTGGCACGGTAAAATCAACACCCTTGAGGATCTGGCGCGCGGGATCATAGGAAAAATCGACGTTTTCAAACCGGATTTCTCCGCCGCGCTGGGCCAGCGGTCGGGCCTCCTGCGTGTCCTTTACCTCGGCACCAACGCCCAGCAGCGCAAACATGGTCTCCATGTCCACCAGTGCCTGCTTGATTTCGCGATAGACGAAGCCCAGCAGGTTCAGCGGCTGGTAGAGCTGGATCAGCATGGTATTGACCAGCACAAAGTCGCCAATGGTCATGGTGCCCGCCGCCACGCCATAGGCCGCCATGCTCATCAGCGCCGACAGGCCTACGGCGAAGATGGCGGCCTGCCCGGCGTTGAGCCAGGACAACGATTTGGTTGAGCGCACAGCAGCGTCTTCATAGCGCGCCATTGACTTGTCGAACCGGTCTGCCTCGTGGGTTTCGTTGCCGAAATACTTGACTGTCTCAAAATTGAGCAGGCTGTCCACGGCCTTGGTGTGGGCGCGCTCGTCTGAGTGGTTCATGGAACGAATGAAGCCGATGCGCCACTCGGTGACCTTGAACGTGAACCAGATATAACCGCCCACGGTCACCAGCGTGACGACCGCAAACCAGATGTTGAAGGTCCACCACAGGATGCCCGCGACCAGCAGCAATTCCAGAATGGTGGGGCCAATGTTGAACAGCGTGAAGCGCAGCAGAAACTCGATCGCCTTGACGCCGCGCTCGATTACCCGGCTGAGGCCGCCGGTCCGCCTGCTGAGGTGAAACCGCAGCGACAGGGCGTGCAGGTGGCGAAATGTGCGCAAGGCGACCGCGCGCACGGCATTCTGGCCGACGCGGGCAAACAGCCCGTCGCGCAGTTGGGCCAGACCAATCATCAGGATACGGGCGACACCATAGGCGACAATCAGCGTGATGACCGTCCCTATGACAATTTCAGCGGCGTTATTCTTATCGAGCGCGTCTACCGCAAGTTTGTAGAGAAAGGGCATCGAGACCGTCACGCCCTTGGCCAACACCAGCGCCACCATGGCGATAACCACGCGCAGGCGAAGATCAGGCCGACCCTTGGGCCACAGGAACGGCAGCAGATCGCGCACGGCTTCTCTGGCACCGGCGCGCGGCACATCAAGCGTTGATTGCTGGCCGTTGGATACGCCAAAGCGTGGCGACATTTGGGGAGACTCCCGGAGGCAACAGGGGTGCGGGTCAATGCCCTTATGCACCAAAAACCGCACCACGTCTGCGGTTTCCCCTCAGATACATAGCCGCATGTGGCCGGGAAACAAGGTGGGAAGGACTAACGCAGGTTGCCGGGTGCTTCAAACACCTGACCGGGATAGATCAGGTTGGGGTCGCGAATCTGGTCGCGGTTGGCCTGATAAATCACCGTGTACTGGTAGCCGGAGCCATACAGCCGCTGGGCGATTTTCCACAGATTGTTGCCGGGCTGGATTACCACCTTGCCGTCGCGCAGCACCATGGCGACGTCTTCTGCTGTGGCGCGTTCAAACGGGGCCTCAAGACGGGCCAGCACAAGGCCCTGAGCATCAAGCTGGTCCACCCGAAGCTCGTGCACGCCGGGGGCGATGGGAATCATGGCGGTCACCGTCCAGCGGCCTTTTTCATCGGCCATGGCGTCGCCTGCGGGCACGTTGTCCACATAAATGCGCACATCGGCGTTTTGTGGCGCGCGGCCTGAGAAAATGACCGTGCCGCCTTCGCCATAGTCCACCGTATCAAGGGTCAGCGCGCCGCCGTCAGCCACCACGCCGGTGCCCTGCAGCACGCGGCTGGCCGTATCAGGACCACCCTGAAGCACAACAAGGGCCTCGGCCTTGGGGTCTTCGGGCACGGAAATAGAGACGACCTGCTTTGAGTTGAGTAGCGTGCCGTCGGGCAACTCGGCCTCAAGGCGCAACTGGCGGTCGCCGACGCCAAGCGGCTCATCCAGCACAATCACCCATTCGCCGCGGCTGTCGGCAACAGCTTCGGCGATGGTCTCGCCATTATCAATCAGGCGGATGATGGCACCAGGTTCTGCGCGACCTGCGGCGACGGTCTGGCCGTCGCGCTCGACACGGACGATGTCGAAGCTGGGCACCTGCGGCTCTGCAACCGCAGGGTCCGGGGCTGCCTGGACGTTGTCTTCGCCAGAAACGGCAGCATCGTCGGCGACCACCGGCTCATCGGTATCGCCGGAAAACAGGAAAAACCACACCAGCAGTAATACAGCTACAGCGGCGACCACGCCGCCGATGATGGCAATGCCTCGCGACATTTGGCTTTTCTCCCTGAACGCACCTGATCTTGCGTAGCCTAAAAATAAGGCATCTGCGCGACGTCGTCTGCTTTTACGTGCAAACTGCGTTAATTGTGAACCACCAGCGGCTCATTTGTTGCAGCGCACACGAACAGCGAAACATGAACGGTAATATCCGCGTTATAACGGTTTTTTCTGGCAGTGCAGCAGGAAACAGTGCTGCCTACACCCATGCCGCCCGATCGCTTGGCGAATGGCTGGCCAGATCACAGATCAAACTTGTTTACGGCGGTGGCGGCATCGGCCTGATGGGGGTGCTGGCTCGTGCAGCGGCAGATGCCGATGGCGAGGTTGAGGCCATCATCCCCGGCTTTCTTGAAACGCCTGATGTGATGCGCGACGCGCCTGCGTGCCCACACATACAAACCGAGACCCTGCACGACCGGATGCAGATGATGGCGGAGCGGGCGGATGCGTTTGTGGTTCTGCCCGGTGGTATCGGCACTATCGCTGAGTTCGTAGACATTCTGACGTGGAAGCAGCTTGGCCGCCACGCCAAACCGATTATTATTCTGGATACGGACGGATACTGGACGCCGCTTGGTGACCTGCTCACGCATATTGTGGCGGCGGGCTTTTCCCATGGAGCACTTGAGAAGATGTACTGCATTGTTCGCGCTGTGGATGAGATACCTGCCGCGCTCGAAGCGCAGATGGACTAGCGCGCGCGCAATGCATCCCACGCAAATACAGCCAGACCAAGCCAGATGCCGACGAAGGTCAGCGCATTGGCGAGGCCGAATGGTTCGTCAAACACAAAGACGGCGAGCAGAAACATGATGCTAGGTGCCAGAAACTGAAGAATGCCGACAGCCGCCAGAGTTATGCGGCGTGCGCCTGCGGCAAACAGCAACAGCGGTATGGCCGTGAAAGGCCCGGTCAGCAGCAGCAGGCCAATGGTGAGAAGGTCCGTGTGGGCGAAGCCGAGTGTCACGCCACCACTCCAAACCAGATAACCGACCATCAGCGGCGACAGCACGGCCATTTCAACAAACAACCCGTCGAGGCTTTCAACACCGACGGTTTTGCGCAGATAGCCATATGCGGCAAAGGTGCTGGCCAGAAAAAGCGCTATCCACGGCACGTCGCCAATAAGAATGATCTCGTTGAGCACGCCGAACGCGGCCAGTGCAATGGCGATGCGTTGTGCTGTGTTGAGGCGCTCGCCCAGCAGCACCACGCCCAGCGCCACGCTCATCAGCGGATTGATGAAGTAGCCAAGGCTGGCACCGAGCACCAGATCATTGGTCACGGCAAAAATGAAGCCACCCCAGTTGCTGGCGATCAACAGTCCGGTTACGGACAAAATGAGCAGGCTGCGGGGCGTGCGCACAGCAACCAGCACATGTGGCCACCGCCCCATGAGGGTGACGAGCAGTGCCACAAACACCAGCGCCCACAGCCCGCGATGGGTGAGGATCGCCAACACCGGCACATGGTCCAGTTCGCGGTAAAACAGCGGCAGGAACCCCCACAGCACATAGGCGCTCGCGGCGAGAACAACCCCACGGGATGTTGCGGTTGGCGCGGTCAAAGTGTGGCTCCTGTTCTTGCCCGACAGTGTGCTGACCATCTCACATGATGACCGATGTATGGCACCTGCACACCGGACAGGCGAGGCGCATACTTGCAATGCACCCCGCCACCCTTCTTGCTTTCCGACCACTTGATCGGGAAATCCTGATCGGCCTGCTGGTTTGTCGCGTACAGCCCCTGGGCCCCGCGATCAAGTCGCGGGGAGGCAGTTATGGCGCAGGAAGGGTATGGAACTATGGAGCCGCGATGCGGACGGCATTTCGGGCGTGGTCGAACAGGTCATACAGGCTACACACCACCCCCTTGCCGTCCCGCGACTTGATCGCGGGATCCAGGGCGATCTTAGGGGTGTTCACTCAGGAAGGTGAGCATCAGCCTCCTGGACGCTTGACGGCAGTTACCGCGTCCTTTGTCATGAGGCAGCTTTGGTGGCTATCCGCAATGGCGAATGGCCGCCGCTCGAAAATGCAGGATGTGTCAAAGACCGCGACCCCTGGGAGGAACACCATGACGGCTAAAAACCTTGAGCAGTACCCTTTGCATCTGGGCCTTGGGGCGACGGCGTTGGTGCAACCGGAAATGACCGGCGATATGGATTGGTATGACGCCTATACAAGGCGGCATGGAAACGACGGTGCCGAAGGGCGGCTGGTGAGCATGTACACCTTCACGCAGCCCTGGGACATGTGGGAGATGCATCCGAGTGGGGCGGAGGTCGTGCTGTGTACCCACGGTGCGATGACGCTGCATCAGGAGGCACCAGACGGCAGTCGCACTACGGTTGCGCTGGCGGCAGGTGACTACATCATCAACGCGCCGGGTGTGTGGCACACAGCCGACGTGGACGGCAGCGCGACGGCGGTTTTCATCACCGCTGGTGAAGGCACGCAGCATCGCCCGCGCTAGAAAGCCGGGCGTGCTTATGTCTGACCGGCAGGCGCACCATCGCGCAGCAGCTTGTAGGTGATGGAATCCATCAGTGCCTGAAACGATGCATCCACTATATTGGGCGACACGCCGACGGTGGACCAGCGCGCACCCGCCTTGTCCACACTTTCAATCATCACGCGGGTGACGGCTTCGGTGCCGCTCGTCAGAATACGAACCTTGAAGTCGGCCAGCCGCAAATCTTCAAGCCAGCTTGAGTATTTGCCAAGGTCTTTGCGCAGCGCGTGATCCAGCGCGTTAACGGGGCCGTTGCCCTCCCCCGCGCTCATGATGCTGACGCCATCGACGCTGACTTTGACGGTGGCTTCCGACACCGTCACGAGTTCGCCAATGGCGTTGTGGCGGCGCTCCACCAACACCCTGAACCCCTGCACGTCAAAATAATGCGGCACGTTGCCAAGCGCGCGGCGGGCCAGAAGCTCAAACGAGGCTTCGGCACCATCGTAGGCATAGCCCAGAAACTCGCGTTCCTTTACTTCGTCCACCAGCCGCTTGATGCGCGGGTCTTCTGCATCCACCTCAATGCCCGCGCTTTCAAGCTGTGCCAGCACATTGGAGCGGCCGGCCTGATCCGACACCAGAATGCGGCGCTTGTTGCCGACAGCTTCCGGCGGCACATGCTCGTAGGTGGCCGGGTCTTTTTGCACGGCAGACACATGCAGCCCGCCTTTGTGCGCAAAGGCCGACGCGCCTACGTAAGGCTGATGCCGGTTGGGTGTGCGGTTGAGGATTTCATCCAGCAGGCGGCTTACATGGGTGAGCTGGCCAAGCTGCTCAACGGTTACGCCGGTTTCAAATCTGTCGGCGTAGGCCGGTTTGAGCAGCAGCGTTGGTAGCAGCGACACCATATTGGCATTGCCACAGCGCTCACCCAGCCCGTTGAGCGTGCCCTGTATCTGGCGCACGCCACCGCGAATAGCCGCAAGCGTGTTGGCCACGGCATTTTCAGTGTCGTTGTGAGCGTGGATGCCAAGATTGTCGCCAGGAATGACAGCAGCAACCGCGCGGGTGATTTCCTCCACCTCGTGGGGCAGCGAGCCGCCGTTTGTGTCACACAGCACGACCCAGCGCGCGCCTGCCGACAGCGCTTCCTTCGCGCAGGCAAGGGCGTAGTCCGGGTTGGCCTTGTAGCCGTCAAAAAAATGTTCGCAGTCGATCATCGGTTCGCGGTTGTGCCGGGCAATCGCCTGCACACTGTCGCGGATCGCTTCGAGATTTTCGTCCAGCGTACACCCAAGCGCCAGCGTCACCTGGTGGTCCCAGGTTTTGGCGACGAGGCACACAGCATCGGACTCAGCATCAAACAGCGCTGCAAGACCGGGATCATTGTCAGCCGAGCGGCCCACGCGCTTGGTCATGCCGAACGCCGTCATGCGGGCTGATGTGAGGCCGCGTTTTTCGCTGAAGAACGCCGTGTCGGTCGGGTTGGCACCGGGCCAGCCGCCTTCCACATAGTCCACGCCCAGCCTGTCCAGTGTTTGTGCGATGCGAACTTTGTCCTCGACGCCGAAATCAACGCCCTGCGTTTGCGCGCCATCACGCAACGTCGTATCGAAAAGGTAGAGGCGCTCTTTTTTGGTGCTCATTTTTCCTGTCCCCTACGTCGCAACCGACCAGGTGGTGCCCTGCGGGCTGTCTTTTATCTCGATACCCATTGATGCCAGTTCATCGCGGATGCGGTCTGCTTCGGCAAAGTTTTTATCCTTGCGCGCCGCATTGCGCGCCGTGATGAGCCCTTCAACCTGAGTGTCATCAATGCTGGATGATGCAGGGCGCCACGCTGCCCACTCATCCGCAGACTGACCAAACAAGCCCACAAGCTGACCGGAGGCCTTGAGCGCGCGGGCAGCCTGTGCGTCACCCTTCTGGCTGTCGCCGCACAGCTTATGCAGTGAGGCCAGCGCCTGCGGTGTATTGAGATCTTCGAGCAGGCACGCTGCGACGCTTTGCGGCACGTCATCAGCCGTTACTTCGCCCACATCGGCAGTAGAGGCATACCAGCGATCCAGAATGGCTTTGGCCTCACGCACGCCGTCTGCCGTCCAGTTCAGCGGCTGGCGATAATGCGTCATGAACAGATGCAGGCGCAGGGCTTCGCCCGGCCAGTCTTTCAGCAGGTCGTTTATCACCAGGAAATTGCCCAGCGACTTTGACATTTTTTCGCCGTCCACCTGCAAAAAGCCGCCATGCATCCAGTAATTGGCCAGCGTCGCGCCATTGTGGGCGCAGGTGGATTGCGCCACTTCGTTTTCGTGGTGAGGAAAAGCCAGGTCTATGCCGCCGCCGTGAATATCAAATGTCTCACCCAGCAACGCCTCGCCCATGACGGAGCACTCAATGTGCCAGCCGGGTCGGCCATTGCCCCACGGGCTCTCCCAGCCGGGCATATCGTCGGTGCTGGGTTTCCACAGCACAAAGTCTGTGGGGTTGCGCTTGTAAGGGGCCACTTCCACGCGGGCACCGGCAATCATGTCATCCAGCGTGCGGCCTGAAAGGCTGCCGTAGTTTGCATCAGACGACACGTCAAACAGCACATGGCCCTCAGCCTCATAGGCGTGTCCCTTGCTGATGAGCGTTGAAATCATCCCGATCATGCCGGGAATGTAGTCTGTGGCGCGCGGCTCATGGGTAGGCGTGAGGCTGCCAAGGCCGTGCATATCGGCCTGATAGACGGCAGCCGTCTTGTCCGTCAGTTCACGGATGTTCACGCCTTCGCGCACGGCGCGGGCCATGATCTTGTCTTCAATGTCGGTGATGTTGCGCACATAGGTCACATGGTCTGCGCCATAGACATAGCGCAGCACCCGAAACACCAGGTCAAACGTCACGCCGGTGCGACCGTTGCCGATATGGGCAAAGTCATAGACCGTGGGCCCGCACGCATACAGCCGCACATTGGCTGCATCAATGGGCTCAAACGCACGCTTTTTGCGGGCGGCTGTGTCGTAGAGTGTCAGTGTCGCGCCGGAACGCATGGCGAAGTCCTTCAAGGCCTGCTGGCCCCGTGGCTTACGTCTTGTCTGATAGTCAGGAAATTGACGAACGGCCGCGAGCCAGCGTTGTGCACTAGCTAATAATGATGGTGCAAATGCACCTGATGGTGGCGGCGTTGGTCATGGCCCGGACTTTGGGGCCAGCCGATGAAAAAATCAACCCGCGAGCTGGCTTTGAGGTTTACCAACTGCACCCACGCCGTCACCCCGGACCTGAGCCGGGGTCCACTCGCAGCCCCATACACCGCAGCGCACGCGAGTAGGCTCCGGGTCTGGCCCGGAGATGCGGGATCAGGCGGTGCGGCCTTCCAGCCGGGCCAACACCTTGTCGCGGCCAATCAGCGGCAGCAGGGCTTTGAGTTCCGGGCCGTGGTCGAGGCCCGTCAATGCCAGACGCAGGGGCATGAACAGGGCCTTGCCTTTGGCGCCTGTCTCAGCCTTCACGGCATCAGTCCAGATTTTCCATGTGGTCTCATCAAGAGGGCCGTCAGGAAGCAACCGGGCCGCCGTAGCCGCGAAAGCCGCGTCTTCGATTACAGGCGTAATCTCGCCGGACACAACCTGTGCCCAAAGACCTGCATCCGACAGCTTTTCAAGGTTGCCGCGAATGGCCAGCCACAGGGTTTCGCTCACGTCTGCGGACAAACGTCCGTGTACATGTTCAAACGCAGCGCCATGCAGCCAATCTGCGTTGAGGCGTGCAAGTTCGGCTATATCGTAATGTGCGGGGGCGCGCCCGAACTTTGAAAACTCAAAGCCCCCCACCAGTTCATCAAGGCTTGCGGGCGCAATGTCATCGGACGTGCCCAGATGGGCCAGATAGCTGGTCAGCGCTTCGGGCTCCAGTCCGGCGGCGCGCACCTCTGCAACGCTCGCTCCGCCTTCCCGCTTCGAAAGCTTGGCACCGCCGGGTGCCACCAGCAGCGGAAAATGCGCGAAGGCGGGCGGCGATGCGCCCATCGCCTGCAACAACTCAATCTGCGCGGCGGTGTTGGTGACATGGTCTTCGCCGCGCAGCACATGGGTTATGCCCATGTCGGCATCATCGGCGGCGGACGGCAGCATGTAAGTGAACGTGCCGTCCTCACGGATCAGCACGGGGTCGGATACCGAGCCGGTCTCGATGGATTGCGGCCCGCGCGCCAGATCGTTCCAGCTTACGGTTGTGCCTGACAGTTTGAACCGCCAGTGCGGCGTGCGACCTTCAGCGTCAAGGGCTGCGCGCTCAGCGTCGGTCAGGTCCAGCGCTGCACGGTCATAGACCGGCGGTTTGCCGCGCGCCATCTGGCGCTTGCGGCGGCGCTCCAGTTCGGCGGGGGTTTCGTAGCACGGGTACAGCAGACCCTTGTGTTTGAGCGTCTCGGCGGCAGCGGTGTAAATGGCGATACGGTCTGACTGACGAAACGTGCCATCAAATGTAAGCCCCGCCCAGGCCAGATCATCAGCGATCGCATCCGCATAGGCGCGGGTGGAGCGCGCCGTGTCGGTGTCGTCGAACCGCAAAATGATCTCGCCGCCCATCTTGCGGGCATACAGCCAGTTGAGCAGCGCCGGGCGCATGTTGCCCACATGCAGGGTGCCGGTGGGGCTGGGGGCAAACCGCGTCTTGACGCTAGCGGGCATCGCGGAACCCGTTGGTGATGGGGTAACGCCGGTCGCGGCCAAAGTTCTTGAGGCCGATCTTGACGCCCGGCGCGGACTGGCGACGCTTGTATTCGGCGATGTAGAGCAGATGCTCGATGCGCTTTACGACGGCAGGGTCATGGCCGCGCGCGACCAGTTCGTCGGCGCTGCGCTCATGTTCAATGAGGCCCTCCAGAATATCGTCAAGTACCGGATAGGGCGGCAGCGAATCTTCGTCCTTCTGGTCCTCGCGCAATTCGGCGGACGGCGGTTTGGAAATGATCCGCTGCGGGATGACGCGGCCCTCAGGGCCACGCGCGCCTGCGGGAAAATGCTGGTTGCGCCACTCGCACAGCGCAAATACCTGCATCTTGTACAAGTCCTTGATGGGGTTGAAGCCGCCGTTCATGTCGCCATACAGGGTCGCGTAGCCGACCGACATTTCAGACTTGTTGCCGGTGGTGACCACCATGTCGCCGAACTTGTTTGACAGCGCCATGAGCAACAGACCACGGGCGCGGCTTTGGATGTTTTCTTCGGTGATGTCGGGCTTTTGACCCTCAAACAGCGGGGCAAGCGCTGTTTCAATCGCTTCCACACTGTCACCAATGGAAACAGTATCAAGGCGGGTGCCAATGAGTTTTGCGCACTCTTGCGCATCATCAAGGCTTTCCTGGCTGGTGTACTTTGACGGCAGCATCACGCAGCGCACTTTGTCCGGACCCAGAGCATCGGCCGCCATGGCCGCGCAGATGGCGCTGTCAATGCCGCCGGACAGGCCCAGCACCACGCCGGGGAAACGGTTTTTGGTTACGTAATCGCGCAGGCCCAGCACGCAGGCCATGTAGATGGCTTCCAGCCCGTCGGGGTCCGGCGAGCGATCGCCGACGGCGCATGTCCAACCGCCGTCGTTGCGGGTCCAGTGGGTGGTCACCTGTGCGTCGGCAAAGGCTGGCATGTTGAGCGGCACCGTCACGTCGGCGTTGACCACGAAGGATGCACCGTCGAACACAAGTTCGTCCTGACCGCCCACCTGATTGACGTAGATCAGAGGCAGGCCCGTTTCACCGACGCGCGCACGCACATGGCTCATGCGCGCACCGTGCTTGGTCGCTTCGAAGGGAGAGCCGTTGGGGACGATCAGCAGTTCAGCGCCCTGCGCTGCAAGGCCTGCCACCACGTGTTCGTGCCAGATGTCCTCACATACCGGCACGCCCAGCGACACGCCCCTGAACATGATCGGTTTGGGGTCGGGACCGGAGGCGAACACGCGCATTTCGTCGAACACGCCATAATTCGGCAACATCTGCTTGTGGCGGATTTCCGCGACCTTGCCGCCGTCCAGCAGCGCCACCGAGTTGTAGAGCAAGCCGCCTTCACTCAATGGCACGCCGATAAGCACAGCGGGGCCGCCGTCGCTGGTGTCGGCGGCAAATGCGTCCAGTACCTCGCGCGCGGCCTTCTGGAAGGCAGGTTTAAGCACCAGGTCTTCGGGCGGGTAGCCGGACACATAGAGTTCCGTGAACACGATCAGGTCTGCGCCATCGCGTGCTGCGGCTGCGCGGGCGTCACGGGCGCGGGCAATATTGCCTTCCACATGGCCGACAATCGGGTTGAGCTGCGCGAGGCTGATTTTGAGACGATCCGTCATGGCAAGAGACCTAGCGCTGTGCCGTTGATTTGCCAAGCATTACCCCGCTGCCTCACACCCGATCTTCGCGGGTCAGCGGGCGATCTTCGCGGGTCAGCGGGCCGACGGCGGCCTCAATGGCCAACGCCGTGGCCAGTGCACGGCGGGCGTCCTCGCCGGATACGCGTGGCCGCGCGCCGGTGGCAACCGCATTGACGAAGCCACCGATTTCTTCGGCCAGCGGATCCTGCGCCACCAGTTCGTCGATCACCGGCAGGCCGTCAACCTCTTCAGGGTCCATGACACGGCGAACACCGTCGGCGTTCTTCTCGGTCAGCTCGAATTGCCGGTTGGCAAAATCAATCATGATCTCGCGGTCATCACAAATGATGCGCACGGAGCGTTCCAGCTTGTCACCAACGCGACTGGCAAACACGCGCACGGTGCGGCCATCCTTTGTGGTGACGACGGCGTCTACTTCGTCCGCAAGGTCGCCATGCACGGCACGGCCTGTGGCCTCAACCGTTTGTGGCTGATAGCGCAAAATCTGGTGTGAAATATCAATGTCGTGGATCATCAGATCGAGGATCGCGCTCACATCCACATTGCGGCCGGTAAACGGCCCTGCCCTGCGGCAGATAATTTCGCATGGGTCTGACACGAGCGTGGGCAGGTCAAACCGCGAAAACACATAGCGCTCCTGATGGCCCACCTGAATGACCGCACGCTTGTCGCGCGCCAGCTTTATCAGCGTGTCGGCATCTTCAAGCGTGGTCGCAATCGGCTTTTCAATGAGCACATGAATGCCCTGCTCCAAAAACAGTTTTGCGAGTTCAAAGTGCCGGGTTGCGGGGGCAACGATGGACACCGCGTCCACCTGCCCGAAAAAATCTTCCGGCGCACTCATCACCGCGCAGGAGAACTCATCCGCTACGTGTTTGGCGCGCTCAGGGTTCAGGTCGTAAACACCCGCCAGATCAGAGCCGGGCACGGTTGCGTATTTGCTTACATGCAGACGGCCAAAATAGCCCGCACCGATAACACCAGTGCGCACGCGGGACAGTTTGGGGCGGGTATAAGCCATAAAGCGGGATCAAAGCTCCGGATCAAAACGGAAGGCAGCAGACGTGCCAGAATGCGCGCGAAGCTAGGCGATATGGGCGCAAAGGCCAAGCACTGCCTTGGGTATCGCAGGCGGTTGCCATCTCCCGCCCTGCCCGTGCTAGCTTGCCCGCTCACACGCATTCCCGATCCGGAGACCGACAATGCCCGCAGACCAGATGCGCGAAATCACTCTTGCCAAAACGCCTGAGGGCAAACTCGATGTCGCAGACTTTGCGCCGCGCACGGTGCCGGTGCCGACACCGGGCGACGGCGAGGTGCTGATACGCGTGCTGTATATTTCGATTGATGCGGCCAACCGCGCCTGGATGCAGGGCCGCACCTATCGTGAGCAGGTGCTGCCGGGCACCAGGATGGCCGGTGGAGCGATTGGTGAAGTCGTTGCGTCCAACGATCCAGCTTTCGCCGTCGGCGACATTGTGGAAGCGGACACTGGCTGGTGTGAGTACGCGGCACTGCCCGGAAAGCTGCTTGAGAAACGCACGCCGCGCGGGCCGCTGACGCATCTGCTGTCGATCCTCGGCATCACCGGCAAGACAGCGTATTTCGGCCTGCTGCACATCGGCAAGCCCAAGGCGGGTGAAACCGTGGTGGTGTCGGCGGCGGCGGGCGCTGTGGGGTCTGTTGTCGGGCAATTGGCCAAGGCGGCAGGGGCGCGGGTGGTGGGCATTGCAGGCTCGGCCGACAAATGCGCATGGCTGGTCAATGACCTTGGCTTTGATGCCGCCATCAACTACCGCGACGAAAATGTGATGAAAGCCGTCAAGCGCGAGGCGCCTGACGGAGTGGATGTGTTTTTCGACAATGTCGGCGGTGACGTTTTTGAAGGCGTGCTGTTTCGCATGAACACACACGGTCGCATCGTGTGTTGCGGCGCTGTTTCGCAGTATGACACGGATACGCCCAGCCACGGGCCGCGCGGCGTGCCGGGGCTGATTGTCACCAAACGCCTGAAAGTTGAAGGCTTTATTGTGATGGACTTTTTCGACCAGTCGCCGCAGGCCGAGGCCGAACTGGCCGGTATGGTCGCGCAAGGCAAAATCAAGGTGGCTGAGGACATTACCGAAGGTATCGAAAGCGCGCCCGCAGCACTCGTGGGCCTTTTGAACGGCGACAATGTGGGCAAGCGCATGGTGCACGTTGCTGACCGCACAAACTGAGCTACGGGGCTGACGCCGCCAAAGCAATTCCGTAAACGGATGAACAGCTAAAACAACTCAAAAGCAACCAAGGGAGACGAATATGTCTAATGTCGTATCGAAGGAAATCCGCCTGGCGAGGCGCCCGGTGGGGATGCCGAAACTCGAGGATTTTGAAGTCGGCGAAGCACAGATTGCAGCGCCCGGCGACGGCGAAGTGCTGGTGCGCAACATATGGATGTCCGTGGATCCTTATATGCGCGGCCGGATGTATGACCGCGAAAGCTACGTGCCGCCGTTCCAGATCGGCAAGCCGCTTGAAGGCGGTGCCATCGGTCAGGTGATTGCTTCCAACTCCGACAAGGTAGCCGTGGGCGACTATGTACAGTCAATGCTGGGCTGGCGGGAGTATTTTGTAGCAGGCGGCGACACCGTGCAGAAGGTGGACGCAAAAGCTGCGCCCATTCAGGCGTATCTGGGCACGCTGGGGATGCCGGGCATGACCGCTTATGCGGGGCTGCTGCGGGTTGGTGAACTCAAGGATGGCGAGACGGTTTTCGTCTCTGCCGCATCGGGTGCGGTGGGGTCCATCGTTTGTCAGATAGCCAAGGCCAAAGGCTGCTTCGTGGTGGGCACGGCTGGCTCTGACGACAAGTGCAAATGGCTGGAAGAGACCGCTGGCATCGACAAGGCCATCAACTACAAAACCTGTGGCGACCTGACGGAAGCTGTGCGCAAGGCAGCACCCAAGGGGGTTGACGTGTATTTTGAAAATGTCGGTGGCGAGCACCTGACGGCCGCCCTTGAAAACATGCGTCCCATGGGTCGGCTGGCCATGTGCGGCATGATTTCCCAGTACAACGACACCGAGCCTGCACCGGGGCCAAGCAACCTCATTTACATGGTAGGCAAGAGCCTGAAGATGCAGGGCTTCATAGTGTCCAACCATTTTGATCTGCTGCCGGACTTTATCCGCGACATGTCGAAGTGGATTGGTGAGGGCAAGATCAAATGGGAAGAAACGGTGGAAGACGGTATTGAGCGTGCGCCCAACGCATTTCTCAATCTGTTTACCGGCGGCAACATGGGCAAGATGCTGGTGAAGGTCGGGCCGGACAGCGCCGTCTAGGGTCGCCAGCTTTTCATGACGTTACAAGCGCCACCCCGTGCGTATCCCGCGGGGTGGCGTTTTTATGCGACTGGCGCGAAGAAGCCGAGCATCCACACAGTGCCCAGCGCCAGTGCACAGCCTGATGCCAACGTGAAAAGCGGTATGTTGGCGCGGGTGTTTGGTCCGCCGCGCGCCACTGCAAGCACCAGTGCCAACAGGCCCGCACCGCACAGCGCAACAGCTGTCAGCGGCAGCATCAGCAGCCAGCCATGCGCCTGTGGAAGGCCCAACGCCAGAATGGCAGGTGTCATCCCGGCTGCGACATCAGCAATTGCCAGTGTCAGAACCGCGACGAATACCATAAGCGTTACAGCGCCCGCGCCCAGCAGTGCGGCACTGCCAAAAGCAGCCGCAGACGGCAGGCGGCTGTGGCGACGGCGGGCAAGGCTGGTAAGCGTCCAGACCAGGCCCACGAACATCGCAAGCACGCCCAGACCCAGCGTTGCAATCGTGAGCAGACTTCGGGTTTGCAGCACATTCGTTGCGTAAGGCAGCACACCACGCGACAGCGCCACATCAGTAACAAAAGCGATAGGTGCAATGGAAGCCACGCAGCCGTCGCGCACCAATTCACGCGGATTGTCCAGAAATGCCGCTGTTATGTCTTGAATGCAGCCATGGGCGCGATCCACGCCGTGGCCCGTATGCAATGCATGAACGTATTGCGCGTTGGGAAACAGTCGAAAACTCGAAACAGTATTTTCAGGCGGCGTGATGGGGTCGTTGGCGCCTGAATAAAACAGCGCGGGCACCGGCGATGACACCGGGTCGTTGAAACCGGCGTCTTCAAACTGCGGGGCCCAGTCCGGGCACAGCAGGTCTTCGGTATCAAACACCGTCATGGTTCGGCGTAAAAAGCGCTCCAGCCGGTTCGTATCGCGCAGGGTCCGGCCCGGCGTCAGCCAGCGTTCGCGGCATTCGACGGACAGCCGGGCGGTGAAATCCAGGTCCAGCGCACGTGGTCCCATCACATCAATCAGGTTTGCAAGGGCATTGGCGTTTTTGCGGGCGGCCAGGTCAATCACCACGGGCACCAGCGAAATGGTTTCATCGGCATACAGCATCTGGTGGATGACGTTTGTGAAGTCCTGCGGGTTCATCACGAATTCGCCGGACGCAATAAGGCCTGTGTCTGCCGGCAGCACCAGCGGCTCGCGCCCCAGCGCGATGAGTGTTGCCAGATGAGAGGTCTCAAGGCCGGGAAATGCGCGACGGCAGGCAACATCGCGGCGGCAATCTGTATAAAGCTGCTCAAGTGCGCGCGCGTAGGAGCGGGTGGCTGTGTCACCGCCGGGCGGGAATGACGGCGGGTAGAGACTGTCCAGCACGAGGGCGCGGGTGCGGTCAGGGTGTTGGCGAACATAGTCCAGCGCCACGGTGGTTCCATAGGACACACCCATTACGTTCCACTGATCAATGCCCAGCGCTTCGCGCAGGGTTTCCATGTCGGCCACCGTGCGGCGGGTGCCATAGCCATTGAGGTCAGCGCCCTGCGCAATGATGTCGTCACGACATGCGCCTTCGATGGCGGCCTGCGCCAAGGTGGCCTGCTCAGGCGACAGATCCTCAGCCAGCATCGCGAGATACTCTCGCCCTGCGTCCGGGCAATCATCGGGGAGGGCACGGCCCGACGCGCGCTGGTCGAACAGGATAATGGCGCGATCGCGGCCCATGGGGTGTTGGGCTAACTGGCGGGTTGATTTGACAATCTGCCCGCCCGGCCCGCCATGAGCAAAGATCACCGGGGCTTTTAGCTCAGATGCCGGTGAGAGCGGCGCAATGATGGACACCGGCAGTGACAAACCACGGCCCTGTGGGGTTTCCTGCACATCCAGAAAGCCGCATGACGCGCGGTCAAATCCGTAACCGATGACATCCACGCAGGGCGCTACGCGGAAGGCCGACGACGGTGCGGCGCTTCCCGGCTCCTGCGCGTACGCAGAAGCTGACAAGAACATGCCGACAGCGACAGTCAGACAGGATGCTGTTTTTGTTATGTGCGAAAATACGGACACGCGCGCTCCCCTGTTGCCGCCATGGTAACGGCGGTAAAGGGAGCGGGCTATGACTTTATGTGCGGTTGTCAGCCCGCGGCAATAGCGCGTTCGCGCTCCTGACGTTCGGCTTTCAGACCCTCGGCAATGAGGAAGGCCAGTTCAAGCGCCTGGTTGGCGTTGAGACGCGGATCGCAATGGGTATGGTAGCGGTCCGACAGGCTTTCCTCGGTTACTTCGATGGCACCGCCCAGACATTCGGTCACGTCGGAGCCGGTCATTTCAAAATGGACACCGCCTGCGTGGGTGCCTTCGGCGCGGTGCACGGCCATAAAGTCCTGCACTTCCTTGAGGATACGATCCACAGGGCGGGTCTTGTAGCCGTTGGCAGCCTTGATGGTGTTGCCATGCATCGGGTCGCACGACCACACAACTTTTTTGCCCTCACGCTCGATGGCACGAATGAGCGGCGGCAGGCCGTCGCCGACTTTTTCAGAGCCAAAACGCGCGATAAGTGTCAGGCGGCCAGGCTCATTGTCCGGGTTCAGCGCATCACACAGGCGCACCAGTTCGTCCGGCTCCAGCGAGGGGCCGCACTTCATGGCGATGGGGTTCTTGATGCCGCGCATGAACTCCACGTGGGCCTCGTCAGGGTGGCGGGTGCGGTCGCCGATCCACAGCATGTGGGCGGATGTGTCGTACCAGTCGCCGGTCGTTGAATCGACACGGGTCATCGCCTGCTCGTAACCAAGCAGCAGTGCTTCATGGCTGGTGTAAAAATCCGTCTGCTGCAACTGCGGGGTTGAATCAGCGTCAATACCGCAGGCCTTCATGAAGTCCAGCGTCTCGGAGATGCGCGTGGCCAGTTCCTCGTAGCGGTGGCCCTGGGGGCTGTCAGCGACGAATCCCATGTTCCAGCGATGCACGAAGTTGAGGTCAGCATAGCCGCCCTGCGCGAACGCGCGCAGCAGGTTGAGCGTTGAAGCTGCCTGCGAATAGGCCTGCACCTGGCGCGCCGGATCAGGATTGCGCACGGCTGCATCAAACTCGATCCCGTTGATGTTGTCGCCAAAGTAACTGGGCAACGTGACATCGCCCTGGGTTTCAGTGGCAGCGGAACGCGGCTTGGCGAACTGGCCGGCAATGCGGCCCACTTTCACAACCGGCGAACCTGCCGCGAAGGTAAGCACGACCGCCATCTGCAACAGGACACGGAACGTATCTCGGATATTATCCGGGTGAAACTCGGCGAAGCTCTCAGCACAGTCGCCGCCCTGCAGCAAAAAAGCACGGCCCTCGGCAACGTCTGCAAGGTCGGCTTTCAGCGCGCGCGCTTCGCCTGCAAAGACCAGCGGCGGGTAGCCGGCAAGAGTCTTTTCAACGTCCGCGAGCTTTTCAGCATCCGGGTATTCGGGAATGTGTTTGGCGGGTTTTAACCGCCAGGAATTGGGCTTCCAGGTATCACTCATGTCATCACTCGCATTTGGTGCTGCCGGGATGCTGTTTGCAGCAGCCGCCAGCCAAAATGCCGGAAGGCTGCAAACCGCTCGAAATGACCCGGAGACGGGCGATATATACGCGCGCAGCGCTGTTGATTCCACCCCCTGCCGCTGCGGACGTTGGGCGGCAGGACACGAAGTGGTTAATCCGCCGCGATTGCGTCGGGCTGCGGTTCGGGCGTTTTCATGGTCACCAGCTCTTCCGCGGCTGTGGGATGCACCGCCACAGTGGCGTCAAACTGCGCTTTTGTGGCTCCCATCTGCACGGCAATGCCCACGGCCTGGATGATTTCGCCGGACGCGGGGCCGATCATATGAACGCCCAGTACGCGGTCTGTCTGCGGGTGCACGATGATTTTCATCATGGTCTTTTCATCGCGCCCTGACAGCGTGTGCTTCATGGCGCGGAAGGTGGATTTATAAATATCCACCCGGCCAAACGCCTTGCGTGCTTCGGCCTCGGAAATACCCACGGTGCCGATCTCAGGAGATGAGAACACCGCCGTTGGAATGATTGAGTGATCGACGGCAACAGGATTGTTGTTGAAAACGGTTTCAGCGAACGCGGCCCCCTCGCGGATGGCAACCGGCGTCAGGTTGGCACGGTTGGTGACATCACCCACCGCGTAGATGTTGTCGATACTGGTTTTGGAATAGGCATCCACCGCGATCGCGCCGTTGGGCAGAACCTCGACGCCCACAGTCTCCAGCCCCAGCCCCTGCGAGTTGGGATTGCGGCCAATGGCGAACATGATGGCATCTGTTTCCAGCACGGACCCGTCGCTGAGCGTGGCGTGCAATTCATCGCCGGACTTGTCGATACGGTCAAACACCTTTCCGGTGATGATCCGTACACCCTTCTTTTCCATTTCAGTGTGCAGCGTGGTCCGCAAATCGTCGTCAAAGCCGCGCAGGATCTCCTCACCGCGATAGAGCAGCGTGGTTTCCACACCCAGTCCGTTGAAAATACCGGCGAACTCGACGGAGATGTAGCCACCCCCCGCCACCACGATGCGTTTTGGCAGTTCTTCCAGGTGGAACGCTTCGTTGGAGGTGATCGCGTGTTCGTGGCCGGGCACTTCGTGCACATTGGGCGTCGCGCCGGTGGCGATGAGGATGTATTTCGCGGTCACGTCGCGGTTTTGGTTCACCAGATGGATCGTGTGTTTGTCCTTGATGATGGCGCGGTCTTCGATGATCTCCACGCCGGAGCCTGCAAGGTTGCGGATATAGATGCCGTTGAGGCGATCAATTTCCTGGTCCTTGTTGGCAATCAGCGTTTTCCAGTCGAACCTTGCGCCTTCCACCGTCCAGCCAAAGCCTGCAGCATCTTCGATTTCTTCATGCACATGGCTGGCATAAACAAACAGCTTCTTGGGGACGCAGCCGCGAATGACGCAGGTACCGCCAACGCGGTATTCTTCCGCCACCGCCACTTTGGCCCCGTGAGAGGCCGCCATGCGTGAGGCGCGTACACCGCCCGACCCGGCACCGATGGTGAAAAGGTCATAATCATAGTCAGCCATCTGTCAGGCCCTTCTTTTTCCCGTGACGCAGAACAGATGGGACGTGCCCACCCTACCGCAACTCACAAGCGCTTGATTGCTAGCGTTTCAGCGTTTCGATTGTGCCATCGGCCCTGCCGATAATTGCTGCATGGGCAAGGCCCAAAAAAAGACCGTGCTCCACAACGCCGGGCAGCCGAGACACATAGGTGCCCAACCCGTCCGGGTCGGGGATTTCGCCCAGTGCCCAGTCGAAAATCAGATTGTTGCTGTCGGTGAGGAACGGCTCGTCATATTCGTCCGTACGCAGCGACAACGCTCCCTCGCAGCCGTATAGCTTGCCTGCTTCAAGAATGCGGTCGCCGGTTGCCCGCGCACCAAACGGCACCACCTCGACGGGAAGCGGAAAATTGCCCAGATGCGGCACGACCTTGCTTTCGTCAGCAATAACGATCATTTGCCTTGATGCAAACGCGACGATTTTTTCACGCAACAGCGCGCCTCCGCCGCCTTTTATGAGATTGAGATGCGGGCCGATCTCGTCGGCTCCGTCAATGGTAAGGTCGAGATGCGGCACTTCGTCGAGACTGGTCACGGTCAGCCCCACCTCTTTGGCGAGTGCGCCCGTTGCTTGTGATGTTGGCACACACAAAAAGTCCAGCGCCTCGCGCCGCGCCTTTGCGCCCAGCGCCTTGACAAAATGCGCCGCCGTCGAGCCGGTGCCCAGTCCCAGCTTCATGCCAGGCTTTACATGCTCAAGGGCAGCCTCCGCGGCCACGCGCTTTTGTTCGTCTGCTGTCAGGTTGGTGTCGCTCATCAGGCTGTACCCCCATCAAGACCGCCAAAGGTCATGTATTTGGGCTCCAGAAACTCCTCGATGCCCCATTTGCCGCCTTCGCGACCGACGCCGCTTTCCTTCACACCGCCAAACGGTGCCACTTCAACTGACAGCAGCGCCTCGTTGAGGCCGACAATGCCAAAATCCAGCGCTTCCCCGACCCGCCAGCAGCGCCCCACATCGCGCGTGTAAACATAAGCTGCCAGCCCGTATTTTGTGTCGTTCGCCATGGCGATGGCTTCTTCTTCGGTGCGGAAGCGGAACACCGGCGCGACGGGGCCAAACGTTTCCTCCTGCGCTATGCGCATGGTGGGTTCGGCATCTATCAGCACCGTCGGCTCATAAAACGTGCCGCCCAGCGCATGGCGGTTGCCGCCGGTGCCAAGTTTTGCGCCCTTCGCCAGTGCATCCGCCACATGAGCTTCGACTTTTTCCAGCGCTGCCTTGTCGATCAGCGGGCCTTGTTCCATGCCATCCTCAAGGCCGTTGCCCACCTTGAGCTTTGAAACGGCTGCCGAGAGCTTCTGTGTAAATACGGCGTACACGGAGTTTTGCACAAGAATGCGGTTGGTACATACGCAGGTCTGTCCGGTGTTGCGATACTTGGAGGCAATGGCCCCCTGCACCGCGCGGTCAATGTCAGCGTCGTCAAACACAATGAACGGGGCGTTGCCGCCAAGCTCCATGCTGGTTTTTTTGACGGTGCGTGCGCTTTGCTCCATCAGCAGCTTTCCCACAGCGGTTGACCCGGTGAATGTCACCACCCTTACCGCATCATGCGACGTATAAACGCCGCCAATCTCAACCTCATTGCCGGTCACAACGTTGAAGCACCCGGCGGGAAGGCCTGCGCGCTCTGCCAGTTCGCACAGGGCAAGCGCGGACAAAGGGGTTTGCGGGGCGGGCTTGCACACCACGGTGCAGCCTGCGGCCAGTGCCGGGGCGACCTTGCGCAAAATCATTGCGTTGGGAAAGTTCCACGGGGTGATGGCAGCGACCACGCCAATGGGCTGTTTGCTGACAACAATGCGCCGATCAGTGAAATGTGCGGGCACCGTGTCGCCATACACGCGCTTGGCTTCTTCGCCATAAAACTCGGTGAAGGCGGCACCATAGCGGATTTCTGCCAGTGCTTCGGGCAGTGGTTTGCCCTGCTCCAGCGTCAGCAGTCGGGCCAGGTCATCTTCGTGCTGCGTCATCAGGTCAAACCATCGGCGGATGATTTGCGCGCGTTGTTTGGCAGGGCGTTTGGACCAGGTCTTAAAAGCCGCCTCGGCAGCTTCCACCGAGCGGGTGGCCTCGGCGCGGCCAAGTGATGCGACCTTCGCGATTACCTCGCCTGTGGCGGGGTTGGTGACCTCGGTCGTTGCGCCGGCTTCATGGCGCACCCACTGGCCATCAATGTACGCATCCTCACGAAACAAAGTGTCGTCGTTCAGTCCTGCCGGTGCTGCGCTCATGCCCTGGTTCTCCCCGCCCACACGTCCTGTCAAAGGAGTGCCGCTTACGTAGTCATGCGTTCTAGCGGCTGCCGGGGCCGGTGCAAAGGGTGAGCGGCGGTATTTGCCTGCATGTCGCAGCAGCATTTTGCAGCAGCATGGCGCTAAAGTGCCGGGTAGTTGATACTGATCGGCATCTGCATTTCATATGCGCTGCTTAATAAGGCCGCTCCCTTGCCCTCGCCACCCTCCCCTTTTGCCAGCACCTATGCGCAGGCGCGTGAGCTGTTTTCGCGCACAGCGCAGGCTGCGGGCGGGCACCTCACGGCAATTTCGCATCCCCTGCCCGGCCCAACGGGCGAATCACTCGCTATTGATCTGGCACTTCTGGGGCCTGACGATGCGCATACGGTCGTTGTGTGTCTCAGCGGTGTTCACGGCGCTGAGGGCTTTGCCGGGTCGGGCGCGCAGGTGGCATGGCTGCAGCATCACGCGGGTGGATCGCTGCCTGACGGGGTGTCGATGCTGTTTGTGCATGGGGTCAACCCGTGGGGCTTCGCGCACGGATTGCGGGGCACGGAAGACAATATCGACATCAACCGCAACTGGCTGGACCACACACAACCGCACCCGCAAAACCCGCTCTATGCGGAAATCCATCCGCACCTGTGTCCCCCGGACATGTCGCGTGCATCCGTGGAAAAAATGCTCATGGCAGGCGGACGGTTTGTGGAGAGACACGGGCAATGGGCACTGGAAGATGCCATCAGCCGCGGGCAATACACTCACCCGGATGGCTACCACTTTGGTGGCACATCACTGGCGTGGTCCACGCGCGAGCTTCAAAAGGTGGTGAGAGAGCGACTGGCAACCGCCCGCCGCGTGGCCTATGTGGATTTTCACTCAGGTCCGGTGGGCAACGGCGAAACCATTTTCCTGTGTTTCAGTGACGAGGAAAGTGTGTCGCGCACACGTGCAGCCCAGTGGTGGGGAGAAGATGCGCTGGCCGCGCAAACCGTTGAAAAACAATGGGGCTCGCAACGCCCGACCCGCAGCGGCATTGTTTTCTGGGGTCTTGAAAAAATGCTGGAAGGCCAGGCTGATGTGGCCGGGGCGGTGGTTGAGTTTTGCTCCGCGCGGGCGCGTTCGGAAGCCCGCTATATCATGCGCATTCCCATGCTCGAACGCTGGCTGCGGTTTGTCGGCGGGCTGGATGCGCCCGAAGCGCCGGGCTACCTGATGGAAATCCGTGACACCTATGCGCCGCGTCGCGCCGACTGGGAACGTCGGGTGGCCGCGGGCGCGATTGATGTTCTGGACAAAACGCTGGCCGGAGCCGCCGCATGGGCGCACGAAAGCTGATGGCTCTTACTTGCACGCAGGGCTGCCCCATGGCACACGCGCAATGCGCACCCACTCACAAGGCACTCGCGGCATGACTACACCCCTCACTGTCCTGTTTGATCTGGACGGCACGCTTGCTGACACAGCGCTGGACCTGACGGAAACCATGAATGTGGTTTTGGCCCGCCATGGCCGTGCCCGTGTGCCCCATGAGCGCGTGCGCGAGATGGTGGGCGGCGGTGCGCGTAAAATCATGGAGCGCGGTTTTGAAGCAACCGGCGCACCTGCCAGCGAGGCGTTGCTTGAGCAGGTGTTCCGCGAGTTTCTGGATTATTACGGCAATCATCTGGCCGACCATACGAAGATATTCGACGGCCTGGTGCCGGTGCTCGAAACACTTCAGGCGCGCGGCGTAAAGCTGGGCGTTGTTACCAACAAGGTGGAAGACTTGTCGCTCAAGGTACTTGAGCTTCTGGACCTGTCACGGTTCTTCACGGTGCTGATCGGGGGCGACACGCTGCCCGTGAAGAAGCCGGACCCGGAACCACTGTTTGAAGCGGTGCGGCGCCTGGGAGGCGACCCTGCCCGCACCGTGATGGTTGGCGACAGCCCTTTCGATATTGACGCTGCCAGAAATGCCGCCATGCCCGCCATCGCGGTGTCGTTTGGCTACACACACGTTCCGCCGCGCGAGATGGGCGCAGACGTCGTGATAGATCATTACAACGAGTTTCTGGAAGCGCTTGACGGCATTGTGCCGTCTGCTTGACTTTGCCGCGCGGCAAACCTAGAACGCGGCTCCCCGGCTGCATTGCCCTGTTGCAGATGCAGCACCGGCGGGCGCGTAGCTCAGTGGGAGAGCACTGTGTTCACACCGCAGGGGTCGCTGGTTCAATCCCAGCCGCGCCCACCATTTTTCCACTCACGGTAATTCGCTTTGTCGATGCCTCCACGGGCTGCGGCCTCAGCTTTGGGATTCCCAACATGATAGGCGTGCTAACGCTTGAACAGGCTGCCCAGCACGTCGTCGATCATGGAGCCGTCGCCGTCCTGGTCGAGGGCGGAGGTGAGCAGGTCGGCGGCTGAGTTGCCTGCGGAGCGGGCGCCTTTGTTGTTGCCGCCAAGCACGCTGCCGAGCACGCCGCTGACGACATCGCCGAGACCACCACCGCCTGATGATGCGCCGCTGCCCGTATAGGCGGTGCCGCCGCCGGCTTTTTTGCTCAGCGCGCCCATCACCATGGTGGCCACCACAGGCAGCATCTTTTTCAGCACATCATTATCGAGGCCTGTTTGAGCTGACGCGCGTTGGGCAACAGCGCGGCTTACATCCTTCGATCCAAGGGCGTGACCCAATATCTTGTTGCCGACCTGCGCGGCCTGTGGAGTTGCAACCTGGGCGGGGTCGTCCAGATATTTATCGTGATCGCCCTGCGCCAACGCGGACAGAAGCGAATTAAGACCACCCTGTTTGGCGTTGCGCTGCATTCCGCCGGTAACAGCGGGTACGAGCGCGCCCAGCGCACCCAGCGCCTGACCCTTGTCGAGGCCGAACTGCTGCGCCAGTGCATCAACGGACTTGCCGCCCTGTGCGTCCATCAGCATGTTTACCAGGTCCATGGGGTGTCTCCGTCAGGTGTGTGTTTACGGGCTTACGCGCCGGTGAATGATAATCGCAACTACATCGCCGCGCGAATAGTTAAGCCCGGTGACTTCGCCGACAGGCATAGTTTCAAGGCCAAGGGACCGAGCGGTTGCGGCAAAGGCTGCCGCTTCACGGTCCTCAACGAGGGCCAGTGTTGCATTGCCCGCTGCAAGTTCCGCTGCAGCCGTCGGGCCGTTTGTCAGGAGCGTTTCCGTGCCAAGCGCAAATACGAGGCTTGGTTCAGAGAACCCGGCGGAGACAACCCGCTCACCCAGCAGGCTTTGTGCATCCAGAGTGGCGGCAACGCGCTCAGCCACCCACAACGGTTCGACGCGGGGGCGGGCAAACTCAAGCAGGGCAACGGAAAACGCAATGCCGGTGACCGCCAGCGCCACCACCATGCCGGCAGGCCGTGCGCGCCAGGCCAGAAATATGGCCTGCACAGCGAGCGCTGCAAAAATGCCGGCACCCACCACCGGCCATGGCCCGGGCTCCTGCCCCATGCCTTCGGGCAACAGCACCGGCAGCGCAACGATGGCGGCTGCCAGCAGCGTTGCCAGCACCGCCCAGACTGCGATGTTGACCCGTGCCAATCGCGACCTGAGGCGTGCAGGATCAACGAATGCAGCCGCAATGAAAGCCGCAACCAGAATGGCAAGGGCGGGATATACCGGCAGCACGTAATGCGGCAGCTTGGTTGGGACGATTTCAAACACCAGCCAGTTGGGAATGATCCACGCAGCCAGAAACATCACGGCATTGCTGTGCCTGTCGCCCCACGCTTTGGCGATGGCGGGCAACAGCAGCATGTTGACCGGAAAGAATGTCAGGGTGAGCAGTGCCAGGTAATACCCAAAGGGCGCGCCGTGGCTTTCCTGTCCGCCTGCGAGCTTGGGCAGGAAGTCTCCCCCCACTGCCTCGCCAAAGAAAGCACCGCCGGTGGTGATCCATACGCTGATTGCCCAGGGCAGGGTGAGCACCAGCAGCAGTGCAAAGCCGCGCACAGGCCGCAATGCAAACAGCCATTTGATGTCTCGGCTGAAAACGATGAGCATCAGCGCGGTCAGCCCGCTCACCATGGGGGCAATCGGGCCTTTGAGCAAAATGCCGATGGCCATGGCGGCCCAGAACAACAGCGCATTGCCGATACCGGGAACCAGCCGCCGGGGATCACGTGCCAGCCACACCCGCGCCAGCGCCAGTTGTGCGGCCATGATACTGGCGGCAAGAGCGGCATCGGTTTTGGCAATGTTGGCTTCGGCGACCAGCACGACGGCTGTGGCGATCAGCGCGCCTGCAATCAACCCGGCACGGTGGCCATAGAACGCTGACGCGAGCCGCCATGTCAGCAGCACCACCACTATGGCAGCGATCACGGACGGAATGCGGAAGGCCCATATGCCGGGATGTCCACTTGCTGTGTCCGCGCCAAGCGCGCTGGCCGTGCCGGTGGTGAGAGCCTGCATCCAGTATATGGCGACGGGTTTTTTGGCGCGCAGGTCTTCCTGAAAATGCGGCACCATATAGTCGCCGGTTTCGTGCATCTGCACGGTGGCCTGGGCAAAACGGGCTTCATCACGATCAAGCACCGGCAGAGTGAACAAGCCGGGCAGATAGAGTGCCAGACACAGCAGCAACAGCACTGTGACAGGGCGTTTTTCAGCGATGGCAAAAAAGGGCATGGGCGCGCGGCTCATCTGGGGTGGACAGCAGGGGTCTTAATGCCCTTATTCGGGCGTCGGCGCTACCTCTTGCCCGACCTTTGCTGCTGAGGGAAGCTCGCCCTCAGGGTCTGTTATCCACGCGGCAATATCAGCATACACCTGCTCCCGCGCCAGATCGCGCAGCAGCATATGCCAGCCGTCTTCGTAGCGCACGAGACGCGCAGTGCCGCCAAGTTTTTCCACTACCGCTTCCACGGGTGCGATGGGCACAATCTCATCGCGGTCACCGAACAACACCAACGTTGGTGTGGTGATGCGTGGTGCTGCGGCAAACGCGTCATCCATCAGCGTAACCAGCCCATACAGGACGTCGATACGTGTCTGGCGGATCATCAGCGGGTCGCGGCTCAGGGCGCGCAACATCTCGACATTGTCGGAGGGCCAAAGGCCCAGCCCCTCACCCCTCAGCGTGTACCAGGGCACTGTATGGGCGGCGACCCACAGGGTGCCGCGATACAGCGGGTTCATCTGCGACCAGCCCCAAAATGCAGGGCCAGACAGAATGAGACCCGCAATCGGCAGGGGGTTATCTGCCGCCGACACTGTTGCCACGGCACCACCCATGCTCACGCCCAGCAGATAGACCGGCGTGTCGGGTGCGCGGGCATGGACGGCACGCACGAGTGCTGCCACATCATCCGCCATAGCTGGTGTGCCCGCCCATCGGCCCCGGGTCGGGGTTTCACCAAAGCCGCGTTGATCCAGTGCCACAAGGCTGATGCCGCGCTGCGCAAACCATGGGCCTGCCAGTGAAAAAGCATTGCTGTAGTCATTGAAGCCGTGAGCGGCGACGATGATCGCCTGCGGGTCTTCGGCTTCAAAAGCACGTACCGCGATCTTCGTGCCATCACTTGCCCGCAGGTGGTCTGTGTAAAGCGCGGGCGGAGCAATGGCAGCACCGGGCATTTCAAAGCGCGGCGCACAGGCGCTCACAAACAAAAGACAGACAAAAAAAATGTATTTCGACATTTGCTATAGCCTGGCCGCAATTTCGCTGCGCACCACCGGCAGCACGTCGGCTTCAAACCAGGGGTTTTTCCGAAGCCACCCCGTGTTGCGCCACGAAGGATGCGGCAGGGGAATTGTACGGGGCAGATACTCCCGCCACGCGGCCACCGTGTCTGTCACCGTCTTTTTGCGTTGGTCACCCAGATGCCAGGCCTGAGCATAGGTGCCGATCACAAGTGTAAACTCAACCTGCTCGAGCATGGAAAACAGCCGGGCGCGCCACAGGTGTGCACACCGCTTGAGCGGCGGTTTGTCACTTCCCTTGGCATCAAGGCCGGGAAAGCAAAAGCCCATCGGAATAATGGCAATACGGCTTTCGTCGTAAAACGTATCGCGATCCACACCCATCCAGTCACGCAACCGATCACCTGACGGGTCGTTGAACGGGATGCCTGTCTTATGCACGCGATTGCCCGGTGCCTGCCCCACCACACAAATGCGTGCCCTCGCACTGGCCCGTACAACAGGACGCGGTGCATGGGGCAGATCATCCGCGCAGGCGGTGCAGGCGCGGATATCGCCCAGCAAGGCCGGCAGGGCGTATGGCTGGCGCATCAGCCTCAGGCAACGTCGCGCAACATGGCACGGGCGATGACGATCTGCTGGATCTGGCTGGTGCCTTCGTAGAGCCGGAAAATGCGCACGTCCCGGTAGAGCCGCTCAATGCCGTAGTCGGTGATGTATCCGGCACCACCAAATATCTGCACTGCCTTGTCGGCCACGCGACCCACCATCTCGGAGCAGAAATATTTGCTGCAGGAGGCTTCCGTCCCGATGTCTTCTCCCGCGTCACGCCTGCGGGCCGCATCCAGTACCATGCAGCGCCCAGCGTAGCTTTCGGTCTTGCAGTCGGCCAACATGCCCTGAACAAGCTGGAATTCGCCAATGGGCTGTCCAAACTGCTTGCGCTCTGCCGCATAAGCCACGCTGTCGGCAATCAGCCGTTCGGATACACCCACGCAGACCGCTGAAATATGCAGGCGGCCGCGCTCAAGAATCTTCATGGCGTTGATGAAACCCATGCCTTCCTCGCCCAGACGCAAGCGGGCGGGCACGCGCACATTGTCGAAGCTGATGTCGCAGATATGCGCTCCCTGCTGGCCCATTTTCTTTTCAGGTTTTCCCAGCGTGATGCCAGGCAGGTCAGACGGCACAATGAAGGACGAGACGCCGCGCGCGCCCTTCACGCCCGGGTCGGTGCGTGCCATCAGGGTGAAAATATCCGCCTTGTTGGCGTTGGTGATGTAGCGCTTGGTGCCGTTGATGACATAGTCATCGCCGTCCCGAATGGCTGTGGTGCGGACGGAGGCTGCGTCTGAGCCTGCTTCGGGTTCTGTCAGCGCAAAGCTGGCGATGATCTCGCCGGACGCCAGACCCGGCAACCACTCGCGCTTTTGCTCGTCACTGCCGAACATCACAATGCCCTGACTGCCGATGCCCACATTCGTGCCGAACACGGATCGAAAGGCGGGCGACGTGCGGCCCATCTCGAACATGGCCAGGCACTCGTCCTCCATCGACAGGCCAAGGCCGCCGTGCTCTTCGGGGATGGCGAGGCCAAACAGGCCAAGCTCGCGCATTTCCTGCACAATCTCGTCGGGCACGGCATCATTTTCCGCAACCTGATCTTCGAGCGGGCGCAGGCGCTGACGTACGAAGCGGGAAAGCGAATCAATCAGTTGCTGGCGGGTTTCGGCATCAAGTGACATGGAGCGGGCCTTGCTGGGTAAAAACTGTTTTCCGGTGCGCGAGACTAGCCGCACGGCTTGTGGCGCGTCAAAGACATGCATCATCCACGCGAGAGAAGATGCGGCGGGCGCAGACGTTGTGTAGGGTCATCCTGAAAAATTATTCCGGAGACACTTATCATGGCCATCAAGCCACCACCTGAACTTGCGGGTTGGGAGCACTGGCCCGGCGACGAGCCTTTTGAAAATATGGCCGGGCCGTTTTTCTACAAGCGCACGGCTGACGGGGTGGTGTCTGCCTTCAAGGTGGAACCAAAACACCTCAACGGCGGCAACGCCATTCATGGTGGCATGTTGATGACGTTTGCCGACTACGCGCTGTTCACCATTGCGCTCAATGAGCTTGATGAGGCGGGCGGTGTGACTATCTCTCTCAATGGTGAGTTCGTGGCAGCCGGTCCACCGTCGGGCCTTGTGTATGCCAGCGGCGATGTTGTGCGCTCAACCGGCAGCATGGTGTTTGTGCGCGGGCTGGTTAAAGCCGATGATACAACGCTGCTGAGTTTCAGCGGCATTGTGAAGAAGTTTAAAAAGCGCGCCTGAGGATACGAATATGACCCTGCCCCGCCTGTCGGTTCTTGACCAGTCGCCCATTCGCGCCGGTGGTACTGCCGCGCAGGCACTTGGCGAAACAATTGATCTGGCCAAACGGTGCGAGCAGCTTGGCTATCAGCGCTACTGGGTGGCGGAACATCACAACACCAAATCGTTTGCAGGGTCGGCACCTGAAGTGCTGATCGCGCGGCTGGCGGCTGAAACCTCGCATATGCGCATTGGTTCAGGTGGCGTGATGATGCCGCATTATTCGCCGCTCAAAGTGGCTGAGACATTTCGTCTGCTCGAAGCGTTGTACCCCGGACGGATTGATCTGGGGCTTGGGCGTGCGGCGGGTGCTGAACCGCGCACGACGGCCGCCCTGATGCCCGGCCCCAAGGCTTATCCGCCGGAGGTGTTTCCACAGCAGGTGGAATTGCTGACGCAGTTTCTGGAGGATGCCACCGGGCTTGAGGGTGACAAGGGCGGTTTTCCGGCCAACCACCCTTACAAGGGTATTCACGCCAGCCCCACCGGCCCCGGCGTGCCTGAAATGTGGATGCTGGGTTCCGGCGGCGACGGGGCCATGCACGCGGCGCTGTTTGGCCTCAGCTACTGCTATGCCCACTTCATCAACCCGGACTCGGCGGTGCAGGCGCTGTCCACTTATCGTCAGCATTTCAGACCGTCCCGCACGCTCAAGGCACCCCACGCCGCCATGGGCGTATCGGTGATGGTTGCTGAAACGGATGAAGCCGCGCGGCGTATCTCCGCCAGCCGCAACCTGTGGGTCCTGGGGCTGATGCAGGGGCGCCACGCGCCCTTCCCATCCACTGAAGACGCACTGTCTTATCCGTACACGGACGAAGAAAGAGCGGTGATCGCAGGCATTGAGGCGCGCGGCCTAACCGGCACACCTGACAAAGTGCGAGACCAGTTGTTGACGATGGCCGCCGAGCATGACGTGGCAGAGTTCGCCATTGTGACCATCACTTATGACCACGCCGACCGTGTGAGGTCATATGAACTGCTGGCGGATGCGTTCGCGCTGCAAAAGGCAGCCTAGCCAACATTTTGGCCGACAATACCCACAACTGCGCCGGTCATGCAGGTGGCCAGCGTGCCTGCCACCAGCGCCTTGCCCGCGAGGCTGATGATCTCATCGCGGCGCTCAGGCACCAATGCAGTAAGCCCGCCGATCATGATGCCGACAGAGCCGGGATTGGCGAAGCCGCACAGGGCATAGACCATGATGAGGGTCGAGCGCTCTGACAATGTGCCCGGTTCAAGCCCGGCAAGTGCGAGATAAGCCAGAAACTCGTTCAGCACAGTCTTGGTGCCCATCAACGTGCCAGCAGTGCCTGCTTCTGACCACGGCACGCCCATGCACCACACGATGGGCGCAAACAGCCAGCCAAACACGCGCTGCAGCGTGAGGGGCGTGCCCGCGACATCAGGCACAGCGCCGAGCAGAATATCCACCAGCGCCACCAGCGCGACCGCGACAATCAGCATGGCGACGATCGACAGCAGCAGTTGCAGGCCGTTGGCGGTGCCCTGCACCAGCGCGTCCACGCTGCTGCGATATTCAAGGGCGGGCACATCGTCGCTGACGGCCGTGCTGGATTGGGTTTCGGGCACCATGATGCGCGCGATGATGAGCGCTGCGGGCAGCGAAATAATTGACGCGGTGATTATGTGCCCCAGCGCGCCGTCAATCTGGCCGCCGATGAGGCTGGCATAGAGCACCAGCACTGTGCCAGCCACCGTGGCCAGGCCCACAGACATCAGCGCGAAAAGTTCAGAGCGGGTGAGGCGCGCCAGATAAGGGCGGATGAGAATCGGTGCTTCCACCATGCCCATGAACACGTTGGCACCAGAAGCCAGCCCCAGCGCGCCGCCGATATTGAGCGTGCGTTTAAGCGCTGCAGACAGCGCGCCCACCAGCAGTGGCAGCACCCGCCAGTGCCACAGCAGGGCCGCAAGCGCTGAAATGACCAGCACAATGGGAAGCGACTGGAACGCAAGGCTGAAACCTGCTGCCGGATTGGTGGTTTGAAACGGGGTCGGGCCGCCGCCCAGATAGCCAAACACGAAGGATGTTCCCGCCCGCGTGGCCTGCATCAGCGCATCCACCACGCCGTTGAGAGCAAGCATGGCACTGCGCATGAACGGCACCTGCAGGAACGCAATGGCGATGATGATTTGCGCCGCGAGGCCTGCCGCCACCATTTTCGAGGCAAACAGACGGCGGTTTTCGCTCAACGCCCACGCAAGGGCAACGAAGACCGCGAGGCCGAAAAGGCTTTGCAGGGCCAGTAAAATCATCCGTCAGGCCTCGTTTCGGGGTGTGGCGCGGGCAGTGGGCGCGCGACTCGGTCATTACGCCAGCTTGACCGGACAAACGCAGGGATGCAAAACCCTTCCCAGCATTTTCGGGCCGTTGCGGAATGTATCCGCCGCCCCGGTTTCATCACCAATCAAGAGGACTTGTTTCGCCATGACCATTTCGTTTGAAGGTAAGGTCGCAATTGTAACCGGCGCAGGCGGCGGTCTTGGCCGCTGCCACGCGCTTGAGCTGGCGCGCCGGGGGGCCAAGGTTGTGGTCAACGATCTGGGCGGCTCGGTTGACGGGTCAGGCGGATCATCGGAAGCCGCCGACAAGGTTGTGGAAGAAATCAAGGCGCTGGGGGCCGAGGCCATTTCCAACGGCTCAAGCGTGACCGATGACGCAGGCGTGGCGAACCTCGTCAAGCAGACGGTTGATACGTTTGGCCGTATCGACATCCTCATCAACAATGCCGGCATTCTGCGCGACAAGAGCTTTGCCAAGATGGACCAGAAAGACTGGGACCTTGTGGTGGATGTTCATCTGGGTGGCTCCGCCAAAGCCACCAAGGCCGTGTGGCCGATCATGAAAGAGCAGCAGTATGGCCGCATCATGATGACGTCATCGTCATCAGGGCTGTACGGCAATTTTGGGCAGGCCAACTATGGGGCTGCCAAGCTGGGGCTTGCGGGGCTTATGAACACGCTCAAGATCGAAGGCCAGAAAGACAACATCAAGGTCAACACGCTGGCCCCGGTGGCGTTTACGCGAATGACTGAAAACCTGATGCCGCCTGAAGCCGAAGCGATGCTCAAGCCTGAGTTTGTGTCACCGGGCGTGATGGTTCTGGTGAGTGACGATGCGCCGACAGGTACAATCCTGTGTGCAGGTGCCGGCGTATTTGCCGCAGCGCAGGTTGTGGAAGCGGATGGCGTTTTCGTTGGCCGCGACGGGCTGACGGCAGAGCAGGTTCTGGAGAACTGGGACAAGATCACTGATTTTTCAAATGCCAGGCCGTTCTTCATGGGTGGCGAGCAGACCGGCAAGTTCTTTGAAAAGGCGTCAGGCAAGTAAGCCTGGCGTTATCAGCCGCTACGACGCAGCCGCAGGTGCCATCAGGCGCTTGCGGCTGTTTTCGTTTCATGACCACTCTTGGTCACGCGCTCAATTTCAGCCCGAAGCACATCGGTATCTATGGGCTTGGACACATATCCGTCAAAGCCCTGGCTCAGATAGGCCTCGCGTTGGCCCGCCATGGCATTGGCAGTAATGGCCAGAACCGGGATCTGCGCCCGGTGGCCTGGCAGTTTGCGGATTTCAGCGGTGGCAGCCACGCCATCCATCACCGGCATTTGTACATCCATCAGCACCACGTCGAACGTGCCATAGGCCACAGCGTCAACAGCCTGCTGGCCGTTCTCGACGATTTCACAGGTGTAGCCGAAGCGATCAAGGAACGCGCGCATCAGCTTCTGGTTGATGGGGTGGTCATCTGCCACCAGCACCCGCAGCATGGTATCCGATGCTGCCATCAAATCATCGGCAGTGAGTGGCAGAGGTGCTTCCTCAGGGGCTGGTGCAGCCTCGAAGAACCGACAGGGGATTGTGACCGCAAATGTCGCACCCGCGCCCTCCGCGCTCCGTAGACTTATCGTCCCGCCCATCAGTTCCACAAACTCCCTGCAGATGGTGAGGCCCAGACCGGAGCCGCCAAACCGGCGGGTGGTTGAGGCGTCTGCCTGGGTGAACTTGTCAAAGATGCGTTTGTGCGCTTCTTCCGGAATTCCAGGGCCGGTGTCCGTTACATCAAAGCGCAACATGCCATCTTCAGGTGCGCTGGCGGTGACCGCCACAGAACCGGTGGAAGTGAACTTCACGGCATTGCCGATCAGGTTTGACAGGAGCTGCTGCACCTTGCGGCTGTCAAGTTGCGCACGGGCGGGCACGTTGGTGTCAACCGTGACAGAGAACTCGAGCCCCTCGTCGCGCGCCCGCGGGCCCCACAGCGCTTCGAGGCCTTCAAGAATACGGCGCGGGCTTTCTTCGTCGGCGTCCAGCGACATACGGCCCGACTCGATGCGCGACAGGTCGAGCGTATCGTTGAGCAATGCCAGCAGGCTGTCGCCGGAACTGACGATGGTCTGCGCATAGCTGTGCTGCTCCTCAGACAGATCACCGCGCAGCAGCATCTGGGCCATGCCCAGCATACCATTCATTGGTGTACGGATTTCATGGCTCATCATGGCCAGAAATTCGGTCTTGGCGCGGTTTGCCTGGTCCGCACGACGCCGGTCGGCTTCGGCGGCCTGACGGGCTATTTCCAACTCGCCAATGAGTTCGTCCTTGTCGGCCTGCACTTCAAACACCGTTCGGTTCAGACGCAGATTGGCCATGGTGTTTCGCGCAATCAGGATAACCAGCACAATGCACAAACCTGCCAGTGCCATGTCGGCGGGCGTTTGTGCGTAAACCGTCGGCACTACCACTATGAGCGATGCAGGCACCATGCCGCTGGTGATCGCGATGCGCGGAATAGTACCGTTCTGGTTGGTGACAACCATCAATGAGCCGGCCCACGCAAGCAGCACGAGCATTGTGCAGACTGGATCGCCCGTACCGATTCCAAACAGCAGGCCGAACGACCAAACACACAGCGTGAAAAAAGATGCTGCCTGAAGCGTTGCGAGGCGGGTGGTCACATTGCGTGCCGAGGTGCGTTCGTAGGTCATACGCAGGCGAATGATGGCGAAAACGATCTCGGCCAGAAAGACACTGCTGACCCAGCCGATCGCTTGCGCATACAGGCCAACTGACGCAAACGCGAGCGCCAGCAGGGCCGCAAACAGGCCCGTACTGAGCAGATCGAGGCGGTGAACATCGAGATAATTCTCGACGCCGGCAATCGCCTCGTCCAGTTCAGCGCGGGTGCGCGGCCGGCCCCACAGGACCCGGCGAATGTCGTGCCAGCGTTTCATGACGGGCACAGTGCGCCAAAACGGGTTAAAAATTGATGCGGCTACGGACGAAAAAAGCCGGGACGCAGACAGCGCCCCGGCTTGATATCGTAAACGAAATGCTAAAGGGCCTTAAAGACCAAGTACAGCCTTGGCCATGATATTGCGCTGAATCTCATTGGAACCCGCATAGATCGAGGCTTTACGCAGGCTGAAATAGTAGGGAGCGACAGGTGGCGAATAGTCCGGACCCACCACATGCTCGTTTTGCAGGGCAAATGTGTCCTTCACAAACGGCATGCTGTAATAGCCGATGCCTTCCAGTGCCAACTCGGAAATAGCCTGCTGCAACTCAGTGCCGCGGCATTTGAGCATGGATGATTCAGGGCCCGGGTTCTGGCCGTTGGACATGGCCGAGAAAATGCGCAACTCGGTATATTCCATTGCGCGAACCTGAGTTTCGATGTCGTTGATCTTGGCCTTGAAATGCGGCTGATCGGCAAGCTGGCTTTCACCAACACTGGTATCACCTGCAATTTTACGCACCTTGCCAAGCGACCGCATGAGACCGGGCGCATAGGCGTTGCCGCGCTCGAACTCCAGCAGATATTTGGCGTAGGTCCAGCCTTTGTTTTCCTCACCTATCAGGTTTTCCTTGGGCACTTTCACGTCCTCGAAAAACACCTGATTGATTTCCTGCTTGCCTTCGGCGGGGCCATCCAGCGTCACCAGCGGCTCGACCTTGACGCCGGGGCTATGCATGTCGATCAGCAGGAACGAGATGCCGTCCTGGCGCTTTTCCATCTTCTTGGTGCGCACCAGGCAAAAAATCATGTCGGCGTGCTGCGCCTGCGTCGTCCAGATTTTGGAGCCGTTGCACAGATAGTGATCGCCCTTGTCTTCGGCCTTCATTTGAAGCGAAGCCAGATCGGAACCTGATCCCGGCTCTGAATACCCCTGACACCACCACACATTGCTGGCCAGAATATCCGGCAGATACTTTTGTTTCTGCTCTTCAGAGCCAAACTTCATGATGACCGGCGCCACCATGCGAATGCCGAACGGCACTGTCAGCGGCACACCAGCGGCTGACATTTCGCAGTCAAAAATATAATGCTGACTTGGCGTGAAGCCGGGGCCGCCATGTTCTTCGGGCCAGTGGGTTGCTGCCCAGCCCTTGGCGTGCAGGCGCTTTTGCCACGTAATATGATCTTCCTTGTCGAGATAGCCGTTCTTCGTGCGGGCCATCTTGCGGCGCAGATCGTCGGTGAAGGCTTCTGCGATGAATGCCCGCACTTCTTCCCGAAACGCATTGTCTTCGGCTGAAAAACTGAGATCCATGTGTGGCTCCCGATCCGTGTGCTGATTAACTGATGAAGTTGAAAAACTGTGAGTCCGGCGTGCCCGCAACGAGGGGTGCAAGTTTTGGCAGTCCCGCTTTCATGTGAGGCTCCTCGCGGTGCTTATCGAGCGCCGCCTGGTCCGCCCACTGCTCCATGACGACATAGGTTGCTGCCGTTTTGCCATCCTGCGATCGGGCCTTGTACAAGTCGTACATATTGCAGCCGGGCTCCCTGGCAAGTACGTGCGCGCGCATTGCCATGAAAACCTCTTCAAAGTCTTTTTCTTTTCCCGGCTGAACGGGGATGCGGACAATGCCGCCAACAATCGCGTTACCTGACATGGGCTTTACCCTTGAAACGGCGGCGCCTCACTCAACGGGGTCGAGATAGTCGAGCACTGGCGCACCACCCAGAACAGCGCCCAGCTTTGGTCCTGCTGCCTTGAAGTGTGCAGATTCGCCATGCGCCTTAAGCGCGTCTGCATCCTGGTAGCGTTCCATGATGACGTAGGTGGAGGCGTCTGCCTTCGAGCGATACACGTCATACATTTCGCAGCCTTTTTCATTGGCCAGCACCTGCGCGCGCAGATCCTTGAAGACGGCTTCAAACTCGGCTTCCTTGCCGGCCTGAATGATGAGGGTAGCGACGATGCCAACTGCGGCCATGATAGTTCTCCCGTTTATGTTTTTCTGATTGTCAAAAATGCAATTCGTTGCGGACTTTATGGGGTTGCGGCCCGTTGGGCAATTACCTGTGCGGGCTTAACGGCCCTTATAGGTGGGCGTCCGCTTTTCAATGAAGGCAGACACCGCCTCCGCGTGGTCTTCCGTATGATGGGCCAGCGCCTGCATATTGGCTGACATGTCCATGATCTGGTCGAACGTTGTGGTCATGCCCTGGCGCATCAGGCGCTTGGTCATGCGCAACACGTGAGGCGGCTGACCTGCCATTTTGTCGGCCAGCGCGCGGGCCTCTGCCATCAACGTATCGTGCGGCACAACGCGGCTGACGAGGCCCCACTGGCAGGCCGTTTCAGCGTCAATCACGTCGCCGGTGAAAAACAATTCGGCAGCGCGTGCTGTTCCGATAACGCGTGGCAGCAGCCATGATCCGCCATCGCCGGGCACAAGACCGATCTTGAGAAAGGTCGCGCCGAAAATGGCTTTGTCGGAGGCAATGCGGGTGTCTGCAAGGCACGCCACATCATTGCCAAGGCCAATGGCCGGTCCGTTGACGGCGGCGATCATCGGCACTTCCAGCGACCACAACGACTTCACGATGCGGTGAATGCCGGTGTAATAGCCGCGTGCAATATCCACGCCCGGCCCGCCAAAGCTGCCGGCTTTCTGATTCATGGCCTTGATGTTGCCGCCCGCTGAAAACGCCTTGCCTGCGCCGGTCAGAATGACCGCGCGAATATCAATATTTGCGTTGATCTGCTCTGCAGCGGCGGCAAAGGCCGGGCCGTCTTCCGGCTCGCCCAGCGCATTGCGCGCATCGGGACGGTTGATGGTGAGAGTTGCGACGTGGCCATCAATTTCAAGCAGCAGCGGATCGGCAGACATTGCTTTACGTTCCTTAACTATTGGCGGGCCGGTGGGGATTGAAAAACATGACCCGCCTGCCCGTTGGACGAAGCGGTTGTTAACACATTTTGGGCCATGCTGTTCAACGTGCTGTGGACACCGCGCCTGCAGCATTGTTTGCACATATGCGATGGAGCCCGCACCCGTGATCCCGCCTGCAGATATATCATGCCGCCAGGCTGAGCGTTCTCAACTGGGCTACTTCGTCCAGAATATGTCGCCGACAGCCTATATGGTGCCGATGCTGATGTGCGGTGTGGCGGGCATTTTGATGTTCTGGGCACCCCCCTGGGCTGCTCTGGTCTGGGCGCTGGCGGCGGTAAGCAGCTACCTGGCCTTCTATTTTACGTGCAAACGCTTCAACCCGGCCAAGGCGACACAAACGCAGTTTGACCAGTGGGCGCGGCGTGTGGCCGTGCTCAACACCATTTCAGAAGCCGTTTGGGCCTCGATGGTTATCTGGTTCTGGGTGCCGGGAGATGTGTTGAACAATGCATTCTTGCTGGGTGTTATGGCGGCGCATCTGGCGATGGCGATCGGGCATTCATCCATTTATCTGCCCCTGCTCTATTCGTCGCTGTTCGTGCCCGCAGCCGCTCTGGTCTTGCGTCCGCTTTCAACCGGCGACCCGATGCTGATGTCCGTCGGCGCTGTGGCCGCGCTGTATACGTACTTTTTGCTGATGATGGGCAAAGGCATCAACCGCACGTCAACGGCCATGCTGGCACTGCGCGATGAAAAAGACGCGCTTATCCACAAGCTGGAGACAGAAAAGGTTGTTGCCGAGGAAGAACGCTCCAGGGCCGAGGAAGCAAGCCAGACCAAGTCTGCCTTTCTCGCCAGCATCAGTCATGAGCTACGTACGCCTCTCAACGCCATCATTGGCTTTTCAGATGTCATGCGGGCTGAAACATTCGGCGCGCTTGGTCATGACAACTACAAGCAGTATGCGGATGATATTCATGGCAGTGGCCGTCATCTGCTGTCGCTGATTGACGACATTCTTGATCTGGCCCGCATCGAGGCGGGGCGCCTTGAGCTTGACGAAGAGCCTGTTGACCTTGGCGAGATCGCCCAGGAATGCCTGCGCATGATCGAGATTTCAGCCACCAATCGCGGCATCAAGCTGCGGGCGGATATGCCAAAGCACGCGCCGCGTATTCTGGCGGACAACCGGGCGGTGCGGCAGTTGTGGCTCAACCTTGCGTCCAACGCGCTCAAGTTCACTGATACAGGCGGGCAGATCACCCTGTTTGCCAATATCACTGAAACCGGAACCATCCGGTTCGGTGTGGATGATACCGGCTGCGGCATGGATGCGGATGAACTGGCGAAGGTCATGGATGCCTTCACCCAGGGCAACTCGCGGTCGCGCACCGGCGAACGGGGCACCGGCCTTGGGCTGGCCATCGTCAGCGGGCTTGTACAGGCCCATGGGGGCGAAATCACGCTTGAAAGCGCCGTTGGCAGAGGGACGCGGGCTACCGTCACCCTGCCCCGTGCGCGGCTGATCATCAATGAACTGGCACCGTTGCGGACTATTGCCTGATCCGGTGAAGGCCGCCAGATGCACAACAAAAAACGGCCGCTCCGACTTAGGAGCGGCCGTTCTTGTGTTTGGTCTGCCTTGTGTTTGGTCTGCTGTACGCCGTTAGGCAGCGTCGGCGTAGCGCTTGAGGTGATAATCGACGTTGCCAAGCTGGGTGTCGATCATGGTCAGGCGCTTGAAGTAATGGCCGACACGCAGTTCATCGGTCATGCCCATGCCGCCGTGTAGCTGCACAGCCTGCTGGCCGACAAAGCGCCCGGCTTTACCGATCTGCACTTTGGCGGCAGACGCAGCCTTCTTTCGCTCAACATCGTCTTCGTCGAGTTTCAGGTTCACCATGTAGCTGATGGAAACTGACTGCTCATGATTCATGAACATGTCCACCATGCGGTGCTGCAGCACCTGGAACTTGCCGATGGGCACACCAAACTGCTTGCGGGTCTTGCAGTACTCAACAGTGTCGTCCACCAGCATCTTCATGCAGCCACAGGCTTCTGCTGCCAGCGCGCCAATGCTTTCGTCGCTGATCTGCTCAACGAGAGCGAGGCCGTTATCAACCTCACCGATCACGGCGTCCGCGCCGACCTTCACATTCTCGAAGGAGATTTCAGAGGCGCGTGCGCCATCCACCGTCGGATAGTCGCGGGTGGAGACGCCGGCCGCTGACTTGTCGACGATGAACACCGTCACGCCCTTGGCATCGCGCTGACCGCCGGAGGTGCGGGCCGTCACAATCAGCTTGTCGGCCCATGGCGCGCCAAGCACCACGGCCTTGTTGCCGTTGATGACATAGCCGTCGCCGTCCTTTTTGGCGGTGGTCACAAGGTCGGCCAGGTTGTAGCGGCCCTGCGGCTCGGCATAGGCGAATGCCCACACGGTTTCGCCACCGATGATGCCGGGCACATGCTCTTCAATCTGGGCGGGCGTGCCGCGACGCAGGAAGCCACCTGCCTGCACCACTGTCGGGATGAACGGCTCAACCACAAGGCCCTTGCCGAACTCTTCCATCAGCACCATCACGTCGATGGGGCCGCCGCCAAGGCCGCCCTGCTCTTCGGAGAAAGGCGCTGCAAGCAGGCCAAGCTCAGCCATCTGCTGCCAGTTGTCGCGGCTCCAGCCTTCGTCGCTGGCGACGATTTTCTGGCGGGTGTCAAAGTCGTATTTGTCCTGAACGAACCGCTCCACGGAGTTGCGCAGCAGGGTTTGCTCTTCGGAGAAGGAAAAATCCATCGCTTCGGCGTCCTTCCTGTTTACAGGTGTTTTAAGCGGGCTGCTTTGTGCAGCCTCATGATCCAAATGAAAAAGCGTTTTTCTGTGTCCGGCGTTGGACGCGGCCAGACATTTAGCCCAGCCGCGCCCTTAAGCCAAACAGCGTTCACCCACGTGATTAGAGCCCCAGCACTGCTTTCGCAATGATGTTGCGCTGAATCTCGTTGGAGCCGCCATAAATCGACGTCTTGCGCATGTTGAAATAGGCCTGTGATGCCCCCAGCGCATAGTCGGGGCCGGGCAGTTCGTTTGAGCCTTCGCCGTTGGGTGCTGCAAATGGATAGGCGTAATTGCCCACAGCTTCCACGGTGAGTTCGGTAATGCGTTGCTGGATTTCGGTGCCCTTGATCTTGAGGATCGAGCTTTCAGGACCGGGGCCCTTGCCCTTGCTCTCCTGCGCCAGCGTGCGCAACTCGGTGAACTCAAGCGAGGTCAGGTCAATTTCAAGTTCGGCAATCTTGCGCTTGAAACTGTCGGTCTTGATGAGCGGCTCGCCGTCGATGGTTTCAGCACCGGCAATGGTCTTGAGGCGCTCGATGGCCTTCTTGGAGCGGGCCACCCCGGCAATGCCCGAGCGCTCATTGCCGAGCAGGAACTTGGCGTAGGTCCAGCCTTTGTTTTCCTCACCAATGAGGTTTTCAACCGGCACGCGCACGTCTTCAAGGAACACTTCGTTCACTTCGTGGCCGCCATCAATGGTGATGATCGGGCGTACGGTGATGCCCGGCGTCTTCATGTCGATGAGCAGGAACGAAATGCCTTCCTGCGCCTTCACTTCGGTGTCGGTGCGCACGAGGCAGAACATCCAGTCGGCGTGCTGGGCAAGGGTTGTCCAGGTCTTGGAGCCATTGACGACGTATTCATCGCCTTCCCTGACGGCGCGGGTGCGCAGGCTGGCGAGGTCTGAGCCGGAGCCGGGCTCGGAATAGCCCTGACACCACCAGTCTTCGCCGGACAGGATGCGCGGCAGGAACTTGGCCTTCTGCTCGTCGTTGCCGTAGTTGAAAATCACCGGGCCCACCATGGCGAGGCCGAACGGCAGCAGCGGCGATGTCTCAGCGCGTGCGCTTTCCTCGCCCCAGATGTAGCGCTGCGTCACATTCCATTCGGTGCCGCCATATTCCTTGGGCCAATGGGGAGCGACCCAGCCTTTTTTGTAGAGGATCTTGTGCCAGGCGAGGATGTCCTCCTTGCCCATTTCCTGCCGGTTCTTCTTCTTGCGAAGCTCGGCGGGGTAATTTTCCGCAATGAACTGACGTACCTCGTCGCGGAATGCCAGGTCTTCGGGGCTAAACTCAATATCCATCTCAATCCCTCCACGGTGCCGGTTTCACCTATGCGATCCATATCGCCCGGCGAAAAAAGGATGCCCATTGCACCCGGCAGCCAAGTCAATTTGACCAAACTCGATTCAGTGTTGGCGGGATATTAGCCCGCAGCGCTCATGTTTCAAGAAAACTGACGCGGGCGTCATAATGTGGCTCCCGCGCATCGCTGCCGATAGGGTGGCCATGACGCTACGTTTTGTGTGATGCGATTACGTCACATAACTTACAATTCTGTCGGCAAGAGACCTCAAAACAACAAAGCCGATCATTGGATGAGTGAATGACCGAGCCTGATACAAACGCGGATGACGGCTGGACCCTGCGCGCCTGGGGACAGGATTTTCATGCTGCTGCCTGCACGCTCACACGTTTGCCGCTGCCAGCACCGGCGGCGGATGTGGCACTCTTACCGCGTGTCAGGCGGGCTTACCCGATGGTGGGGGCGTTTGTGGGCCTTGCCGCGGGAGGCGTGTTTTTTGCAGCTCACGATGTTGGGCTGCCGCTTGCTGTCAATGCTGTACTGGCGGTTGCTGCGCTCATTCTTGTAGGTGGCCATATGGATGATCGCGGCAGCCGCGCGGCAGCGCCGTTGATGGTCGCGACCATGCTGAAAATCTCAAGCCTCTATGTACTTGGAAATGCAGCAACGCCTGGCGGCGGACCACACATGGTTGTACTGGCGCTTGTCGCAGCCGGTGCCCTGTCTCATGCGGCCGCTCTTTTGCTGGAGCCCGATGCGCAACAATCTGAGGACGACGACGACGACGACGACCGTGGCTCCAACGTCGTTATCATGCCGCCGGACGGCACGCAGATAACCGAAGCGGAAATGGACGAAGGAAATGGCCGCGAGCTGGGCGCACCGGCAACAGCAATTATTTTTGCGCTGGTGGTCACCGCCGCAGCGCTGGGGTTAATTGCCGGTGTCGTTGCAGCGGCTGGTGCAACAGCGGGCGCATGGCTTGCCCCGCGCATTCTGGCCCGCGAGATAGACGCCCAGACATTGCCCATGCCGCTGGCGCTTCAGCAATCCGCCGAAGTATGGGCGCTGATGGCGCTGGCGGTGTTGCTGAGTGTCTAGGATACCGCGTCTTTAAAAGCAGGGTTCACCAGATGATCCGTGCCCAGAGGGTCAGGATCCAGCGTTCGGCCTTGCGTCAGCGCGCCAAGCCAGTCCAGACCCTGACGCAGCTTCACAACTTCGCCGATACAGATGATGGCCGGTGCCTCCACCTGCGCCGCCGCAACGTCTGCCGCAGCAGCGCCAAGCGTTGTTTCCAGCACGCGCTGTTGCGGTGTAGATGCATTGCTGACAACGGCCACAGGCTCTGCTGCGTCGCGGCCAGCCTCGATGAAGCGGCTTGCAATTATGCCCAGATGTTTCATCGCCATATACAGCACAATGACCGGCGACCCTTTGCCGATGGCGTGCCAGTCCAGCCCGTCCGGCACCTCACCGGCGGCACTATGGCCGGTGATAAAGGTCACGGCCTGATTGGTGTCGCGATGGGTGACCGGGATACCCGCATAGGCAAGACCCCCGGTGCCTGCCGTAACGCCGGGAATCACCCGGAAGGGTATTTTGGCGGCCACCAGCGCCAACGCTTCTTCGCCGCCACGACCAAACACGAAGGGGTCACCGCCCTTGAGGCGCAGCACGCGCTTGCCGTCGCGGGCGAGTTCAATCAAGCGGTCTGAAATATCGCGCTGTTTGGGGCTGGGCTTGCCGCCGCGCTTGCCTGCAAACACAAGCTGCGCAGTTGGTTTGGCAAGCGCCAGAATGCGGTCGTCCACCAGTGCGTCGTAAACAACCGCATCGGCTTCCGCCAGGCCGTGGACCGCGTGAAGGGTCAGCAGGCCCGGATCGCCCGGCCCCGCGCCTGCCAGCCATACCCATCCCGCATCAAACGCAGGCAGGCCGAAGCGCGCACGCATTTCGCCCGGCAAAACACCGGCGGCAGGTCGAAGCTGGGTAGGTTTGTCAGTCATCAGCGAAACGATATTATTTCCACTATTTTTGTGTGATTAAAATTGTACCACACTTGGGAATAGATAAATACTCCCACTCACCCCACAAGAGGCACCGGACATCGACCAGCGTTTTTCCTATATGTCTCAAGGCCATATGGGCCATAAATACAGGCACATTGCCAGTACTTACCACTCGCACGAGGCCGGAAATGTTTAGAAACAACTGGGCGCTGATCGCGCTTGTCGGCTTTGGACTGAGTGCGCTCGTGGTGATTTTGACATTCCAGAGCCCCGGCACCCTGGCCGTACAAGACAACCAGATGCGGCTGGTCTATCTGGTTTTGTTGTTGGTGCTCGTCGGCTCGTCACTTTTGGCGGGCTGGCGTGACCACACCAGCCTTGCCCTGCGCCACGCCTTTACCTGGATCGCCATTGGGATCGTGCTGGTCGCCGGATATTCGTTCCGCTACGAGTTTGTGACTATCAGTTCCCGCATGGCCGGGGAAATATGGCCCGCGACGCCAATAGAGCGTGGCGACGGTTCAATATCATTGCGGGCCGGCCAGGACGGGCACTTCTATGCGCAAGCACTGGTCAACGGCACCAATGTGCGGTTCATGGTGGATACCGGAGCCAGCGACGTGGCGCTCAGCGCGTCGGACGCGCGGCGGCTCGGCATAGATCCGGCGCAGCTTCGGTTTACACGTACATATTCGACCGCCAACGGTACGGTGCAAGGCGCGCGGGTGGTGCTTGATGAAATCCGCGTCGGGTCAATTTCCGTGCGCAACGTCGATGCCTCGGTCACACGCGGTGACGGATTATCGCAATCGTTGCTCGGCATGTCGTTTCTGCGCGAACTGCGCTCGGTCCAACTGGATGGTGACAGGCTGATACTGCGGCAATAGCCGTGGCAAACGCACAGGTGAAACTGTCGCTTCGGCGTGCTAATCACGGGGCCAACTGACTGTAGTTCCCCACCTGCCGGAGGCTGTTTTTCCCGTGACCCTGCCAACGCCGCGTGCCGATATCATCCCCAATTCGCTGGCCTACGAAAACACCCCGCTGGTGGCCCCGCAGGGCTTTCGCGAATATGACGCGCGGTGGCTGTTTGAAAAAGAAATCAACCTCCTTGGCATACAGGCGCTGGGCATGGGTCTGGGCACGCTCATTCACGAGCTTGGCGTCAAACCTGAAATTGCCGTGGGGCATGACTACCGGTCGTATTCCACCAGCATCAAACAGGCGCTGATTACCGGGCTGATGACGGCAGGTGTCAAAGTCCATGACATTGGCCTTGCGCTGTCGCCGGTCGCTTACTTCTCACAATTTGCGCTGGATGTGCCGTGTGTCGCCATGGTGACGGCGAGCCACAACGAAAACGGCTGGACCGGCGTCAAGATGGGTGCGAACCGCCCGCTGACATTCGGGCCCGACGAGATGACGCGCCTGAAGGCCATCGTACTGGAAGGCAAGGGCCTGGCACGCGATGGCGGTGGCTATGCCTATGTGGCGGATATGCGCGACCGCTACATCGCTGATCTCACAGACCGGCCCAAGCTTGGTCGCAAACTTAAAGTCGTTGCTGCCTGCGGCAACGGTACGGCAGGTGCCTTCATGCCTGATGTGCTGAAGGCGACAGGTGCCGAGATCATTCCGCTGGATTGCGAGCTTGATTACACATTTCCGCGTTACAATCCGAACCCGGAAGACATGCATATGCTTCACGCCCTGCGCGACGCCGTGCTGGAACACAAGGCTGATGTGGGCCTTGCCTTTGACGGCGATGGCGACCGGTGCGGCGTTGTGGACAACACAGGCGAAGAGATTTTTGCCGACAAGGTGGGGGTCATGCTGGCGCGTGACCTGGCAAAGCAGCACCCGAATGCAAAGTTTGTGGTGGACGTCAAATCAACCGGCCTGTTTCTGACAGACCCTGTATTGCAACAGCTTGGAGCCACAACGGACTACTGGAAAACCGGCCATTCCTACATCAAGCGCCGCAGCCATGAGCTTGGAGCGCTGGTGGGATTTGAAAAATCCGGCCACTATTTTTTCAATACGCCCATCGGGCGCGGCTATGACGACGGGTGTGTCGCGGCACTTGCCATTCTCGACATGCTGGACCGCGCGCCGGACAAAAGCATGGCCGACCTCAAGAATGATCTGCCCAAGACATGGGGCTCGCCCACCATGTCGCCGCATTGCCCGGATGACCTGAAATATGGCGTGGTGGACAAGGTGGTGGCGCATTACACAAACCTGCACGCCAAAGGCACGCCTGTAATGGGCCAGAAAATCCGTGATCTTGTGACCGTCAATGGCGTCCGCCTGACGCTTGAAGACGGCACGTGGGGGTTGGTGCGCGCGTCTTCCAACAAGCCGGGGCTTGTGGTGGTGGTGGAAAGCCCTGCGTCTGAGGCCAACATGCGGGCGATGTTCGAGGAAATTGACGGCGTGCTGTCGCAGTACCCTGACGTTGGCGACTACGATCAGAAGCTGTGACCATGGCGAAGGTTCCTAGCGGCTGGACCCCAATCCACACGTTTGACTACGACACCTTTGAGAAGCTGGCCGGGCCGATCTACAAGCCGCCGCATCAAGCAGACGGTGAGCAGGTGTATGGCGTGCTCGTGGAGAAGCGCCACTGCAACCCTTACGGCATGTTGCATGGCGGCATGCTGTCAACGCTTGCAGACACGCTGCTCGGCTCCGTGGTGTACCACGCCACAGGCGGCGTCCCGATAGCGACAATTTATCTGAATACGGAGTTTATTGCCGGGGCCCGTGAAGGCGACTGGGTGACGGGGCGTGCTGTCCTGCGCAAGAAGGGTCGCCGGGTTGTGTTTACCACCGGTGATTTTCATGTCGGCGACAAGCTGATTGCGTCATCGTCCGGTGCGTGGGCTGTGATCGGGGCTTAGCCTGCCAGCACGCCGTACAGCATCCGGATGGCCACCAGCGCAAGAAACGCCGCAAAACCCCGCTTGAGGGTTTGCTGCGGCAACTTGTGGGCCAGCCTCGCGCCGACCGGGGCCATCAAAATGGTGGCAGGAACGATACAGGCAAACGCCAGCAGATTGACATAACCAACGGAGAACGGTGGTGTGCCCGCTTCGCCCCAGCCGCTGGCGATGAAACCAAGCGCGCCGGGCACGGCGATGATCAAGCCCAGTCCGGCGCTCGTCGCCACGGCCTGATGAATAGTGCGACCATACAGCGTCATCACTGTGTTGCCGAACGTGCCGCCGCCGATGCCCATGAGCGTGGACAAAAATCCGATGACGGCGCCTATGGCGTCACTGCCCGGACGCTGTGGCATGTCGTCCGCCAGCTTCCAGCTTGACTTGGCAAACGCCATGTTGGCCGCCACCAGCAGCGCGATTGCCCCAAAGACAATTGTCAAAGACCGACCATCGATCATGTCAGCGACGGCGGTGCCGGTTACGACACCAGCGACAACCGGCAATATCCAGCTCTTGAGCAGCGCTGTATCCACAACGCCGGATTTCATGTGCGCCCGCAATGAGCGGACAGACGTAACGATGATGGTGGCAAGCGACGTGCCCACAGCCACATGCATTTTCACGTCGTCGGGTATTTCAAAAGCCGTAAAGACGTAAAACAGCACCGGCACAATGACGATGCCGCCGCCAACGCCGAACAGACCCGCGACGAGGCCCGCCAGCACGCCGGCTCCGGCAAGGGCTGCAACGAAAATGAAAAGGACGGAAAGGTCGATTGCGGCAATATCCATGGTGGCGGTACTTACACCGCGGCGGGCGCGGGCGCACGCTCTTTCATGTCGTTGCCTGAGGGCGCAACCCTTTGCATGGCCTCGCGGATGACTTCAAGGTCAGCGCCATCACGGTGCATGTTCTCCGACAGGTGCCGCCGGAATGCCCGTGCGCCCGGCACCCCATGAAACAGGCCGACGACATGGCGCGCCATGGAATTGAGCCGCGTGCCGTTTGCCAACTCGCGCTCCATGTAGGGCATGAAAGCGTCAAGCACCTGATGCGGTGTGCGGTATGCGGGCGGTGCTCCAAACACGCGGGCGTCCACATCCGCCAGCACAAATGGTTCGTTGTAGGCTGTGCGGCCCATCATTACGCCGTCCATATGGGTCAGGTGAGCCAGAGCTTGGTCAATGCTCTGTACACCGCCATTAATGCTGATCGTCCAATCAGGGTGTTGTTTCTTGAGCGCATGGACCAAAGGGTAGTCCAGCGGCGGCACGTCGCGGTTTTGTTTTGGTGACAACCCATCAAGCCATGCCATGCGGGCATGAACAATGAGGGCGTCAGCGCCTGCGTTGCGCATCATCTGCGCAAAGCGGGGCAGTATGTCAGCGGGCACCTGATTGTCCACACCGATGCGGCATTTGACTGTGACGGGCACGTCCACCTGCGCCTTCATGGCCGCCACGCCCCGTGCCACCAGATCAGGCTCCCGCATGAGGCAGGCCCCAAAGCTGCCGGACTGTACCCGGTCGGAGGGGCAGCCGACATTGAGGTTGATTTCGTCGTAACCAAAATCCGCGCCGATTTTTGCGGCCTGCGCGAGTTCGGCCGGATCTGACCCGCCGATCTGCAGAGCCACGGGGTGTTCCACCGGTGAGAAACCAAGCAGCCGTTTGCGGTCACCATTGATGACGGCGGCGGCCGTGACCATCTCCGTATAGAGGCGGGCGTGCGTCGTCATGCAGCGGTGGAACGCGCGGCAATGCCTATCCGTCCACTCCATCATGGGGGCGACAGAGAAGCGATGCGGCGACGCACTGTTTGGCAGCGGCGGTATCATGCCCCCCTCAATACCGGCAGTTGGGCATAGGTGGCCAGCACATTTCCGCCTTATGCTTATGGCTGACTACGGGGACGTTTAAACCGAAAACAGCAGGGCCATGACGCAACCGGACCATATTCCCGAACAGGATATTTACCCGCCCGGAACGTTTACCGGCGAAGAACAGGCGATTGCCGAACGGGTTGAGAAGCTTGCCCGGCTTCTGGATGCGCAATTCAGCCTGCCAGGCACGCAGGTGCGGCTGGGGGTTGATGGCCTGCTGGGCATTATCCCCGGCATCGGGGACGCCATCGGTTTTTTGCTTGCGGGTTATATTTATTCGGAAGCCGTGCGCGCCAAAGTCCGCAAAAGGACAATCGCTGCGATGGCTGTGAACACCATTGTTGACACAGCAGTGGGGGCCGTGCCGGTGCTCGGCGACCTGTTTGATATTGCGTTCAAGGCCAACATCCGCAACGCCAACCTTATTCTGCGCGATATGGAACGGCGGGCGGGCGGGCCAGACAAAAAACGCTGATGCTCGCGCTTTTGCAGATGGTGCCGTAAGCTTGCACCCCTTGCCCTCACACAAACGAGCCATAGCGTGACATCCACCGCCCCTGCTGCCGCCCCGACCTCAGTCGGTTTTGCCGTGCTGACCATTTCTGACACCCGCGACGAAACCACGGATACATCCGGTGCTTATCTGACGGATGAAATCAGCGCTGCCGGTCACACGGTCGTTGATCGTGCGATCGTCAAGGATGAGCGCGATGCGATCGCTGCAAAGCTGCGGCAGTGGATCGACGACCCTGCAATCAACGCCGTCATCTCGACGGGCGGCACCGGGCTTACAGGGCGCGACATTACGCCGGAAGTGTTTCACTCCTTTTACGACAAGGAGATTGAAGGCTTCTCCGTTGTGTTCCACATGGTCAGCTATGCAAGCGTCGGCGTCTCCACATTACAGTCGCGCGCCACGGCGGGCATCGCGGGCGAAACATTTTTGTTTGCTCTGCCAGGTTCAAGCGGCGCTGTGCGTGACGGGTGGGAGAAGGTACTGAAGGCTGAGTTCGATCACACGCACAAGCCGTGTAATCTGATCGAGATGATTCCACGGTTGGGCGAGCGGTAACATTTCAGTTCTTCGGATGATTTCAGTTGAGGAGGCACGCGCGCAGATTGCCGGTGCCCTATCGCCCCTGGGTGATGAAACCGTGTCGGCGGCGCGGGCCTTCGGGCGGACGCTGGCGCGCGATATTATTGCCAACCGCAACCAGCCGCCAAGCGCTGTATCCGCAATGGATGGATATGCGGTGAGGTCTGTTGACCTTGGTGCCGGACCGTTGACGCTGGCAGGTGCATCGCGTGCTGGGCAAAGTTCAAATGCCCCCATCAGCTCAGGTGAAGCTGTACGTATTTCAACCGGCGCGCGCCTGCCCGACGGTGCGGATCAGGTTGTGATCCAGGAAAATGTACGTGTTGAAAATGGCATGGTTCATACGGACATTGCTGCAAGCCCCGGTCGCCATGTGCGTGCTGCGGGGTCTGACTACCAGATGGACGAACGTCTGCTTGAAAAGGGCACAGTGCTGAGCCCTGCAAAGGTATCGTTGGCAGCGGCGGCAGGTGTGGGCGACATCCCCGTGATGCGTCGGCCGCGTGTTGCACTGCTTTCCACCGGCGACGAACTGGTGCAACCGGGTGAAACGCCTGAAGAAGATCAGATTTTCAATTCCGGCACACCGGGACTTTCTGCGCTTGTGTTTTCAATCGGCGGCCAGCCTTTGTCGCTTGGCATTGCGCGTGATGACCCTGAAGACGTGCGGGAGGCATTGGCGTCGGCAGAGGGCGCCGATCTACTAGTCACCATCGGCGGCGCATCGGTGGGAGACCACGACCACCTACGGCATGTGTTTACGGAGGAAGGCGGCAGACTTGTGTTTGAAAAAGTGCGCGTCAAGCCGGGCAAGCCTGCGTGGTTCGGTAAACTTGATGACCTGCCTGTGCTCGGCCTGCCGGGCAATCCTGTATCCGCCATGGTAACCGCACGGCTGTTTCTTGTGCCTGCGCTGCGCACCTTGCTTGGCCAGCCGCAAGCGCTGGCGCTTGGTTTTGAACAGGCCGTGCTGGCTGAAGACATTGACGCCAACGGCGACCGCGAAACCTATCTGCGCGGGCAGCGTGACGGTGTTGCGGGACCAGTTCGGGCAATGGCCAAGCAGGACTCGTCACACCTTGCAGCATTCGCGCAGGCCAATGTGCTGATCCGCCGGTTGCCGGATGCGCCTGCCATGAAAGCAGGCAGCATCGTGGAAGTGCTGCCGCTTTAAGCGACCAATAAAAACGGCCCGAAGACATGTCTCCGGGCCGCTTCATACTCTCACCTGGATGGTGCGCTACTTGCCTTTAGGCAATTCGTTGAACGCTGCATCCTTGTCCACGCGCACGTCCTGCGGCAGACCGAGCACACGCTCTGCCACGATGTTGCGCAGGATTTCGTCGGTACCACCGGCGATGCGGTAACCCGCCGCGCCAAACCACTGTGCCTGGAACCCACCGTTGAGCGGGGCGATGTCACGGTCGGTGATAATGCCGCCCATGTCTTCGAGGTCCATGGCGAAGGCCGCCAGATCCTGCATCTTCGGCGCGGAGACAATCTTGCCGATTGAGGCTTCGGGGCCGGGTGCCGTGCCCTTTGACAGCGCAGTGATTGTGCGGAAACGGTTGAGCTTGAGGCCCTGACTTTCCACGTACCAGTCGGCGATTTTTTCACGGACGGACGACTGGGAAATGGCGGCACCGTCTTCCATCTCGGTTGAGCGGGCAAGCGCCAGAAGTTCGCCAAAGTCGCCGGCGCCGGCACCACCGCCAACAGCGAGACGCTCATTCATCAGCGTGGTGATGGCGGATTTCCATCCCTGCCCCACTTCGCCAAGACGCTGACTGTCTTTCACGCGCACGTCGGTGAAGAACACTTCGTTGAAGCCTGAATCGCCGGACATCTGTTTGATGGGGCGCACTTCAACACCCGGTGACTTCATGTCGAGCCAGAACATGGTCAGGCCCTTGTGCTTGGGCACGTTGGGGTCTGTGCGGGTGATGATGATGCCAAAGTCAGAGAACTGCGCCCCTGACGTCCACACCTTCTGGCCGTTGATGACCCATTCGTCGCCATCTTTTTCAGCTTTGGTGCGGATACCAGCCACGTCAGAACCGGCAGCAGGTTCCGAGAACAACTGACACCAGATTTCCTCGCCACGCAGCGCCGGACCCACAAAGCGTTTGGACGTCTCGGCGTCGGCATAGGTCATGACGGTTGGCACACACATGCCAAGACCGATTTCAAAGACGCCGCCGGGGACGGAGAACTTTGCTTCTTCCTGTGAGTAAATCACCGACTCGATGGGCGTGCCGCCACGGCCGCCCCACTCTTTGGGCCATGTGATCTGGGCGTATCCGGCTGCAGCTTTTTTGGCCTGCCACTCTTTGGCGCGCTTGACGAGTTCATCGTCAGACATGGAACCACGGTTGCGTGCATTCTCACCGGACGCTGATTTGAGGCGCGCATTGGCCGACAGCCAGTCGTAGCACTCTTTGCGGAAAGCGGCTTCTTGCGGGGTATCGTCGAAATCCATTTTGGACCTCCAGGTTTTTCAGATGTCGTGAATGGGTGTTAAGCGGCGTTGCGCTGTTCAAGCTGCCGCACGATGCGTTCTTTCCACTGACCGGGCGCACCAAGGGCGAGGCCGAGCAGCTTTGACCGGCGATAGTAAAACTGGGTGTTGGCTTCCCACGTGTAGCCAATGCCACCATGGGTCTGGATGTTTTCCTGCGCCGCAAAGCGATAGGCCTCGGTGGCTGCAACGCGCGCACCGGCAGCGGCAAGCGGCAGCTCCGGCGAATTGGTGGAAAGCGCCCAGGCACCGTAGTAGCAATGACCACGGGCCAGTTCGAGCTTCACATACATATCGGCGAGCTTGTGCTTGATGGCCTGATAGGAGCCGATTTGGCGCCCGAATGCATACCGCTCCAGCGCATAGTCCTTGGCCATTTCAAGAGCGGCCTGTGTGCCGCCCAATTGTTCAAAGGCAATGAGCACGGCGGCGCAGTTCATGACTTCCTGCGTGTTGGCCCAGCCGTCACCTTCCTTGCCAACGAGTTCAGCGGCGGCACCATCAAAGGTGATGGTCGCGTGGCTGCGGGTGGGGTCGATGGTCGAGACACTCTCGCGCTTGATGCCAGCGCCCGTGAGGTCAACCAGCGCAAGCGACAAATCACCCTCGCTTGTGCCTGAACCCGTTTTCACCACAACAACGGCAAAGTCAGCTACATCGCCGTCGGCGACAGGCAGCTTGGTGCCTGATAGTTTGCCGCCAGACAAGGTGGTTGAAATCGTGCGGCCGTTGGGGGCCTGCACACCTTCCGCAAATGCAAAACAACCAATAGCGTCACCGGATGCCACCTTCGGCAGCCATGCCTGTTTTTGCTCTTCAGAACCGAAACGATTGATGGCTTCTGATGCCAGATACACGGACGATGACAGCGGTACGGGGGCGCAGGCACGGCCCAGCTCTTCAGCGATCACACACAGTTCAAGGTAGCCGAGGCCAAGCCCACCATAGGCCTCGGGAATGGTTGTGCCGAGAAAGCCCATATCGGCCAGGCCCTTCCACAGCGCCTTGTCGTAGGGCTCATCGCTTTCGAGAATCCTGCGCACGTTTTCGGGCTTGCACTTGTCGCCCAGAAACTTTGCCGCCTGATCTTTCAGCATTTTCTGGTCGTCGGAGAAATCGAAATTCATGGTCTGGTTTCCTTACACCCTGAATTGCGCACGTCATGCGGGCGCATGTCCGGCATCGTCTCGTTCGTCTCTATCCTGCACGAGGCCCATGCAGGTTGAGCGATCGCAATGCTCAAATTAGTTTCCAAACTTCAGTTTGCCATCTGCACGAGACTGGCCCGACAGCACGCAACTCAAAATCTTAGCCCTTGTTTTCTGAGGCAAAAACTAGCGCGCGGCAAGTCCGGGTAAAGGTGAATTTAAGCCGAAAAAGGCTGGGTCCGCATTTGACGTAGCGTCAGCCTTTATTGCGCGCAGATGAGCAGGCACGGGCGCGTAGCGGCAACTACTCCAGCCGATTGGCCTCATGGGCCATCAGGTTGCTTTTAATGCGCGTCAGCGTGTCTGTGGTGAGCTGCAAAACCGAGCGTGAGACGCCTTCCAGAGCCCTGCCAAAAATACTCTCGCCAAGGTTTTCCATTTCAACGGCGACGGTCTCGAACTTCGGCGTCAAAAACACGCGGCGCACACGGCGATCTTCGCTATCGAGGGCGCGCCTTACAAAACCCGCCTCTTCCAGACGGTCCACCAGCTTGCCAAGCGGCGCGCGCTCCATATCCAAAGTGTCGGCAATCTCGGTCTGTGTCAGGCCGTCGGTACGTTTTAAGGCGGCCAGCACCCGCCCCTGCGCCTGAGTAAGGCCCAGTTCACGCATCCGCCGGTCAAACACGCGACCAATCAGTCGCTGCACATCATAGACCGCCCACGCGAAGTCGCGCTCAAGAGCAAGCTCGCTCTTAGCGGATTGTACCAATGGTTTTTTTGCCTGAGACACTGACATACGCATATTGTATCCGCGCATACATTATGCGTAAATACAAAAATTGAATGTGGCTCCTTTTTCCTTCGATACGCATCTCAGGACACAGCTTTGCAATGACACGATCAGCATTCTCCCTCCCGCTTGCCGCGGCCATTTTGTCCGGCGTTTTTCTTGGCGCACTCACAGCGTGTGGAGACGGGTCTGACACTGCATCAGGTGAAACGGCAACGCCCGACCCCACTCAGATGGCGTCGGCCGTTGTGCAGTCCGTGACGATTGAGCAGCCGATTATCGGCACCGGCACCATTGCACCGTTGCAAAGCACAGACCTTGGGCCGCGGGTGGATGGCATCATTGAAGAAATATATGTGCGCGTTGGCCAGCGCGTTGAAAAAGACGAGCCGCTGTTTCGCACCCGCGACATTGACCTCAAGTTCAAGGAGCAGGAGCTGGAAAACGAATTGAAACTCGCCAGCGCCACGGCCACCGAAGCAAGCCGCGACTACAACCGCATTGCCAAATTGCACAAGCGCGGCAATGCGTCAGCCGGTGCACTCGACAAATCACGGGCGGCACATGAATCAGCGCAGGCGCGCCTTGGCATCGCGGAGGCCAAACTCGGACAGGCCAGGCAGGCACTTGTGGACGCCGTTGTGACGGCACCCTACGCAGGCGTGATTACTGCGCGCAACGTGCATGAGGGCCATTTCATGGCCACGCGCATGGGCGGCGGCGGCATGATGGGGCCTTCGGGCGTCGTGCAGATCATGGAAATCCACATTGTTGCCGCCATCGTGCAGGTGCCCGAAGTGCATCTTTCGAAGTTTGCTGTCGGCACGCGGGCAAAAGTGATTGTTGACGGGCTGAATGACGAGTTTGAGAGCGAGGTTCATCGCATCAATGATTTTATCGACCCGGTCAAACGCACCATTGAAGTGCGTATCGGCATTGAAAATGAAGACTACCGCATCAAGCCCGGGTCGTTTGCGCGGGCGCTGATTTATCCACCTGCTCAAACGGTTCTGGCGCTGCCGCGTGGCACGGTGCTGGGCTACGACGAGCAACAATATGTGTTTGTTGAACAAAACGGTGTTGCGCAGCGGCGTTCCGTTGAAACGACACAACTTGATGCAGAGCGCGTGACAATCCTCTCCGGCCTTGAGGAAGGTGACACGGTGCTGTCCGGCCCCGGCCTGCGCACATTGGTGGACGGCGACCCGGTCATTATCCGTGACGCCAGTGAGGCTGACACGCTCGCCGCAAGCGACATACCTGCTTAACAAGGGTTCTCCTCATGTGGATTTCTGACGTCTCCATTCGTCGCCCGGTTTTTGCCGTGATGCTTGTCGCGGCTCTTGTGACGCTGGGCTGGATATCGCTTGGCCGCGTGGGTGTTGATCTGTTTCCGCGCGTCGAATTTCCCTACGTGTCCGTCACCACGCTGCTGGAGGGCGCGGCGCCGGAAACCATCGAAACCGAAGTGACCGACCTTGTGGAAGAGCAGGTCAACACGATTTCGGGCATTGAGAGCCTGCGGTCGATCAGCTCTGAAGGGCACAGCGCCGTCAACATTGAGTTTGGTCTCGACGAAAACGTGGATGTCAAAGCCCAGGACGTACGCGACAAAGTTGCGCTGGCCGTCCACGATCTGCCGCGCGATGCAGAGCAGCCCATTGTGCAAAAAGTAGACCCGGATGCACAGCCGATCATGTCGGTGATGATTTCCGGTGACATGCCGGTGCGCGACATCACACGATACGCGGACCGCGTGGTGAAGGAGCGCCTGCAACGGGTGCCCGGTGTTGGTTCCATCACGCTTGTGGGCGGCCGCGACCGCGAAGTGCGGATCTGGCTTGATGCTGTTCGGCTGCGCGCCTATGGCGTGACAGCACAAGACGTGATCGACGCTGTGCGCCGCGAGCACGCGGAAATACCCGGCGGCAGGCTGGACACCGAAGGGTTGCGGTCCGAGTTCTCGGTCAAGACCAAGGGCGAAGTGACCACTATCGCCGGATTTGGCGATATTGTTGTTGCCTTCCGTGAAACCGGCCCGACCCGTGTGCGTGATGTAGCGCGGGTGGAGGATGGTCTGGCTGACCTGCGCTCCTATGCGGAGTTGGACGGGCAGCCTGGCGTCAGTCTTGAGGTGCGGCGACAGTCCGGGCGCAACACCGTTGAGGTGGCGCAGGCCATTCGCGCAGAGCTTGATGAGATACGCATGAGCGCACCCGAAGGTGTGCGAATGCTGGCCGCGCGCGACACATCCAAGTTCATCGAGGACTCCGTCAACGACGTGTTCGGCGATATCACTCTTGGCGTCATTCTTGTTGTGATGATTACGCTCGCATTTCTGTTGTCTGTGCGCGCCACGGCCATTGTGGCGGTGGCAATGCCGACCGCTCTTATCTCCACATTCTTTGCGTTTTACGTAATGGATTTCACGCTCAACATGATGACGCTGATGGCGCTGTCGGTTGCGGTGGGTCTGCTGGTGGATGACGCGATTGTTATTCTCGAAAGCATCCATCGCCAGCTTGAAGAAGGCCATCCACCAATGCAGGCGGCGTCCCTTGGCGTGCAAAAAGTGGGGCTGGCGGTTTTATCCGGCACACTGTCTATCGCCGCTGTTTTTGTTCCCATCGCCTTTATGGATGGCATTGTAGGACGCTTTTTCTTTCAGTATGGGCTGGCAATCGTGTTTTCGGTTGTGGTGTCGCTCACCTGTTCGCTGACCCTGACACCCATGTTGTGTTCGCGGTTCCTCAAGAAAAACGAAGACGGTGGCCTTGGACGCATCGGTCAGTTTTTTGACGATGCCTACGTGAAACTCGAAAACGCCTATGGCCGGTTGCTTGACCTCGCACTGGCACGGCGCTGGATCGTTGTGGTAGCAGCCGGTGGCGCCATGGTGCTGGGCGTTTTTGTCGCCGGACTGGTACCTTCCGCCTTTGATACCCGCGCAGACCGCTCAGAGTTTCTTGGCCAGCTTGAATTGCCGTTTGGCGCAGGTGTTGAGCAGACACGCGAAGTGGCAAGCCGCACTGCAGGGGCGATCGCAAAGGTTGAGCACGTCCGCTCTGTATTTTTTACAGTCGGTGGCGACAGCCGTGAACAGGTGAACCAGGCATCATTCTATATCGCGCTCACGCCTAAAGCAGACCGCGACGTGGGATTCATTCCCATCATGGATGCGGCGCGTGCCGCCATGCAGCGCGCAGCACCGGAAGCGACGCATATTTCACTCACGGACGTACCGTGGATTTCCGGCGGAGGGTTCACCAATTTTGAACTTGAATACTCCATGTCCGGCCCTGACCTGGATGTTCTTCGTCAGCGTACTGACCTTATTTCAGCAGGTATGCGTGAGGCAGGAATCTTCCGCGATATCAAAACCTCGTTCGAGGAAGGCAAGCCGGAAGTTCAGGTGATTATTGACCGGGTTCGGGCGGCTGACCTATCGGTGCCTGTTCGTACTTTGGCTGATACTGTGCGGGCACTTGTGGGTGGTGTTGACGTGGCCACGTTTGAAGAACTTGGCCAGCGCTATGATGTGAGGGTGCGGCTTGAAGAGGACCAGCGTCACGAGTTGCATCAGCTTGAGCTTATTCAGGTGCGCGCTTCTGACAGCGAGTTGATTGATCTGGCCAATCTGGCGACGTTCAACATCGAGGCAGGGCCTGCACAGATTGACCGCGAGAACCGGGCGCGCAAGATTTCTATCTTTGCCAATACCGGCCCCGGCGTCGCCATGGGTACGGCAACAGACGAGTTTGAGCGCATCATTGCGCAGGCACGTGTACCTGATGGCTACACCGTGAGTGCCCAGGGCCGTGCTCAGCGCATGAAGGAGACGGGCCAGGCGATTGCGTTTGCTTTCATGCTGGCGCTGGTCGCGCTTTACATGATTTTGGCGAGCCAGTTTAACAGCTTCACCCAGCCGATGATTATCATGCTGACGGCGCCGCTTTCGTTTGTGGGAGCATTCATTGCCATCTGGCTGGCCGGTGAAACCATGACAATGTTTGCCCAGATCGGCCTATTGGCGCTGATGGGGCTGGTGATGAAAAACGGCATTTTGCTGATTGACTACGCCAACCAGGCACATGAAAGCGGCATGTCGGCGCGAGATGCCATGCGTGAAGCAGGTCCTGTGCGGCTGAGGCCGGTTTTGATGACGGCTCTTTCCACAATCTGCGGCATGATCCCGGTTGCCATGTCAGTAAGCCAGGGGGCCGAGTTCCGAAACGGCATGGGCTTTTTGGTGATTGGCGGACTTACCTCCTCCACCGCGCTGACGCTTGTGGTGGTGCCCGTTGCCTACACTCTTATGGCAGATGCGCGGCATGGCGTGAGCCGGGGCATTGCCTGGATACAACAAGCTGTGCCTGGCCTTGGTGACGCCGCGCCAAAACCACCGGACATCCGCCGCACGCCGGGCGAATAGACCTGCGGACTGCCGTCCTTGCCGGGTCAATTTGCATGATGTGCTTAAGGCAGCCTTAACTGCGGTTGTGCCATGTTTCACTTGGCTTGGAGTTTGTCGAAACGCGGCGAAGCGGAGCGAGTACCATGGCGAAAGCGCAGTTCCACAAGAACCAGCGGGTCTATGTCAAACCGGTAGGAACATGGGCGCAGATTGAACGCGTACTGCCGCAATGGGCAAAAGACCTGGAAGAGCCTATCCGCATTTTTTATGATGTGGGGCTTGGTCGCGACTTTGGCGCGGAAGAGCTCGCATGTGAGGCCAATCAGCAGGAAGTTTCCGGCTACGATGGTGAGAACTGGCGCGTCATGCGCGGCAAGAACAAATGGCAACAGCCCGAAGAATGCAGCCATCATCCCCATCCCGGCACCTATCCAATTGTTGTCACAGGTGACAATGATTGGGGCGGCTGGCGGGTGCCGGGCTCGGAATACGATTTGTACCCCGAGCGGGTCGAGTTTCAGGCCCGGCTTATTGCGGGCAGCACCCGTCTTTATCGGTTGACGCGCGAGCTTGTGGGATATGCTGAAGATCAGCCGGAAAACATCTCCAATGAGCTGATGAGCCTCATTCAGGACGCCAAGCAAACCCTGCAGGCTGTTGAGCAGGACCCGGAATCCGTTCTGAAAAAGAAAACCGCCGCGACAGCGTGAGTTGTCAATGGCCACACGCTGGATATCGGCGCCTGGCCCCCTTTTTTCCGCCCGGCGTTTGCCTATAGTACGCACCCGATTTCGCGCATCTTCGTACTGGAACTCTGTTGACTGCTTTATCCCAGCGCACGCCCCCCGCAGCGCCGCCCGCCCCCGTTTATCTAAAAGACTACACCCAGCCTTCATGGCTGGTTGAAACCGTTACCCTTGATGTCCGGCTCGCACCTACCGCGACACGGGTTGATGCGACACTCACGATTGCACCCAATCCGGATGCCGCCGTCCCGCCGACCACCATCACGCTGGATGGTGAACGCATGACACTGGTTTCAGTCGCGCTGGATGGTGCGGTGCTTGACGCATCTGCCTATACACTCACAGACACATCGCTGACGCTGAACGACGTATCTGCCAAAGCGCACACGCTGGTGATCCAAACAGAGTGCGACCCGCAAGCCAACACGTCACTTACGGGCCTTTACCGTTCAAACGGCATCTACTGCACCCAGTGTGAGGCTGAAGGATTTCGGCGGATCACATATTTTCCCGACCGACCGGATGTGCTGGCCCCCTACACGGTGCGCCTCGAAGCGGATGCCCAGGACTGTCCTGTTCTGCTGGCGAATGGCAATCTAGTTGAGCAAGACACCCTGCCCGACGGCTGTCACTTTGCAGTGTGGCATGACCCGCACCCCAAGCCCTCCTATCTGTTTGCCATGGTGGCAGGAAACCTTGCTCACGTGGCGGATCGCTTTACCACCATGTCAGGACGCGAGGTTGGCCTTGGCATTTATGTCGAGCATGGCAAGGCCGACCGCACAGCCTACGCGATGGACGCACTTAAACGCTCCATGGCCTGGGACGAGGAAGTGTATGGCCGTGAATACGACCTTGATGTTTTCAACATCGTTGCCGTCTCGGACTTCAACATGGGGGCGATGGAGAACAAGGGCCTCAACATATTCAACGACAAATACATTCTGGTTCGGCCCGATACGGCAACCGATGCAGACTTTGCCAATGTGGAAGCGATCATCGCGCATGAATATTTCCACAACTGGAGTGGCAATCGTGTCACCTGTCGCGACTGGTTTCAGCTCTGCCTCAAGGAAGGTCTGACGGTTTTTCGCGATCAGGAGTTTTCAAGCGACATGCGGTCGCGCCCGGTGAAGCGCATTGCTGACGTCAAAACCCTGCGGGCACATCAGTTTCCTGAAGATGCAGGACCGCTTTCACACCCGGTTCGACCCGCCAGCTACATCGAGATCAACAATTTTTATACGGCAACGGTTTATGAAAAAGGTGCCGAAGTCGTCCGTATGCTGAAAGCATTGATCGGCGATGAAGCCTTCAGGGCAGGCATGGATCTGTATTTTGCTGACAATGACGGGCGGGCGGCAACGGTCGAGGATTTTCTCACCGCAATGGCTGCAGCATCAGGACGTGATCTGTCGCAGTTCAAGCGCTGGTACGACCAGGCGGGCACACCAGAGCTTGTTGTATCCGGACGTTACTCGCCGCTTGATGAGCGATATGCCCTGACCGTTGCACAATCAACCACGCCAACGCCGGGTCAGTCCACCAAGGCCCCCTTACATATTCCGTTGGCTGTCGGGCTGATTGATCGGGACGGGAACGACATTGAACTGGTGGTGGACGGCACGCAACAAGCCGGCACAACAGCGGTGATTGAACTGACCGGCACCGAACAGACCTATATTTTCGACAAGGTGACATCGCCGCCGGTGGTGTCGCTGCTGCGCGGTTTTTCCGCACCGGTAAAGCTCATAACCAACGGCAATGAGCAAGATTGGCTGTTTCGCATGGCGCATGATGCAGATCCGTGCGCACGGTGGGAAGCAGGGCAGACCTATGCGCGCGAATTGCTTGTAGGGATCACACGAGCCCTTAGTTCTGGCGGGAAAGCCCGCCGTGGCACACGCTATGCGGATGCGCTGCGTCATGTGCTGCTCGACGACACGCTTGAACCGGCTTTTGCTGCCATGATGCTGGACCTGCCAGGCGAAGCGGAACTGGCCCAGCACATCGGGGCAGACGTAAATGCAGATGCCATTCATGCCGCCCGCGCCCACTTGCAGGCTGCCGTCGCCGACCAGTTGGGCGATTTGCTGCTGGATCGTTATAGCCAGCTACAGTCCAACGCGGCATATAGCCCTGATGCGGAGCAGGCCGGGCGCCGCGCGCTCAAAAATGCCTGTCTGCGGCTATATGCAGGCCTTGCGAATGAAAACGCCGCACGGCTGGCGGCAACGCAGTTTTCCGCCGCCAACAACATGACCGACACCGAAGCAGCGCTGGCCACACTTACCCACATGCAGCGGCCCGAACGCCAGATGGCCTTTGATCTGTTCTTCGAGCGCGCCGTCGGGGATCCACTGCTGCTGGACAAATGGTTTTCGCTGCAGGCCATGTCATCGCGCGCCGACACGCTATCCGCTGTTGAAACACTCGCACAGCATGAGGCTTTTTCACTGCGCCGGCCCAATACGGTGCGGGCGCTGGTAGGAGTTTTTGCGGGGTCGAACCCGGTTCGGTTCCACGCGGCGGACGGGTCTGGCTACCGTTTTGTGACCGGCATCGTCGCTGACCTGGATGCGATCAACCCACAGGTTGCCGCGCGTCTTCTGGGCACGCTGAAAAGCTGGCGTATCTATGATGCACCGCGCCGTGAAGCTGCCCGGCGGGCTGTTGCTGATTTGTTGTCGGGCGCAAAACTGTCAGAAGACACGTATGAGATTGCCACACGCATGATTGCGTGATGGCTGATCGCGAGTCCTGTGCGGTCGCGACATGGGCGTTGTGTTCGCGAATCGCGAATCGTGAGTCTGCAAGGCAACACATTTCATCTGCTTAACGAAAAGTTAACGCGCGTCGCTGAACCCGTGTGGACACGTGGACTCAGTATGCGAATCATCATGAACGATTCGCATCATGGGGCGGACCTTTCGGGTCTGCGCAGGCCGCAAACGGCCCGCACGCGAGGGGAGCTTACAAGCGATGAGTGATGTGCGTTTGACGGGACCAGCGACGGCGCGGGGCAGCACTGCCGCTACAGGGGACAGTCTGTGGAAGCGTTTCGGAGGTGCGATGAACGTCGTTGCAGCCTCACCGGACCGCGTTGCACCCACTCCAAAACGCACAATAGGTGACGAAGCCCGTGCGCGCATCTGGGCGCTGGTGTTTTCCGGCATCGTTATTGTCGCGTTCAACGGCATTGCCGCATGGCAGTTGCGTACAGATTATCGCGCCGGACTTGCGCAGGCCGAACATCATGTTTCCACGCTGGCACAAGCGTTGGCGGGTGACGCTGCTTTGGCAGCGCTTGACCGTCAGGCTTTGGCGCAGCGCATACAGCGGCTTGATTTGCGGCCGGGCATGAGTGTTACCCTTGAGGCGGCGGGCACGGCACAGCCGCAAGACGCGACCGGCGTTATTGAAAGCCGCGCGGTTATCTCCAACAGCACTCAACAGGTTGCCGTCTCCCTCCCCGTACGCGCGGCGTTGTCTGACTGGTATGCGACCCTGCCCTTTCATCTGGTGCTGATGGCGGGAGCATCTTTCTTTATCAGCATTCTGGGGGGTGGTCTGGTACGGCAGATTGAGCGCAAGTCTGCGGCCGACATTGCTCTCAAGGACAGTGAGCAACGGTTTGAGCTTGCGTTCGCCGGTGCCCGCTGCGGCATCTGGGACTGGGACCTGGCTGCCGGGAGGCTTTACTGGTCCGCCCCGATGTTTGCCCTGCTTGGCGAAAAACCGCGTGCGGCGCGCCTGAAACCCGATCAGGTCATGGCCTTTGTCCACCCCGATGATCGGCATATTCTACAGGAAGTCGAAGACAGCGTGCGGCGCGGCACGCTTGGCTATGACACGACCTTTCGCCTGCGTCATTCGTCCGGTGACTGGGTGTGGGTGCGCGCCAAGGGGCAGGTGTGGCGTGGGCTGACGGCCCGCTCCGAGCGGCTGGTCGGAATTGCCATAGACATCACCGAACAAAAAATGGCCGAAGCCCGCGAGCGGACTGCCAACACGCGGCTAAGAGATGCCGTTGAAAGCATTTCGGAAGCATTTTCACTGTGGGATGCCAAGGGCCGATTGGTGCTGGCCAATGACAAGTTCCGTGCTTTTCATGGCATCAAGAAAGACACGGTTCCTGCCGGTGTCACAGCGCGCGATCTGGGCCTGCGGTCAGCAGAGGGTGAGTTGCTGCTGCCGGGCCGCATGGCAGATGCAACGAACCCGGAGCATCTCGAAGTCAAACTTCCCGGCGGCCGCTGGCTTCATCTCAGCGAGCGCCGTATGCGCGATGGCGGCATTGTTTCGGTCGGAACTGACATAACAGCCCTCAAGCATCAGGAAGCCGAACTGGTACGCAAGCAGGATACGCTGACACAAACCGTGTCCGACCTAGAGGCGTCACGCCGCAAACTGCAGTCACAGGCAAGCCAGCTTGTTCAGCTTGCGGAGAAATATGCCGGGGCCAAAACCAAGGCCGAAGCGGCAAGCAGGTCCAAGTCAGAGTTTCTGGCGAATATGAGCCACGAACTGCGCACACCGCTCAACGCGATCATCGGATTTTCAGAGATCATGCGTAAGCAGATGTTTGGCCCCCTTGGTGCTGACAAATATGGCGAGTACGCGACCGACATAAACGCCAGCGGCCAGCATCTGCTGGATGTCATCAATGATATTCTGGATATGTCAAAGATCGAGGCGGGCAAGTGGACTTTGGAAACCGCCCCGCTTGACGTGTCGGAGACAATTTTTGAGACCCTGCGTATTGTGTCCGGGCGGGCCGGCGAGGCGCAGATCAATTTAGTGTCTGAGCCCAAAGACCTGCCGCTCATCAATGCCGACAGGCGCGCGGTCAAACAGGTGCTGCTTAACCTTCTGACAAACGGCATCAAGTTCACACCTGCGGGTGGCAATGTCAGAGTTGATGCCGAAACAACGACTGACAATCAGTTTGTTGCCCTGCGCATCAGTGATACCGGCATTGGTATTGATGCGGATGATATTGAAAAACTGGGCCGTCCGTTCGAGCAGGTCGAAAGCCAGCACGCCAAGACCCATGAAGGCACCGGGCTTGGTCTTGCGCTGTCGCGGTCGCTGATCGAGTTGCATGGGGGGACGCTGACAATTGAAAGCGAACCAGGTGTGGGCACTCAGGTGACCATTACGCTGCCGGTTTCACAAAACGGCACGAGCACCTCCAAGCCTTCCGCTACAGGCTAACGTTGTTCGCCCGCGCGCTCCGGGCCATGGCCGCCTGGAACGCCATCCCTTTGTCGACCGCCTGGTCCACGCATGTTCATAAAAGCGTCTGCAAACTTATCGCGCTGTTCTGGTGAGAGATTTGCGAGCATACGCGTCAGCGGCGTCTGGATTGATGATGTAAGATCAACATGGGCGTCACGAACGGCCTCAAAGGCATTTGCCAGCGCCTGCGGATCGTAAGGCTCCGCCCGCATGGCTTCCACAACAGCCGTATGCTGAACCCGGATGGCTTTGAACTTCTGGCGCAAGTCGGGGACTTCACTTCGCAGTTCCCGCAATACTTTGCGGCCCTCTTGCGGCCCAAGGATGGAAATGAACATGCGCGGGCTGGGCATCATATTAGTGGCGGGAGGACCGCCAGCGCCACGCGCGTGGTCGGGACCGCCAAACATCGGCCGCCCAACCAGCAAGCCTGCGAAAAACAGATTAAGCGCGATTGAAGCAAACAGCGCCACGGCAACCCACCGTCGGCGCGGTGAGGCTGAAGAACTATCCATCATATGCCCAGTCCTCAAAATCACCGCTTACGCCATACAGGATCAGCGATGCAGCGTCTTCATCCGACAGCAGCGCTGCCAGCTCAGTTTGTGTGGTTGTATCTGACGCAGGCATGATACCTGCCGCACCCACGAAAATGCCGATTGCCAACGATGCTGCCAACCCTACCGCAGGTTGCCACAAAGGCAGTTCGGGCCACAGCGCGCGTGCAGTGCCTAGTATATGTGACGCAAAAGGCCGTGATTTTGAAACTGCATTTTGCGATCTGGGTGAAGGTGCTGCGGCCAAGACAGCGTTCAACAAAGCCGCAGATACCGTCGGCCGGTTGGCTGTCATCAGCGCATCAAGTTGTGCTGCTTCGTCGCGATATGCTGCAAGCAACGTGTCATGCTGTATCAGCGCCAGTGCCGCATACCGCTCATGCTGTGGCCATCTTTTGGGATTGGCACCATAGGCATCGATTATGCTGCGCACACGGTCTGGGGTCATGACACCTCTCCTAAAAGATCATCTTTTTGAGCCATCAGACTCTGTTTCAGCCCGCGACGACCACGCGCCAGTAACGATTCAAGCGCATCCACACTTATCTCCATGGCTTTTGCGGCCTCGATGTTGCTCATCTCTTCGTAATGGACCAGCACAATGGCGGCGCGTTGACGCTCAGGAAGCGACGCAACTGCCTGTTCAAGCACACCGGCATTTTCGCGCGTCGCCAGCGCCGTGTCGGCGCGCGGAGCATCGTCAGCCAGTTCCGGCGCATCTTCGAGCGGGGTTACCTGGCCCCGGCTGACCTTGCGCAGCCGATCGTAGCAAAGGTTGATCGCGATGCGCGTGACCCATGTGCTCAGCCTGGCACCTTTTGGACTCCAGCGACCTGCGTTTTTCCAAACCCTCAGGAATGTCTCCTGCGCCACGTCATCCGCGTCACTGTCGTTTCGCAACATGCGCCGTGCGACGGCGTAAACCATTGGCAAAAACTGCTCGGTCGCTTCGCGGATGGCCGCAGGTTCTCCCCGGGCAATACGGGATGCCAGACCCGCGTCCTCTTCGGCGGCGGTCTTCGCGGCGGTATTTGCGCTGCGGCCCAATTGTATGCCTGGCCGTTTTGCCACGCGATCCCCTTGCGTCATTTCCAGCCCGCCGTTTGGCTGATGCTGCCATCGTGCCTGCGAAACTCCTGCCATTGCAATCGTGTAGATGGCACGGGTATCCACAGAATATGCTGATACCCGTGCTACTTTTGCGTTTCTCATACAGCGTTATTTTGTGCGGTCTGCCTTTCGCGCATCGCGCATTGCCTTGTGAGCAGCGCGCATTTCCTCCTGCGTGATATCACCGCTGCTGTCGGCGTCAGCACGGGCAAACAGCATATCCACACTTGCAGTGGTGAACTCGCTCTCACTCACAGTGCCGTCGCCATTGGCGTCAAGGCTGGCAAAACGCTCGGCACGACGACTTTCACGTGTGTCGTCGCGTTTTTGGGCGGCAGATTTCATTTCATCCATGGTGATGGCGCCATTGCTGTCGGCATCCATCCGCGCGAAACGAGCCTCCATCCGCGCAGCCCGATCTTCGTCGCTTACATCTTGCTTGCCATTTTTATGGCCGGCGTGTTTGCCGCCATGGCGACCAAGCTCGTCGGGGGTCAGGGTACCGGAATTGTCCTTGTCCATTTTGGCAAACCGGGCGGTGCTCATGGCCAGAGCTTCGCTTCTGGAAATGGCGCCATTGCTGTCTGTGTCGGCGCGGGCGAAGCGCTCGCCACCATGGCCGCCCGCCGCAAGAGCCACACCACCGGCCAGTGTGAGTGTGAGGGCTGTAACTGCTGCAATCTTCATCATCTGTGTCGTCCTTCGGTAAAATAAGGGTGTGTATTTGCCCCACATGCCCGTGAGCGATACCGGTGCGGCGCATTACCGGCACCAAGGGGGTGGACGCCGGACGCTAATGCGCCACACCGGATGACCAACGCTAAAAGAAGCATTTTGAGGGATGCCGACCAGCCGGGAGGCACTCAGGGGAGATGTGCATTACCCGATGGCTCTCTTGACGGCGTTGGTCGTTGCCGTTCAGTCCATCAAACGCAGGCGCATGATGTTTCCGTCGCCGGCAACGCAGATTTTTCCGGTTTGGTATTCTGAGCCAGAAAAGGAGGACTACTGGGCATCAGGCGGGGTGCGTCGGGCGGTTTCGCAGCGATAAAAAGGGCGGGGTACAATTCGGGCTGAGAGCAGCGGTCCGCCGGGTGCAAAAACCTGCAGGTCGCGGGCGTTGCCCAATGCGCCCGCATCAATGTCGGCAAGTGCGATGATACGTTTGCAGGCTGGCGACCACTCAACGGAGGTCAGACGTCCGACGGTTTTATTGTCGGCCATTAACATATTTGTTTGCGGACGTATGTCGCCCTCAATCTCAAGACCGATCAGCGCGCGTTCCGGGCCGTGTTGACGTTGTGCGGTCAGAGCTGAGTGTCCGGTGAAATGTGTCACCGACAGATCCAGCAATGCACCAAGACCGAGCTCTAAAGGTGACCGCCGTGCATCCGGGTCGGCGATGAGGGCAGTGGTGTATTCCGCACCTTCATGAATGAGACCGGCCTCCAGCCGTGCCAGCCGGAGCGTGGCCTCCCCTACAGGTTGCGGACGCCAGAACGCTCCATCGCGCCGCACCCGATCAAAAATGAACACGGCATCGTCCACAGCCATGCGCAGCTCATAGCCAAGGCCCGCAGTTGCTGATCGCCGGGCAACCACAACCTGCGCCTGACCTATTTTCAGAATACGCAAAGCACCGGGGCGCAGCGCCTCCAGCCCGGCAAACCCTGCGGACAGCAATGTGGCACAGGACGCAGGGCCTTCAACACCAAGCGTTGCAATCTGATCCGATACATCCTCAACAGCACACTCAAACCCCTCGACGGCAAGTGATAGCCAATCGAAAGCGCGCACCGGCAAAGTCAGCAACCATGTGGCTATGTCGGGACGCATCACGATGCCATCTGCGACGAGCGCGCCACCATCGTCGCACAGGGCAACATGGCGGCTACCACCAACCGACACGTTGCCGCCACAACCGCCCGCCAGCCGGTTCAGACAGGCTGCGGTGTCAGGTCCGTTGAACCGATAGGTTGCAAGGGGTGTGCGGTCGGCAAGCGTGCACCGCGTGCGCAGGGTTGCGTGCTCAGCCTCATGCGTATCAATCACTTCGGGCACCGTCCAGCCCAGACGCTGGGACCACTGGTTGGTGCGGCTAGCCTCTGCCATGCGCGGGTGAAGTGGTGTGGGACGCACCGCCATATGCCAGTTGCCGGGATGTGGCTGGGAGTATCCGGTCATCGGTGCCCCCCTCCAGAACGCGCGGCGCGGGTGATCTGTTCAGCCGCGCGAATGCCCGGCAACCCAGTCAGACCACCGCCGGGATGTGCGCCTGCACCTCCCAGAAACAGCCCGCCTATCGGGTGACGCCCTTCTGCCAGCCCCGGGACAGGGCGCATCATCATTGACTGGTCAGGCGCGAGTTCGCCCTGATGCCAATCAGCACCGGCCAGGCCGCAATGGTCCTGAATGTCCGGCGGTGTCATCACTTCTCCCGCCATCACAAGATCAGGAAGATCAGGCGCGTAGTCAGCGAGTATTTTGACAACACGGGTTACCAGTTGATCGCCGCCACGGTCCCACCCGGCATCAAGGTCAAATGGCATAAACGGCACAATTGCCGACAGCACATGACGCCCCTCAGGCACCAGGCTTTCGTCGCGGATGCTTGGCAGCGTTACTTCCAAAACCGGGTGTACCGGCAACTCATTGTATTTTTGGGCGTTGGCTGCACGTTCAACATCGCTCACACAGGGTGCAATCAACAGACGTGATGCCAGCAGGTTTGGCTGAGTCTTTTGAAAAGCAGGAAGCCGCGCCAATGCAAGGTTGACCTTTGCCGACGCACCACCGGTTCTGATTTGCAAAATGTCACGCACAAGCCCTGCATCCAGGTGCCGCGCACCAACAAGGTGCAGCATGGTTGCTTTGGGACTGATGGTTGACAGAACAACAGGCGCTGTCACCTCATCGCCGTTTTTCAGCACCAGGCCCGCAACTCTGCCACCTTCAATCTTGATGCCGCTGACGGGGGACTTGCATCTAAGGTCCGCGCCAAAGCTGCGGGCGGACGCGGTTATTGCCTGCGTCAAGGCTTCAGGTCCACCGGCAATCTGCAGTGTGCCGGTGCGGTGTGTGGTTTGTAGTGCGCGTTGCCAGGCCCACGCGAAAATGGTGCCGGGTGCCCGCGGCCCATGGCGACCGCCCAGGGTCGCCTCAAGTGACAAAGCACCTTTCAGAAGATCTGTCTCAAACGCATCATCGAGAAAATCAGCGGCGTTGGAGGGCAGTGTCTGCATCACATGCTGAAATGCCGTTTTGCCTTTGCGCCTCAGGCCCAGATAATGCCCCACCCATTTAAGCTTGTCACGGCGGTTTTCAGGCGACAGCGGCAGCGCGCTGCCGGCTATAAGGGGGCGCACGCTTTCAGTAAGCAGGTTCAGCCGCGCGTCAAAGCTGCGCCATGCGTCTGCATCGTGCCGTGACCACCTGAATATTGCTTCATGGCGCGCTTTCGCATCCGCACCCAACGGAATGTGGCGGCCCTCATCATCAAGTGCGACGCTACCCACATTTTTTTGAAGCACAACAAGGCCGTGTTTTTTGAGTCTGAGCTTTCTGATGAGTGCAGGGTCCAGACTTGCGACCAGATGAGCGCATTTGGGTACCCGCATACCCGGCGCCAACGTGGTGGTGGCGGCTGCCCCACCAAACTGTGACTGCGCTTCGCACAGCACAACACTCTTGCCAGCCCTTGCCAACAAGGCAGCCGCGACAAGTCCATTGTGCCCACCGCCGACAATCGCCACATCAAAATGGTTGGTGGCAACCATCAGGCGGCCCCCCGTTTGCTTTGGCCTTTTACGGGGCGGATTTTCAGGTCCAAAAGCACCTGTCGGGCCGCATTTGCACCCGGCGCACCCATGACGCCGCCACCGGGGTGCGTACTTGAGCCACACAGATAATAGCCCCGCACGGGTGTGCGGTAGTGCGCCAGTTCAGGCAGCGGACGGTTGAACAGCAACTGGTCTAGGGTCAGTTCACCGTGGAAAATATTTCCATCTGTTAGGCCTATCTCCGCTTCCAGCTCTGCAGGTGTGCGTGTCTCCACATGGCGTATCTTCTGGCGGAAGCCGGGAGCCTGCGCTTCAATCTGATCGAGAACAGTTGTTTCAAACTGTTTGCGCTTTTTTTCCGTCCACGGACCATCAATCAACGTGTCGGGAACATACTGCACGAATACCGATGCCACGTGTTTTCCGGGCGGGGCCAGCGTCGGGTCCAGCCGCGAGGGAATGACCATTTCGATATAGGGTGTGCGCGGCATGACGCGCTCTTTCCAGTCGTCGTATGCCCGCTCCATGTTTTTGATGGTGCCACAGATGCGGATATCGCCATCAAGCGCGGGACAATCGTCCGGTACGGCTGAAAATTCAGGCATACCTTCCAGGGCTATGTTGAGTTTGGCGGATGAACCACGGGTTTTGAACTTTGACACCCGATCTGCAAACCCTTTTGGCAGGCTGCTCCAATCAAGCAGGGATAAAACCGAGCGTTTTAACTCAAGGCCGGAGAGCACAACGCCTGCGCTGATTTGCGTTCCGTCCTCCAGTGTCACGCCTGTTGCCCTGCCCTTGGTGATCTGCACTTCGCTAACACCCGCCGCAATGCGAATGTCGCCACCGTATGCGCGCACTGCCCCGGCCAGAGCGCGCGACACACTGCCCATGCCTCCACGCGCATAGCCCCAGGCTCCCGTGGCTGCATCAAGCCCGCCCACCCGGTGATGCAGCATGATGTAGCTTGTGCCAGGCGACATGGGACCAAGCCCGGTGCCAATAACAGCAGAAGCAGCAAAGTGCGCCTTCACAACATCGGAGACAAAGTAGCGATCCAGCAGGTCTGAGGCGGACATGGTCCAGAAGCGGACAGTTTGTGCCATCACCTCCTCGCCCTTGGATGTCATGTCCTTCAGCAATGCCCGCATCTGGCGCATCTTACCGGGGGACAATGACGCAGGGTCCGGTGGTGCCTGCATCATCAAAGGGCGGGCGATGGCTGCCTGTTGGCGCATATCGCGGGCGTAGCGCTGATAGGCGTCGGCATCGTGCGGTGAATGGCGGGACAGTTCCTGTCGCATGATTTCAGGATGACCTGATGCTGCGAGGTATTGTCCGTCGCCAATAAGGGTCAAGGATCCGTCATAGGGAATGACCGCAAGGCCGTGACGCGTGAGATCAAGGTCGTGAATGATTTCAGGCCGCAGCAGGCTGAGCGCATAGGAGCAGCTTGAATAAACAAAGCCGGGTTCAACTTCGCGGCTGACGGCGGCGCCACCAATATAGGCGTTTTTCTCCGTGACGAGCACACTCAGCCCCGCCCGCGCCAGATAGGCAGCCGCCGTCAGGCCGTTGTGGCCCGCACCGATGATAATGGCGTCGTACCGCTCCATGCCTTTGCGTGCCGCTCCATGCCGCTGCGAAGGGTTTTGCACCAGCCTCATCACCTTTGATGATGGTGCATCCACCCGTTATATTCTGCATGATCCGAGTAATCGAAATACGCACAGTGTGGCACCTCGACAAGCCATGCCACCCGTTAAGGCTAACACCTGCACAAGACTGCGTATCAGTCAGCGCGTATAGGCCAGCACCAGGTTGTCAAAAGCATCGTTAACCATCTTTTGGGTCTCCCGCAGTTCGCGCTCAACGATGGCAAAACTTGGTGCATCCACCGCGCGTGCCAGACGATCCTTGAGGGTGCTGGATGCTGTATCCGGCTTGAACTCGCCGCTGACAGCAATGCGTAATATCTGCGTCAGGTTGTGATACCGGTCGGCTGCGGCCGCAAGATCAGTGCCCATTGCCTGGCCAATGAGTTTTGCCTGCATCAGTTTTTCCAGCGCGTTATGGGTGTTGCTGTCGAGCAGATCCGGATTGTCGGGAGCATGAATGAGTTGCAGCGCCTGCGCAATGAACTCAAGGTCGACCAAACCACCGCGGCCATGCTTGATGTCCCAAAGGTCATCGCTGCCAAGCTCCTTGAACACCCGCTCGCGCATATCTGACACGTCCTGCGCTATCCGTTTTGCTTCTCCTGTAAAATCAGGTGACGGGTCGTGGCGCGTGCACAGAGCATCCGCAATAGCGGACCGCACACGCTGCTGCATGGCCGGTGATCCGGTAATCACGCGGGCGCGGGTAAGTGCCATCTTCTCCCACGTCCATGCACTCTCACGGTGATAGGTAATAAAGCTGCGCAGCCGCGTTGCCAGCGGGCCTGCATGGCCTGACGGTCGCAGGCGCATATCCACCTCATAGAGCGGTCCTTCCGCTGTGGGAGCCGTAAGGGCACTGATAAGGCGCTGGCATACGCGCGTGTAGTAGCGCACACCGTCAATAGGTCGGTCCCCATCAGATTCAGCAGCGTCGTTCTCAAACTCGTAAATCACGATGAGATCAAGATCAGACGTGGCAGCCATTTCACGGCCACCCAGTTTACCCATAGCGACAACGGCCATTTCACCGCCGGGCAGGCTGCCATGGGCACGGGCAATATCCTGAGCGGCGACGGGCACCAGACCCTGCACCAATGCTGTGGCCAGATCAGCATAGGCGGGGCCCGCCTCACGCGCCGGCGCGGTGCCAGTCAGCACCTGCACACCTATCTGGAACAGATGCTCGCGGGCATAAATGCGGGCAAGGTCCAGCGCCTGTTCAAAACCGTCAGCGAAACGCAGCGCTTCGCGCACTTCTTCGCCGCGTGTATGCAGGTCTGCCAAAGGACCGTGAAAGTCGGCAGCGATAACCGCCTCAAGCACGTTGGGGTGCTCAGACATATACCGCGCCAACATAGGTGCTGAGCCCATGATGGCGGACAATAAATCAAGCAGTGCCGGATTTTGATAGAGAAGTGAAAAAAACTGCACGCCCGCCGGTTGACCCGTGAGAAATGTATCAAACCGGGCAAGTGCCTTGTCCGGTTCATCTGCGGTGGCAAGCGCACGCAGCAATGTCGGCGTCAGCTTTGTGAGCAATTCGCGCGATCGCGCTGCGCGGGTGGCCTGTATGCGCCCGAAGTGCCACTTGCGGACAGTTTCTATGACGGATGTTGGACTGGCAAATCCCATAGCTGCGAGCGTCTTTATCGTGCCGGGATCAGGGTCCGGGCCGGTAAACACAAGTGACCCGGCCTCTTCGGAAAGAGCAGGCTCGCGCTCAAACAGGCTCGCGTAGTGTGCCTCAACCGTTTGCAGGGTTTTTGTGAAATACTCCCGAAAGGCCGTTTCGTCTGTGTACCCCATAAACAAGGCAATATCGCGCACACCGCCCTTGGTTTTTGGCATTCGATGGGTTTGCTGGTCATCCACCATTTGCAGCCGGTGTTCGAGACAGCGCAAAAAAGTGTAGGCCTGAATGAGCTCATCGCGCGCGGACACATCAATCCAGCCTTCGTCAACAAGCGCATGAAGCATCGGCACGGTGCCACGACCGCGCAGCTCTGGCAATTTGCCACCACCGATGAGTTGTTGAATCTGCACAAAAAACTCAATCTCACGGATACCACCGCGGCCAAGTTTGATGTCGTGGCCCTCCACGGCAATGACCGAATGACCACGATGGGTATGTATCTGTCGCTTGAGCGAATGAATGTCTTCAATTGCCGCGAAGTCGAGATACCGTCGCCAGACGAAGGGAGACAGCATCTGCAGCAACCTGTGCCCGGCTTCAAGATCACCCGCGCATTCACGCGCCTTTATCATGGCGGCCCGCTCCCAGTTCTGCCCCATGGTTTCGTAATAGACTTCGGCGGCGGCAGCAGAGATGGCGATCGCTGTTGCACCTGCATCCGGTCGCAGGCGCAAATCAGTGCGGAATACATAGCCACCGCCGGTCGGCTCCTCCAATATCCTGGTCAGGTCGCGGGTGAGGCGCACGAAAAACTCTGACGGGCTTGTGTCGCCGTTGAACGTGAGACCGTCAGGCTCAAAAAACACGATGATATCTATGTCGCTGGAATAGTTGAGCTCACATGCGCCATATTTACCCATCGCCAGAACGATGAGGCCGGACCCGCGCGTTGGATGTTCAGGGTCACGCAGCTCGATTTTTCCTTTGGCCGCAGCCTGTTTCAGCAACCAGCAGCAACTGGCCTCAATCACCGTGTCTGCCAGTTTGCTCAACGTGCTGGTTACTTCATGCAGCGGCCATGCTGTTGTCAGGTCAGCGAGCGCTGTAAGCAGCGCGATGCGGCGCTTGGCAAGACGCGCAACCTCCATAACGCCCACAATGTCGGTAGCTGCAATGATCTGGTTGTGGCAGTCCGCAAGCAACTGGTCGCGCACGTCGGTGGCAGCTTCAAACAGCAGTGTTGGCAGGAATGCCGCTTCGCGCTGCATCAGCATTGCGAGGTAAGGCGCATTGCCCGCTGCGGCCGCCAGCAACGCGCGGGCTGCGGGCTGTTCCAGAAGCGCGCGAAGCTGTTCTTTTGAAGGTGTATCCGCTGTGGACAGCGCTTCAAGCGTGCGCTGCGCGCGAGCTGCATCGGCGGGTTTGATCGCCGGTGCGTCGTGAGCCAGAAGTGATCGGGCCGCTGATTTCATTTTGTTTTGCCTGAGGCGCCAGAGTTTACGCATTCCTGAAGGATGCCAAAGCAGACACGAAACACAACGGGGCCGAACACAAAAAAGCCCGCCAACACAGATGCTGACGGGCTTTCATGGTTTTTGCCAGGCTTGTAACCGGGCTTCCTAGCAGCCGGCGGCGTCTTTCAACTGTGCTGCCGGCTTGAAGCGGAGCACTTTGGACGCTTTGATCTTGATGGCTTCACCCGTCTGTGGGTTACGGCCCATGCGGGCGGCGCGCTTGGAGATGGTGAACGTACCGAACGTACCGATCGTGTACTTGCCTTCTTTCTTCGCGCCTTTGAGGCCATTTTCAATTTCGCCGAATACGAGTTCAACGGCGCGCTTTGCTTCTGCCTTGGACATGTCGCCTGCGGCAGCGACGTTCTCGATAAAATCTGCCTTGCTCATGGTCTGTCGCCTCTTTTCAAACGTGACGCCGCGCATGGTGTGCGCGGGTTGATGATGCAGCGGCACCACACGGCACCGGCCACCCGTGCCCCAAAGCAAACCCTTCGGGGTGCGCCTCCCGGCCATGCGCTGACTGAAACCAATCTGCGACTCACTTGGGAAACGACATACCTTGTCGATATGGCTGATTTGGTGGCGGCGCAAGCGCTTTTGAAGGATTAGCCATCACCAAACCCTTATAGGAAAAGGGTTTGGTTGAACCGTTGCCGCGAAACCTACTTGACGCACGGATATGTGGCTGGGGGTTGCCGAAACCGATTCGGCTGAGTTGCAGCTTGCAGGCGCTCAGCTCCGCGTTGAGAGCGTCAGTTTCAGGTCATCAATGATCTGGAAAACGATGCCTATCTCTTCCACCATTTTCGCAACCTGCTGGGGATCATCCACACGGGCGAATAGTCCGCCGCCCTCAAACCGGTCGTCACCACCATTCACCGAGATAAGCAACCGGTTGTCGTCAAAGGATAGCTGCAACGTTCCTTCCAGAGCCTCTGCCAACGCCAGGGTGCGCTCCATGAAGGTTGGCGTCAGCAGGTAACGCGCCTCCACCTGATCGTCTGAAAAAACCTGAAACTGTTTTTCAAACTTGGGGTCTTCCAGTTTTACGCGCGTTGCGCCCTTGCCGATGCCGGCAAAAAAATTACCGATCACGCCGCCGTCGCGCAGCAATACAGTGCGTCCCGCAAATCGTTTGGGGAAGGTAAAGCGAGCCAGAACACCGCGAAAAACGGTGACGTAATAGGTCTCGGTGCGGCCATTACTGCGCCGGGTCCGCCGGTCTTCGAGGTGGGCCTCATAGAGTGTGAAGGCCACACTCTCATGCGTGCCCGCAATCTCATCTTCTGCATTGGCACGGTCATAGTCGGGCAGAATGCCGGTTGCCCTGAATTGCTGAAGCCCGGCTGTTGAGGGTTCCGCCGTGTACACAAAGCCCAGGAAGTCGCAGATGCGGGTCATCAACTCCTGCTTGACGTGCGACGTCACCTCATACACGGCCGCCGTGCGATACCCCAGAAAGCCGATGCCCGCGAGCAGAACTATGCCCGCAGGCACATATCCCAGCCAGCCAGCAGAAAAACCGCCCATCAGCCCGACAACCGCGACTCCGACAATCATCAACGGAATCGCAATAAAAGCGCCGGACTTAAGACGCGCATAAGCAGCCGCCCGTAATATTTCCTGCTGCAGGAGAAAAGGCTCAAGGTCGCGGCGATAGAACGCGGCAAACCCGTCGAGCCGGGGATGCATCGCTTCGGTCTCAGAAAGCGGCATAGGTTTTCCCCCGGCTACACGTGCATTTCTGTTTATCGCTACCTGAGGAAATCGGATGCATCGACCGGGGCGCGGGCCGCTTCTTCAATTTCATAGAATGGCATTGGCTGAACGCCTGCGATGCCGGCGATAACACTGCCGGGAAAAATCTGGACTGAATTGTTCAGGTCCGTAACGGATGCATTGTAGAATCGCCGCGCTGCGGAGATGTGGCCCTCGACCTCGGAATAGGTTTCCTGCGCGTTTATCATTGTCTCGGCGGAGCGGAGTTCGGGATAGGCTTCAGCGGTTGCAAACAACCGGATCATGCCTGATTGCAGTTTGCGCTCCGACTCAAGGTGTCCTTTGACAGCCTCCGGGTTTGTCGGGTCATAGTCAGCCATTGCATCGGCGCGCAGTTTGGTGACTTCGGTCAAAAGGTCTTTTTCATGCTCCATGAAACGCTGGGCAATTTTGAGCACATTGGGAATAAGGTCGTGGCGCTTGCGCAGTTGCACATCGATTGACGACAGTGCCTCAAGGGCGCGGTTGCGGCGCGAAATCAGTGTCGCGTACCAGACGTAGCCGCCGATGAGGACGACGACGACAAGGCCAATCAGGATTTCCATGGGGTGCATCTCCACTGATATGCGGGCGATATGCGGGCGTGGCTCGACTATGGGTTCTGATTGCATGATACAGCCGCTTGAAAGGACATACCAATGCGGATTGCAGCATACACCCTGAATGGAAAGCCCGGCATTGGCATTGTTGAAGATGCCGGTACGAATGCAGTCGTCCACCCTTTGGGCAATGCCGGAGACACCATCCGCGCTATCCTGGAAGCCGGTGCGGATGCGCTTGCAGGGCTTGCCGCACAGGCAGGCGACGCTGACCCGCTGCCCATGAGCGCTGTTGCCTTGCAGGCACCGATACCGCGACCGGGCAAGATTCTGGCGATCGGGCTCAACTACAAAGCGCATGTGGAGGAGACCGGGCGCGAGGTATCGCCTCACCAGATATGGTTCAACAAGCAGCGCACCTGCATCACCGGGCCGTATGGCATCATCGACAAACCTGTTGCATCGGACATGGTGGACTATGAAGGCGAGCTTGTGGCGGTGATCGGGCGACAATGCCGCCACGTGCCTGCCAAACAGGCTCACGAGGTTATTGCCGGATACATGGTCGGCAATGATGTGTCTGTCCGTGACTGGCAGCGCCGCACACCCACCATGCAGATGGGAAAGAGCTTTGATACACACGGCCCCACAGGCCCGTGGCTTGTGACTGCTGACGAAATTGACGATCCGCAGGCCTTGCAGATCACAACATACGTCAACGGCGAAGTGCGTCAGCGGGCCTCAACGGGTGAAATGATTCATTCGATTGCAGACCAGATTGCGCATCTGACAACGGCATTCACGCTGGAGCCGGGTGATCTTATTTTTACCGGCACGCCTCAAGGCGTGGGCGTGGCAATGGACCCGCCGCAGTTCCTGAAAGATGGGGATGTGGTACGCATTGAGATCAGCGGTGTTGGCGCCATAGAAAACCGCGTTAAAAATGAAGTCGCGCGCACGATGATCGCTTAGCAGCCATTGCTCTTAGTTGTCTTTACTCGGCAGCAAGATCAGACGGGCGGCGGCGCGCGCGGCGGGCGAGCGAGATAACCGCGCGCAGGCCGGGCTGATTGTCTTCCAACCGCACATCGCCGCCGTGAAGGCGGGCAACAGCGTTCACCAGACTAAGCCCAAGCCCGCTGCCCGGCGTATTGCGGCTTTGTTCAAGACGCACGAACCTGCCCAGCACCCGTTCGCGGTCATCTGTGTCGATGCCGGGGCCGCTATCTGCCACCACAATTTCCGCGCCAAGCATTCCGCGCGCCTTCAGCGCCATGTGGATTGTGCGACCGCCCGCATCGCCACTGGCGTGCTTGATTGCGTTGTCGAGAAGGTTGGCAATCATCTGCGCCAACAATTCCCGGTGGCCGCGATAATCAAGGTTGGGTTCGATGTCCAGCGTGAGGTCCAGCCCGGCCTCATCAGCCACTGGCTCATACAGCTCGGCGGCATCGTGAACGAGCGCGCTTAGGTCAACCCAGTCCATCCCATCGCGTGCGGCACCTGCTTCGGCGCGAGCGATCAGCAGCAACGCGTTGAATGTACCCAGCAACTCGTCGGCCTCTGAAATAGACCGTTCAAGAGCTTCCGCATATTGCTCCTGCGTGGCAGGCTTCATCAGCGTGACTTCGAGGCGGTTTCGCAGTCTGTTGAGAGGGCTGCGCAAATCGTGCGCGATGTTGTCTGTGACCTGACGCATACCGAGCATCAATCGCTCAATCTGGTCCAGCATATCGTTGAGATTTTCCGCGAGCTGATCGATTTCATCGCCGGCGCCCGTTACCGGAATGCGGCGGGACAGTTCGCCGCCCATAATGTCCTTGGCGGTGCGGTTGATATCGTCGATGCGCGCCACAACATTGCGGCTGATGATGGCGCCACCGGCCAGGCCAAGCACAATCATCGCAGCCACGGCCCACGCCAGCGCGTTGGTTATCTGGGCTTCGAGACGGCGGCGTTCTTCAATGTCCTGACCCACGAGAAGCCGCAGGCCATCCGGCAGGTCAGTAGCTACGGCCTGAGCTTCGTGAAACTCTATATCGCCTTCGGCTGTGCGGCGGGCATACTCAAAGTTCAACCACCCCCCAACACCAGTTGTCTGGTCAGGCCAGACGTCCAGATTGCCGCCCAGTTTTTCGCCGTTTGCGTCCTGCAACAAGAACAGATTCTGGCGCGGGTCGCGAGCCTTGGTAATTGTCGCGTGCACAAGTGCAGCGCGGCCGCCTTCTTCGAGCTGGGTAATCAGGGCTGCGGTTTCAGCCTGCACGGTGGCTTCAGTCTGGCGCGCCAGAAAGCCTGCGGTGTTCCAGTAGAGATAGCCAAGCAACGCGCTTGCCGACGCCATGAACAACGCCAGATACACCACCGCCATGCGGAAGGTGGTTGTGGAGAGGAGCTTATTGCGGGGCACGGAGGGTGTATCCCGCGCCACGCACGGTGTGGAGCAGTGGCGCTTCAAAGTTCTTGTCGATTTTGGCACGCAGGCGCGAAATGTGCACATCAATCACGTTGGTCTGCGGATCAAAGTGATACTCCCAGACATTCTCCAGCAGCATGGTGCGTGTTACCACCTGGCCTGCATGTTTCATCAGGTATTCCAGCAGCCGGAACTCGCGGGGCTGCAAATCAATGACCTCGCCATCGCGGGTCACCTTGCGCGACAGCAGTTCCATTTCCAGCCCGCCGACCTTCATGCGGGTCTGCACTTCGCCGGGGCTTGAGCGCCGCACCAGAACTTCGATGCGCGCCAGTAACTCAGCAAAAGCAAACGGCTTGGTGAGATAGTCGTCCCCGCCAGCCCGCAGGCCGCTGACGCGATCTTCGACTTCGCCCAGTGCACTGAGAAAAAGAACCGGCGTTGTCTGACCTTCTTCGCGCAGAGACGCGACGACTGACAGGCCGTCCTGCTTAGGCAACATGCGGTCTATTACCAGCACATCAAACTTGCCGGACATGGCAAGCGTCAGGCCGTCATCGCCGTCCGCTGCGTGGTCCACCACATGGCCGCTCTCGCGCAGGCCTTTCACAATATAGGCTGCGGCTTCCACATCATCTTCGACCACCAGAACGCGCACATCATCTCCATTTGTCTGAAAAGCAGTGCCGGCACAGTTCGCGGGGGCAGACGTCAAGTGCTGTTGCATTTTCATCTCCAGTGTATGCCCAGCTCCATTGCGCGCCAACTATTACGAGTTGAGGCGCAGGGGCTCAGGTCTCACCGGGATAACAAGGCCTCCATGAAGCGGGGCTGAATGACGTGACGCTTAAATGAGAGGGGAAAAAGGCCGCACCGGCGTCACTCGTGGGGGAACACGAAAAACAAACAACGCCGGCGCGGCGATTTAGCGACCCGGTGTGATGAAATGCTTTGGGGGTCGCCTCCTTTTAGCGGGAACCGAATCACTTTAACTCGGCACCACATCCCGGATTACCTTAGAGTGTCGTCCTGCCAGCCTTACGCATCTCTTGCGGGCGCATGACATTTTGGTAATGAACCTGGCCTGCCAGCAGCTCAGGTCTTTTGCGACGTGCGAATCACCATCTTGTTTTCAAGAGTCCGGTGGACCGGGCACTTGTCGGCTATCTCCATCAGCTTTTTGCGCTGCGCATCATCCAGATCGCCACGGATCTCAATTTCGCGCTGCAACACATCCACCTGACCCTTTGTGTCGCCGTCGGTCGCGGCGCATTCTTCGCAATCATCTATGTGAATGCGGTCGTGGCCGACGCGCACGATAACGCGTTCCATGGGGATTGCCTTGCGCTCCGCATAAAGCCGCATGGTCATGGCCGTACAGGTGCCCAGAGCTGCATTGAGAAATTGATATGGTGTGGGGCCGGTGTCCATTCCGCCCACGTTTTCCGGCTCATCTGCCGTGAGCATGTGTCGCCCCGCCAGCACCTGGTTCTGGAACTTGCCGTTGCGGGTCTCAACAACTGTCACGCGGTCAGGGTCGGCACGCACGATGGGCTTGTTGTCTTCAGGCGCTTCGCCGAGGTAGCGCGTTGCCCAGGCTGACAACACATCCGCAACATAGGCTGCGTCCGTTCGTTGGGTCAGCAGGTGGTCGGCGTCATCCAGCGACACAAAGCTTTTGGGGTGGCGGGCGGAGACAAATATTTTTTCGGCGTTTTCAATGCCAACGGTTGCATCGCGCGGCGCATGAAAAACAATCAGCGCCTTTTTGAGCTGCGCAATACGCGGCGTGATTTCCTGACTGCGAATGTCATCCAGAAATGATTTGCGGATGCGAAAGGTGCGGCCTGCGAGTTCAACCTCTGCTTCACCGTCGGCTTCAATAGTCTCAACGTGCGCACCGAAGTTATCCGCCACGTGGGCGGCATCCGCCGGTGCGCCGATGGTCGCAACTGCTGTTGCTTCAGGCACATCGCCTGCAGCAGCCAGAACGGCCGCGCCGCCAAGGCTGTGGCCGATCAGTATTTTGGGGGCCTCATACTTGTCGCGCAGAAAATTGGCCGCGCGCACCAGATCGCCTACGTTGGAGGAAAAATCCGTGTTGGCGAAATCACCGTCAGACTGGCCAAGCCCGGTGAAATCAAACCGCAGGACGGCAATGCCCTGCGCACACAGGCGCGAGGCGATGCGAGAGGCAGCAAATACATCCTTTGAGCAGGTAAAGCAGTGGGCAAACAGCGCAAATGCACGTGGTTTGCCTGAAGGCAATTCCAGACGTCCAGCCAACTTTGCGCCAAGGCCGCCTTCAAACTCAACGCGTTCAATTCTCTGAGACATCCGCCCCTCCTGCATTGCTTTGGACACGGCGGAGTGCAGCGTTAGTTTTGCCTGCCCTCATTCATCAGCTGATTGATGCGTGTCTGTTCGTCGGTACTCAGCGATGTGTCTTCGCCGCCTGCCTCGGCAGACCGCTTGCGCACAACGTAGCGAAGCGAAAGGGCACCGGCCAATAACAAGATGATGAACGGCCCGAACCACAAGACATAGGTGTGTGGTGCAACGCGGGGGCGCAACAGCACATACTCGCCGTAGCGCGCCACAACATAGTCAATCACCTGGGTGTCGGTGTCTCCGGCAACCAACCGGTCGCGCACCAGAATACGCAGGTCCTTGGCGAGTGGAGCATTCGATTCATCAATAGACTGGTTTTGACACACCATGCAGCGCAGTTCGGCGCTCAGCGCGCGGGCCCGCTCTTCAAGGGCTGGATCTTCCAGCACCTCGCCGGGTTCATACGCCAGCGCAGGAAATACCAGCGCAAGCGTTACGAACGCTACAAGAAACGAACGCATCATGCCGTTGCCCCGGTCTTTACGGGTGACGGCTGTTTATCGTTGCGTTTGGACGGCGCGCCAACGCGCAGGCGTCTGTCTGACAAGGACAAACATCCACCCAGAACCATGACAATGCAGCCAACCCAAACCAGTGGCTGGAGTGGGTTGTGGTAGGCGCGCACAATCCATTCCGTGCCAGCCGGCGTCATACCAGGCTGCGGATCGCCGAGCACTACATAGACGTCATCCAGAATGGTTGTGCGGATGGCTGCTTCAGTCGTTGGCATACGCGCCACGGGGTAGAAGCGTTTCTCCGGTGTGAGTTGGCCGACAACGCGACCACCGCGGGCCACGGTGAAAAGACCCCGGTCGGCTTCGTAGTTGGGGCCCGGCGCGGGTGTGACGCCTTCAAAGGTCAGTTCATAGGGGCCGATCTCAAGTTTTTCGCCTGCGGTCATCAGCACCACGCGCTCCTGCGCGCCTGCGGTAACACCGATGACACCAAACACCAGAACGCCCACGCCTGCGTGAGCCAGCGCTGTGCCCCATGCTGCACGTGGCAGGCCTTTAAGGCGGTTCATACTTTGCGCAAAGGGAATGCGACCAAGCCTGATGCGCTCGGCGAGTTCCACAATCGCACCGCCGATCAGCCATGTGCCGATGGCCATGCCGACGGCAGCCAGAACGGGCGCACCCTCCACAACAAACAGTGCGATCAGGCCAACCACGAGGGCTGCAATAGCGGCCGCATACAAACGCTGAGCAGTTGCCACAGCGTCTGCCCGTTTCCAGGCGAGCATCGGCCCGAACGGCACCAGCAGTAGCAGGGGCAGGATAATGGGAATGAATGTGGCGTTGAAGAAAGGTGGGCCGACAGAGATTTTGGCCCCGGTGATGCCTTCAAGCACAAGCGGGTAAAGCGTACCGATCAGCACGGCTGCAGTGGCTGCGGTAAACAACAGATTGTTGACCACCAGTGCCGACTCCCGGCTGATTGGCGCAAACAGTCCGCCAAGTTTCAGGCTGGGTGCGCGCCACGCATACAGCGCCAGCGCCCCACCGATGAAGAAGATCAGAATACCCAGAATGAAAACGCCGCGCTCAGGGTCCACAGCAAAGGCATGGACCGACGTGAGTACGCCGGAGCGCACGAGGAACGTGCCAAGCAGCGACAACGAGAATGCCAGAATAGCCAGCAGCACGGTCCATGACTTGAGCGCACCGCGCCGCTCCACGACGATTGCAGAGTGAAGCAAAGCAGTCGCGGCCAGCCACGGCATGAGGGAGGCGTTCTCTACCGGGTCCCAGAACCAGTAGCCGCCCCAGCCCAGTTCGTAATAGGCCCACCAGCTTCCAAGGGCGATGCCGACCGTGAGCGATGCCCATGCGGCCAGCGCCCACGGGCGCACCCAGCGCGCCCAGGCGGCATCAACGCGCCCTTCAATGAGGGCCGCAGCGGCGAAAGAAAATGCCACCGACAGGCCCACATAGCCGCCATACAAGAACGGCGGATGGAATGCGAGGCCGGGATCCTGCAACAGCGGATTGAGGTCTGTGCCGTTGATCGGCACCGGGGTCAGGCGAACGAACGGGTTGGACGCAAGCACAACGAACAGCGCAAACACCGCCCCGATGAGGCCCTGCACACCCAGCACGCGGGCTTTCAGACTATCGGGAAGATTTGCACCAAAGCCCGCAACGCTGGCCCCGAAGATGGCGAGGATCAGAATCCACAGCAGCATCGAACCTTCATGGTTCCCCCATACGCCGGTGACCTTGTAGAGCATCGGCTTGGCAGAATGGCTGTTTTCATAAACGTTGATGACGGAAAAGTCAGACGTCACAAAAGCATATGTCAGAGCCCCGAACGACACTGCCAGCAACGCGAGCTGGATGTGTGCCGCGCGCGTTGTCATGTGCATCAGGCGCACATCGCCAAGCGCGGGACCATATAGTCCAAGCCCGGTTTGAGCGCAGGCAACGGCGAGCGCAAGCACCAACGCGAAGTGACCAAGCTCAGGTATCATGACCCACCCTCATTTCCGTAGGATGCATCTCCATATGATGGGTCTGCAGGTCCGTTCTTCCATTGGCCAGATGCCTTGAGCGCATCAGCTACTTCCGGCGGCATGTAATTCTCGTCGTGCTTGGCGAGCACACGGGAGGCTTCAAACCGTCCGGTGGGCGCAAATGTGCCCTCAGCCACTATGCCCTGCCCTTCGCGGAACAGGTCCGGGAGGATGCCGCCATAGGCAATGGTGATGCTGTGCTGGAGGTCAGTGACGGCGAAGACGGTTGCTGACCCTTCCTTGAGCACACTCCCCTCCACCACCAGTCCGCCCACGCGGGCGTCCTCACCAACAGGGGTGCCACGTTCGGCAACGTCTGTGGGGCTGTAGAAAAACATTACCCGGTCTTCAAGGGCAAACAGCGCAAGGATGACGGCAGCGCCCAGAACCACAACGGCAGTACCAACGAAGGCTGCTCGATGCGACTTTTTGGTGCGGGTGCGCCTGCGGGTACGCGTGTGGGGTGCTGGCTTTGGATTTTCGGTCATATCACTCAAAGATATACCCGCCCTGCCGCCTGCGCCCAACTGCCAAAAGATCGCACAGGATATGTGGGGAAATGAACGGGTTTCCGGCGATTATGACAGATCAAGGGCCGAGAAGGTGACAGGGCCTGCAATTCCGTCTGCCACAAGGCCATTTTCATCCTGAAACTGAATGACGCAGCGGCGGGTGCCGTCATCAAAAACGCCGTCAATATTGATGGCCCACCCACGTTCGGCCAAAGCACGCTGCAGCGCCTCGACGTCCGGCCCGAACATAGGGGGTGTGGTGAGCCTCAAGGCGCGCTGGGCGGGGTCCTCGGCTGTAACGCGCAGATCGCGCCCGCCAAGAATGTCCGCCGAAACAACCTGCCCGCGCACAGTAAATGGCAATGCCAGTGACCAGTTGCCCGCATCCATGAGGCCAGCAAGCGCATCCATTCGATATACCGTGCGGCGCAGCAGCTGGTTTGAATGCCCGCCAAGCCAGGCTCGCCTTGCGGCTACATACAATTCAACCCAGCGGCGCAGACCGATCTGCGCTGGCCGGCCATGGGCATCAATCACCCGGTCGCGAATCCGCGGCCAGGAGCCATGTACTTTGCTGTCATAGACGACTGCCATCGCCAGTGGATCACCCAGCCCCAACCGTTGAGCCGCCATTGTGGAGGGCACCCAATAGAGCCGGTCGAAGAACGCATCCTGGGTATCCTGCATCACCGGGTCGTGGCCTGCGCGCGCCAGCAATGGGCGCAGCAATTGGTCGTTGTCCAGCGATGTATCAATTGCTTCCAGTCGGCCCAGGAAGGGCTCCAGTGCATCAGCGAATGCGGCATCTTGCGCGGCGCAATAGGCTTTGACCAGCAGGTGCAGATTGCCGGAGCCAAGGGTGGTTTGCGCACGGCCATAGGTGAGGTGACCGCTGTCACCGGGCAACAGCGTTACCATCGCGTAGTCGCCGCGCGGTGTGCCGGTTTCAAAAATGTTGATGATGGCCTGAGCAGCATGTTTTTGAAGCAGTGTCACGGGCATGGGGGAATGACCTCTATTGCAGACGCCGAAATGCGCCGTTTCCCGAATCTAACACCGCAATCGTGGGCGTGGATAACTTCCCGCCCATGACTTGGCCGACTTCTATTTATTGCCGGCAGGCACCGTCACGCCGAGTTCCTGAGCGCCGAATGCAAGGCGGGCGGACGCATTTTCATCGTCTGCAAGGTTAGCGAGGCCCCGCTCAAGCACCTTTACAGCCGCTTCCGGCTGGCCCAGCACCAAACGGGCACGGATAAGACGCAGCCAATCAGCCTCCGACCCCCCCTCTTCCGCCAGACGCGCATCAAGGCGGGCGACCATTCCATCAATGGCCTCAGCGCGCTCAGCGTCGGGTAGATTGGCAATGGCGTCCTGTGCTGTTTGGGGCGCTGGTTCTGCATCAAGCGCTGCAAGGCTTTGGGCCACCATACGCGCCCAGGGTGCGTTCGGGTCAGCATCCGCGGCCAGCCCTTGCCAGATGGTACGGGCGGCATCGCGGTCACCTTCCTGCAAGGAAGCAAGGCCCATGAAGTAGCGTGCCTGGGGGTTTTGATCATCCATCCGCAGGGCCTCGTTGAAAACGATGGCGGCACGGTCCCCTACCAGCCCTTCATCGGCAAAGACCATTGCCTCGCCGAGGTCTGCAAGGCGCTGAGCGGTGGCGCCGTCGAGATCAATCAGGCGACCAAACGCGCTGGCGGCGTCTTCAAATCGGCCCATGCGGGCGTAAATGGGTGCGACCACACGCCAGCCTTCAGCATCGCGGGGGTTGGTGCGCAGGTGCTCTTCAACCCGCGCCACCAGTTCTTCGAGTGTCTGGTCTTCCGGCGCCTTGTTGATGCGCTCGGCAAAAGGCTGCGACGGCATACCGGGTGTGCCGGAAACAAGATAAAGCGGCACTGCCAGCAGCGGCAGGGCGACCACCATAATGACGGCGAACTGCGCGGCTGCTTTAGGGGTGGCACTGGTTTCTGACGACCGCGCAGCATCTGCCGCCAACAGCCGACGGGAAATCTCGGTACGGGCAGCATTTGCCTCGGCTTCCTGCAACATGCCACGCTCAAGATCACGCTCAAGTTCGTCAAGCTGATCACGATAGACTGCCACGTCGCTGTCGGCGCGGCTGCGCAGGGCAACACTGCGCCACAGCGGCACAAGTACCAGATAGGCGGTAACGGCGACGACGAGTGCTGCGGCAATCCAGAACAGAAGAGATGGAGGCATTGGGAGCTTCACAGTTTATCAGGCGACCAGGACAATAACCTAGGATTTAGCACCCATGCCCCTTTGCTGCCACGGGTGCTATGGTCGCACAGGCCGTTCGGCCTTTTGTGTTTCCTCCAAAAACAAGTGACCGCTCATGTCCAGACTTCGCCTCGGCAGCCTTATTGCCGCATCACTGTTTGTCGTTGCCCTCGTCGTGCTTGTCATTTTGGGTCTGCGCGTCGATTTTGGGTCATCACCCGGTAATCTTGATGCCTACAAGGCGCAAGCGGACAATTACGATGTGGAAATCAGGCGGGATGCCTATGGCGTGCCGCATATATTTGGCGAGACGGATGCTGACGTGGCCTTCGGGCTGGCCTATGCGCAATCGGAAGACGACTGGGCAACCATGCAGGAAGTGCTGGTTGCAGCGCGCGGCGACCTTGCAGTCCATCGGGGTATGGACGCTGCGGTAACGGATTATCTGGTGCATCTGCTGCGGGTATGGCCAACCACCCGCGAGGGCTATCCAAACCTGCCTGCCAACATTCGGGCCATTGCCGAAGCCTATGCCCATGGCACCAATCTTTGGGCGGCTGAAAACCCGCAGGAAGTTTGGGGCGGCGTGCTGCCGGTCACCGGCGAAGACATAGTGGCAGGCTTTGTTTTCAAGACGCCGTTCTTCTATGGCCTTGATAATGTCTTCAAGGAGCTGTTTGCCGAAACACGCGGAAAGGACATTTCGCTTGGGCCTGACAACGCTTTTTTGTGGACGCCTGAACCAACACACCCCACCGGCTCAAACGCATTCGCTGTCGCGCCGTCACGCTCGACCGATGGGCATACGCGGCTGCTGATAAATTCGCATCAGCCGTTCGCCGGGCCGGTCGCCTGGTATGAGGCACGCCTCAAGAGCAATGAGGGGCTGGATATGACGGGCGGCGTATTCCCCGGGGCGCCGGTTATTCTGCATGGACACAACCGCAATCTTGGATGGGCCAATACGGTGAATAAGCCGGACCTTGCAGATGTCTATGTGCTGGACATCAACCCGGAGAACAAAAACCAGTATCGGCTGGATGGTGAATGGCGGGACATGGACGTTTCGACTGCCACCATCAAAGTAAAACTTCTGGGGCCGTTGCAGTGGCACGCGCAGCGCGAAGTCAAACACTCCGAACACGGACCAGTTCTGGAGACAGAACATGGAACATATGCCGTGCGCTATGCGGGCATGGGCGAAACCCGGCAGCTTCAGCAGTATCATGCTTTGAACAAGGCACAGAACTTTGACGCATGGATGGATGCCATGCGGCTGATGGCTCTGCCCAGCATCAACTACATATATGCCGACAGGCAAGGTAACATTGCCTATATCTACAATGCGCAGATGCCTAAACGCATTGAAGGCTGGGACTGGCAGAAATACCTGCCTGGCGACAGGTCGGATCTGATCTGGACCGGGTATCACGCCTTTGACGACCTGCCGCAGGTCATCAACCCACCGAGCGGCTTTGTGATTGATGCCAATAACACGCCCTTTGAGGCCACCGCCAAGAGCGACGACCTGAAGCCTGAAGACTTTCCCGCCAGCATGGGCATCGAAACGCAAATGACCAATCGCGCCTATCGCGCGTTGGAGTTGTTGCGTCCCGATGAGGCTATTTCGGCAGACGAGTTCAAGACTTACAAGTTTGACAAGACCTATTCCAAGGACAGTGAACTTGCGCGTTTGATTGAGCTTTGGCTGGCCGCTGATTTTTCAGGCGACGCATACATGCAGGCGGTGCAGCAGATGCTTGCGCGCTTTGATATGGAAGCTGACACAGACGACACGCAAGCGGCCGTGGCCATTCTGGCCGGTGAGCCGGTCGTATGGGCGCAGATACAGGGCGAAGAGGTACCTGACCCGATGCAGACACTGCGCGATGCTGTTGCGCACCTCAAAGAACACTGGGGTCGGCTGGATGTGCCGTGGGGCGAGGTCAATCGACTGCGACGCGGGAACGTTGATATGCCGCTTGGTGGCGGGCCGGACCTGTTGCGGGCCGTTTATGCACGGTTGCCCCAAGAGGATGGACGCCTGGTCGCGCAGGGTGGTGACACAATGATTTACATCGTGGACTGGGCACCGGACGGCACCCTTGTGAGCGAGAGTATTCACCAGTTCGGATCGGCAACACTCGACGAAACAAGTCCCCACTACGCGGATCAGGCGCCGTTGTTTGCCGAACAGAAGTTCAAGATCATGCCGCTTGACCGCGCCGCGCTGGATCAGCAGACAACACGGGTCTACCGACCCGGCCGTGACGGTTAGACAGCCACACAACTGACGAGAAAAATACCATGACAACTTCTAACTCCGGTCCGCTTGCAGGTGTTCGTGTGCTGGACTTCGGGCGGTATATCGCCGGGCCGTTTTGCGCCACGTTGCTGGGCGACATGGGTGCTGATGTTATTCGGGTTGAGCGCCGGGATGGCAGTGAGGATCGCTATGTGCAGCCAATCGTGCCCGGCGCGGCACCGGGCGAAGGCGGCGAAGGGTCAATGTTCTTGCAGATGAACCGCAACAAGAAATGCATCACGCTGGACCCGATGCATCCGCGCGGGCGCGAGGTTGTGGCCAAACTCGTGGCAAGCACTGACGTTGTTGTGGCCAATCTTCCACCGGCAACGCTCACCCGAATGGGCCTCGATCTCGCGTCACTTCGTCAGCACCGCGACGACATTATCCTCACGACTGTTTCAGGCTTCGGGCGCGGCGGGCCTGACAGCGAGAAGACGGGGTTTGACGGTGTATTTCAGGCGATGTGCGGCGCTGCTTACCTGTCGGGCAACGGCGAGGAGCCGGTCAAGAGCTATGCGGCGTGGGTCGATTTTGGCACTGCGTCCTTTGCTGCTCTTGGCACCATGGCAGCGCTTATGGACCGGGGTAAAACCGGACAAGGACAAATGGTGGAAGGTGCCCTCCTTGGAACCGCACTGACCTATTTCAACTTTCATCTCATCGAGCAAAAGCTACGCGGCACCAACCGCGTGGCGAGCGGCAATCGTAGTCAGTACGCCGGACCGGCCGACTCTGTGCGCACCAAAGATGGCTGGATTTTTGTTCAGGTCATCGGTGACCCGTTGTTCAAACGGTGGGCCAGACTCATGGGAGAAGATCACTGGCTTACGGACCCACGCTTTGCGGATGATCTGGCGCGCGGCGACAATGGCCGGTTGCTGAGCGAGCGCACCGCGCAATGGGCTGCCGACCGAACAACGCAGCAGGCACTGGCGGATCTCGCGGCCGCCCGCATTCCTGCGGGGCGTGTAATGAAACCGCAGGAAGTGCTGGAAGACGACCACATTGCCGCTGTCGGCTATCTGGAAGATGTTGCTTTTCCGGGTATGCCGGCAGATGCGCCGGTAGCAGGGTTTCCGGTTCGCATGTCACACAGCACTGTGGGCATTCGCACACGTCCGCCCCTGTTGGGTGAACACACCGACGAAGTGCTTGGCGGGCTTGGATACAGCGCGGCGCAAATTGCAGACCTGCGTACTGAAGGTGTCATTTAGCAAGCGTTCAGGAGCGCTACCCACATGACTGACCATTTTGACAGTATTGCGCGTGTGGATCTTGTCGGGTCGCCAACGCCCCTGCAGGAAATGCCGCGTTTGCGGGCGGCGCTGGAAACGACACGTGCGCCCTGCCCTCACCTTCTGGTCAAACGAGAAGACCTTGGGGCGACGGCGGGCGGCGGCAACAAAATCAGGAAGCTTGAGTACCTGCTTGCCGATGCGCAGGCGAAGGGCGCTGATACAGTTGTTACGGCTGGCGCGCTGCAATCAAATCATGTGCGGCAAACGGCGGGCAGCGCTGCGAAGCTGGGGATGGGGTGCGTCGGCGTGTTGTTTGAAACGGTGCCAAACCAGACGCCCGCCTACATGCGATCCGGCAATATCCTGCTGGATGGCTTGTTCGGTGCCGACCTGCGCGTCTTCCCCGCCACCGCTAACGGCCGGGAGGTGCTCGACAGTATTCTTACCGAGCTTACGCAAGCCGGACGCACGCCTTATGTGGTTCCGGTTGGTGGTTCCAATGCGCTTGGATGTCTTGGCTATGTGCGCGCGGCGCGGGAGATGCAGCAACAGGCATCTGACGCGGGCACGCGCATTGACCATATGGTTGTCGCCAATGGCTCGGCGGGCACCCATGCAGGACTGGTGGCAGGTACGCAGCTTTTTTTGTCGGATACGTCCGTGCACGGCATTGGTGTGCTCAACCCGGATGCCGACAAAGTACGCGAAACTGTAAGTGCGCTTGCAACCGACACAATGAGACTGGCAACGGATGCTGCACAGGCGCACGTCTCCACAGACCAGATCACACTGCACAACGGTTTTCTGGGTGAAGGTTATGGCCAGACCACACCGGAGATGGCGGCAGCCGTAAGGCTGGTGGCGCGCACGGAAGGTCTGTTGCTTGACCCCGTTTACAGCGGCAAGGCGATGGCAGGCTTGCTGGGACTTATTCAGTCAGGTGCATTTACCCGTAACGAAACCGTTGTGTTCATTGCAACAGGCGGATCGCCGGGGCTGTTTGCCTATGTGGATGCATTTACAGACCAGTACGCCGAGTAGCAGCAGCCTATAGCGGGCTGTGCGGATTGAACTTTGCGGGGCGTTTCTCCTTGCGTGCATTGAGAGACTCGCGTGGGTCGGGGCCGGTGAAACCCAGCATCTCCAGCGCCGTTGAAGCATCGAAGGCGGGACCGAACATGCGCAGCACGTTGTTGAGCGCATATTTAGTGAATCGCATGGCACTGGGGCTGCCTTCGGCAAGCTTCGTGGCAATGTCTATTGACGTGGCCTCAAGGTCTTCTTCAGCGACCAGCTTTGACACAAGGCCGATACGCTCTGCTTCGGTACCGTCAATCGGCTCACACAGCATCAGATAGTATTTGGCCTTGGCCATGCCGCAGAGCAGTGGCCAGATCAGGACGGAATGATCACCGGCAGCCACTCCAAGGCGCGTGTGCCCGTCAACGATCTTTGCACTGGGTGTGGCAATTGAGATGTCTGCAAGCAACGCGGCGGCAAGGCCTGCACCCACGCACGGGCCGGTAATGGCGGAGACAATGGGCTTGTTGCAGTTGGCGATGTTGTAAACGAGGTCACGCGCTTCTTTCCATAGACCTGTAAGGGCCGTGAAATCGTCCAGTACATCCTCTATCATCTGGAAATCGCCGCCGGCTGAGAACGCCCGCCCTCGTCCGCGCAGAATGACAGCATTCACACTGTCGTCGCGATCAATCTCGTTCCACACATAGGTCAGTTCACGGTGCCCGTCCGCGTTGAGCGCGTTCAGGCGCTCCTCGTTATCTATGGTAACGCGCAGCACCCGCTCATGCGGGCGATCGAATGTGAGCTGTGAGTATCCTTCATAGGCGATGGCCATGTGCGCTGCTTTCCCGATGATGCAAGGTCAGCGGGAGTGTAGCTGGATATTCACGGACTTAAAGGGCAACCAGGTGCGCGGTTACTCAGGCGATTGCTGAGTCTTTAGCAAGCATACCGCGCTTGCGAAGCAAGGCTGCTTCTTCGGGGTTGCGGAAAATCTCGACCAGGCTCGCAACAGCATCAAGATAGGTCTCTCCGCGTTCGCGGATGGCAGCATCGTCACTGCGCAACTCGTCAACGATGCCGCGTTCGAAGTCGTCAAGATACTTGTCGATTTCAGCGACGGCCGCGTTGAGTGCGCCGACAAATGACCCCGCCTGTGCGTACCGGCGTGCGCTTTCAAGGAAGCGGATTGTATTGACTGCACGCTCGACAGCCTGCGGGTCAATTTCGCGCGACAAGTCAGGGCGGCTTGGCCCCCCGCGCCCAAAACGGCCCGTTGACCGCATTGGCAGGGCCTTGACTACTTTAGTATGTGCTCTATCCATCCGTTCCCGGATTATTTCAGAGACCGCACCGCGCGCACTCATGAGGCGGGTTGCCCACGCGCCATCACGGCGAACACCAATCTCTTCGGTAATGCCGCGTGAAATCTGGGTAAAGAGTTTCAACTGTTCGGCCACCTCGTCAGGCGCCTCGGCAGGATCGACATTTTCCAGGCAATCAACAGCATCTTCCATGTCGAGGAGCAACAACTCTCCGACGATCGAAATGTCCGTGCGGCTGATAAGAACGTCTGTGTTTGTGTGCGCGACGCCCTTGACGATCCGGAACATCTGCCATGGCTGCTCGATATGGCGCATGGCAATCACGGCCGCGTAGGGGGCAGCATCGGGCTGGGCTTCGGCCAGTTCATCAAAAAGCTCGCGCACCTCGCGGGCCAGAGCAGGGGTAAGTTCTGAAACGTTCTTGGGCATTCCGCGCTTGAAGTCGCTCAGGCGAGGTGCCACTTCGAGCAGCAGCCCCATTTCGCGTGCATCGTCGAGCACTTCCTCGCCACCCAGACGCTCTATCAACAGGCGCTTGGTTTTGCTCCCTGGCTTTGCCTCGTCCAGGCCTTCGCGAATTGCTTGTGCACAGCTTGCGTGAAGCACTGCGATAGCGGCGTTGAGGCCGGCGGAATCCTTGGCGAGTGTGTGATCTACTATCCGCTGGGACACTTCTTCCAGCGTATCGGGGATGCGGTCCTGGGCCAGCCACTGCCAGACGGGCATGATGGATGTGCGTGCAACACGGCCACGATGTTTGGGGCCGGGGCGCTTGGTAACCAGCAGTTCCTCAAAAGGCCAACATAAGTGCCGCACGGGCGTAGGTGCCCCGCCGCGTTTTGACTTCGGGTCTTCTGCTTCGCGCATACGCGGACGCAACGCCTCAAGAATGAGGTCGTGGGGAAGCTTACCGCCCGCGAGTCTGTCCATCTCGATGGCGTCAATCAGCTTCTTTGTCTGGGCACTGGAGAGCTGCGTGAACACCTCTTTCAGTTGCCTGATGGTACGGCTTTCGGCCACGCCGAACTGATCCTTTATCTGGCCCTCACGAGGCCCTTTTCTGGTGTTAGCGCTTGTTCTGGCGGCATATATCCAGAATTGATACATAGGCATGCTTAACAATGGCTTTCCGAAAGCGCGTGTTAGGGTTTGCTTAACGAAGTGCACATGTGAGTTTGTTCACGCGGCACCCAGCGATATTCAACGCAGGCAAGGTATGATTGACCGATGAAGTTCAGTGATCCGATCAATGCAACGCGCGTCTTTGTATGGGACGCGCGGCTGGATGGTGCGCCAGTCTGGCAGCGCGTCGCGCAGCATGTGTTGCGTGTGGCCGGTGTTCTGATCCGCGATTTTTCGGTCGGCACGCTCAACCTGCACGCAATGAGCCTGGTTTACACAACCCTGCTTGCCCTTATCCCGGCACTCGCGATTGTGTTTTCAGTTCTCAAGGGCTTTGGCGTTGACCGGGAGCTGGAAGTTTTTCTGACGGAGTTTCTTGCACCTCTTGGCGACCAGGGCGTCGAGATCCGCACGACAGTTCTGGAGTTTGTGGCGCAGGTAAATATCGGCGTGCTGGGGTCTGTCGGTTTTGCAGTGCTGATTTATACCGGCGTGTCGCTGCTGCAAAAAGTTGAAGCCGCGTTCAATGAGATCTGGCAGGTGCGCCGCCTGCGGCCATTGGCGCGGCGTTTTTCAGACTTTGTGAGCGTATTGCTGGTCGGGCCAATTTTGCTCGTGGTTGCCATGGGGCTGATGGCAAGCGTGGCCGGCGCTGCTGCAATTGATGGCGTGGGCAGCGGTGCATTGCGCACAGTCATTTCAGAGATGTCACGGCTGGTGCCTTACGCAGCAGTGATTATAGCATTCACCATCATCTACATGATGATCCCCAATACTCGCGTGCGGCTGACAGCAGCCCTTACCGGCGCCGTAGTGGCGGGCATTGCATGGAACCTTGCTGGCTGGGCATTTGCTTCTTTTGTTGTAACCTCGGCGCGCTACGCCGTGATTTATTCAGCGTTCGCGTCGCTCGTTGTCTTCATGTTCTGGATGTATGTGGGCTGGCTGATTTTGCTGGCCGGGGCAGGCATCGCATTCTATCAGCAAAACCCTGCCTATCTCACACGCAGCGCAATCTACCGGCTTTCCATCGATGCACGCGAGCGTCTGGGTCTTGAGATCGGCATGCTCGTTGCCACAGCGTTTGAACGCGGCGATGCACCATGGACAGCCCAACGCCTTGCGCGCGCCATGCGCCTGCCGTTACCGCCGGTCGAGCGTGTGGTGGATTTTTTGCTGCAGGAAGGAATGCTGGTTGAAACCGGCGCTGAACTGCCGGGCCTGATGCCCGGCAAGCCGCTGGACAAGATCAGCCTGCATGAGTGGTTGAATGTTGTGCGGCAGGGGGCTGAAGGAAAGGCTGACCTTGCCTCAACATATGCCGATCAGGTTGTCGAGGATGCCGGAGCCGTCGCGCCGCTATTCGATCGGCTTACTGAAGCGCGTGCACAGACTCTCGCCGGAATGACGCTTCATTCTCTTGCTGAACAGCGCGCTGTTTCCACCGTTTCGGTTTCTTCACCTGGCGGCAAAACGTAAACGGGGAAGAGGTTGCCCCCTTCCCCGTTTGACTTGCCAATGCTGGTACGCGGTTCCTGACGCGCGCGTGGGTGCCCTAAATGGTGCGCCAGGTTCCATCCGGCATTCGGCAGGCCGTAGCAAAGTCGCGGTAGGGGCCCTGGGGGCCATAGAACGTGCTTTCAACCCGGCGGCATTCACGGCCGCCCTGATAATTTGCAGGTCCGGAATTGAACTGGCCGTGGTGGCCGGTCTGCGGGTTGCGCCAGTGGACAGGGCCCTGGCTGTAGAACGAGTCCGAGTAGGCGCGTTCGGCATACAGTGCGTCAGCGCGGTCAAGCGATTGACCCGCGCTGCCACCCACGGCTGCACCAAGCAGTGTGCCAACACCTGTAGCAATCAACTGGCCGGAGCCGGAGCCGAACTGCGACCCAAGCAGGCCACCGGCAACAGCGCCGACAACGCCGCCACCAACGGTCTTTGGCCCATAGCCATATCCGCCTGCCGTCTGGCACGCGCCCAGTGTAAGGGCGCCTGCTATCACAGCAGCAATTTTCAACATGCGCATCGTGTAAGCCTTCCCATCAATGTGGACCTTGTTCTTTGCAAGGCCAAATGCGTGACGGGCGGCGCGGACCCCAAAAACTGGGGGCATGAGGGGCAAGAGGAGGTAACCCGCGCCGTCCGATAAACACAAATTAATCAAATTGAGTTGAGGCGGGCCTGAACCACATATTCATTTGGCATTCAGGAAAAGGATCAGGTTTTGGGCTTATGCTGCCAAAGGCAGGATGAGTTCGGCCTTTACGCCGCCCATTTGCGAGGCGTGCAAAACAAAAGACCCGTCATAAAGAGCAGCAATATCTTCAACAATCGACAGGCCCAGACCGGAGCCGGGGACGGTCTCGTCCAGTCGCGCACCGCGTTTCAAAACCTGTTCGCGCTCCTGAACGGTCAGACCCGGCCCGTCATCCTCGACTATGACCACTAACTGGTTGTCGCGCGACGAGGCCTTGATCGAAATGCGCCGATCCGCCCACTTAAAAGCATTGTCGAGCAGATTTCCGAGAAGCTCTTCGAGATCCTGCCGTTCACCGCGAAAATCCATGCCCTCGGGACACACCACCGTTACATCGTATGTGCGGTCACGGTGAATGCGTTTGAGGGTGCGAACCAAGTCGTCCGCCACTGCGGCCACAGGCGCACGCGCACCCAGCACACTACCTGCCGCTGCCGCACGCGCGCGAATGAGATAGTGGTCAACCTGGCGGCGCATGAGGTCCGTCTGACGACGCACTGTTTCCGCCAAAGGTGGTGCTCCGGGCACCTCGCGGGCCGACGCTTCGTTGTTGAGAATGCTCAGCGGTGTCTTAAGCGCATGGGCAAGATTGCCTACGTGGGTGCGGGCGCGCTCGACAATCTGTGCGTTGTGATCGAGAAGCTTATTTACTTCTCCTGCAAGCGGAGCAATCTCGGTTGGAAAATCGCCGGTCAGGCGTTCTGCTCTGCCGGAGCGTATTTCAGCGAGGCCGGTTTCAACGCTGCGCAACGGTCTGAGGCCAAAGCGCACCTGAATTAACATCGCGCCAATGAGCCCAATCACCAATACGCCAACGGCAACGGCGATTGTTCCGTTGAATGTTTCCGTTTCGCGCTCAATCTCATCGATAGCACCCGCCACCATAAACGTGAACTCACGGCTGCCGCCGGGTAACGTGACGTCACGGGCAACCACGCGAAGTGTCTGGTTTTCAGGACCCTGCGTTTCGATCCGCCGAACACCGGGTCTATCGTCCCTTTCAGGAACAGCAATCTGCTGGTCCCAGATACTCCGCGACCGCAGCAACACTTCACCGGACTGTGCTTCGGAGATCTGCCAGTAAAGACCGGAAAAAGGGCGCTCAAAACGTGTCTGTGTGAAGCGTCGGCGCAGGACAAGGCGGCCATCGTCAGATATTTCTGCGTCTGCTATCAGTCCGCCAAGCAGCACATCCATGCGGGCGTCAAAGCTGCGTTCCACACTGTCGCGGAACGCCGCCGCCAGAAGCAGCCCGCCGCCGACAAGGATAACAAGGCTCCAGATTGCAGCGCCCGCCACAAGCCTGAAGGCAAGTGACTCAGGCCGCATCTTCCGGTTGAGCGAGGCAATAGCCGAGGCCCCTGACGGTTTGGATGATGTTGACACCAAGTTTCTTTCGGACCCGGCCTACAAAGACCTCGATTGTATTGGAATCACGATCAAAATCCTGATCGTAGAGATGCTCCACCAGCTCGGTGCGCGACACAACCCGGCCCTTGTGCATCATCAGGTAGGCGAGCAGGCGGTATTCAAGCGCTGTCAGTTTGATCGGGTTGCCATCAATAGAGACACGCGCTGCCCGCGTGTCCAGCCGCAACGGGCCACATTCAAGATCTGACGTGGCGTGGCCTGCAGCACGGCGCACGAGCGCGCGCAGTCGGGCCAGCACTTCTTCCACGTAAAACGGTTTGGCAACGTAGTCGTCGGCACCAGCATCAAAGCCGGCCACTTTATCGCTCCAACGGTCACGCGCCGTGAGAATAAGAACGGGCGTCTTTATGCCCGCCCGCCGCCAGCGCTCCAACACGGTAACACCGTCGAGGGCCGGCAGGCCCAGATCAAGAAGAATGGCGTCATAGGGCTCGGTTTCGCCCAGAAAGTGACCTTCCTCACCGTCGGCAGCGGCATCGACCGCGTAGCCCGCGTCGGTCAATACGCCGACAAGCTGGCGGGAAATATCAACATCATCTTCAACTACCAAAACACGCATGGGTTTTCCTCGTCTCCTGTTCAGCCGCGCACGCGGATCACGCGGCCGCTTCTGCCATCAACGAACACATACACAACCGAATCATCCGGGCGCAGCATCTCAAGGCGGTAAACGCCGCTGCGGTTGTTGAGGTCCACATCAAGAAGTGTTCCTCCGCCGATTTCGCGCCGGGCAATGCCCAGTACGGTTTCGAGCGGCAACACGTCACCATTTTGAACGTTGCGCCACGTACCGGACTCAAAACCCTCAGACGCGCGGAACTCGTCACGCGGCAAAAAGCCTGACCCCTGGGCGGCGGCCGGCACTGCCGTGTGCACCAAGATGACCACCGCAACGAGCAGGGCCACGCCAAAGGCCAGGCTGCGCGCTGCTGCGGTGCTGAGATATGTACTGTTCGTCCACATGGGGAGATTTCTAAGGTCTGATCCGTGAACCCGGCATGAACATGGACCACTGGTAGCTGTCAGACTAGGGGCAGAGCTGCATGGCACGGCCTCCACAAACAGCAGCGGCAGGTGCATGGGAGCGCTAAATCCCTTTGAAACTGGCGTATTCTTCCAGTGGTGCCCGGTCTGTCCGCAGCGAATTGATGGGCGCGTCTTCGTCGCGGTAGCCAAGGCCAAGGCCACAAAAAAGCATTTGCTCGTCAGGAATCCCAACGAACTCGCCAACGGTCTTGTACCAGATCGCCCACGCTTCCTGCGGGCAGGTATCAAGGCCATATTCACGGGCCAGCAACATGATTGACTGGATGAACATGCCCAGATCCGACCACTGGCCTTCCTGCATGGTGCGGTCAATTGAGAAAAACATCGCCACGGGCGCGCCGAAAAAGTCGAAGTTCTTGGCAAACTGGGTCAGGCGGCCCGCTTTGTCCTCCCGGGTTACACCGATTGACGCATACATGTCCTCACCGCACTTGAAGCGGCGGGCCTTGTAGGGCTCTTTGAGGGAGGGGGGATAGATTTGATACTCGGTACCCTCGCCAAAGGGATTGTCCGGCAGTTTCTCAGCGATGATTTTCTTGAAGTCTGCAAGCTCTTGACCGCCCACAACATAAACATGCCAGGGCTGGAGGTTGCCACCTGAAGGTGCCCGTTTCGCTGTCTCAAGAAGGCGCTCAATCGTTTCGCGCGGCACCGGCGTGTCTTTGAAGGCGCGGCATGTCAGGCGGGTATCGAGTGCTTCGGAAACTTTCATCGGGACGTCCTTGCTGGCTTATATCGGAATAAATATCGCCAACGTTCTAGCGCGCTGCGATTGTTGTCCAAAGCTCTTTTCCGCCGCCCTTTATGGCTTCCTTTCCAAGACGTTGCGCCCAATGGGCAGCGCCGCCAAACTCCGGTGCCCATGACCATAGCCTGCGGGTCCAAAAATGCAGACCATGCTCATAGGTAAAGCCAATGGCACCGTGGGTCTGATGAGCAATAGAGGCGCCAATCTGTGCAGCATCTGCTGCGCGCACCTTTGCCACTGCGATGTCAAAACCGGCTGTCCTTGGGTTTGCCTCGATTGCGCGGGCGGCGGCATCAACTGCAACACCAACGGAAGCCGCGTGTGACGCTAGTTCTGCAAGCTGATGCTGGACGGCCTGGAACTGTGAAATTGGACGACCAAACTGCACGCGGTCGCCGGCATATTGAACAGCCTGCAGCAAAACCGCCTGCAAAGCGCCGGCTATCCCCGCGGCGCGCACCACGGCACCAAATTGCAGGACGGTATCAGCGGGCAACTGCGCAATACCGTGCGAAACGGCAGGCGCATTATACGTAAGATCGGCGACAGGATCGCGGGCGATTGTCGTTACTTCGTTCGACGATTTGCCATCAACAAAAAGCGCGATACGTACACCATCCTTGTGCGGGCTGACGGCAACAACATGTTTGCACTGCGCTGCAAAAGGCACAGCCTGCAACGGGACTGTGCACACAACACTGTCACCGTCGGGCTGCAAATCAGACTGCGCAAATGTCAAAGGGCCTTCGGGCACATCAAGCCCTGCCTGGTCCAACAGCCAGGCGGCAACGATTGTTTCGGCAAGTGGCAATGGCACGGCGTGGGTTCCGCATGCCCTGAGCAACACCATGGCATCGGACCAGCCTGCTCCCGCACCACCGCGCGCTTCGCTCACCAGCACGTGGCCAAAACCGTTTTCCTCAACCGCCTGCCACAGCAGTTGCGGCCATTGACCTTCTTCAGCAGCTTCGCGGACAGGCTTTTGCAAATGGTCCGTGAACAGACGGTTTGCCGTGTCAGATAGCATGGTTTGGAGTTCGTTCATCGTGGCGCTACCTCAACCCAAGGCCGCGGGCGATGATGCCGCGGAGGATTTCCCGCGTGCCGCCGCGCAAGGAAAAAGAGGGGGCGTTTTGCACAAGGTAGGCCGCAGCTTCATCAATGCCGCCCGCGCCCAAATGAAACGGGCGTCCCAGCAGATCTGTTGCAAGGCCGGGAATGCGCTGCTCAAGCACAGCCCCCAGGTCTTTTACCACGGACGCTTCGAGCGCAGGATTCTGGCCCGCATCCAGCATACCGGCAACAGAGACTGACATCTGACGCAGGGTGGCAAGCTCTGCGACAGCGCGGCCAATCTCTATTTCATCGCGCGAGGAATGCTCGCTTTTGCCGTGCATTTCCTGCACGAGTTCGGCCATCAACGGATAACAGGACAGATAGCGTTCCGGGCCGGAGCGCTCGTAGGCCAGTTCTGCCGTAACCTGTTTCCATGCGCCGTGTGTTTCGCCGACACGCTGGGTGTCAGGCACCAGCACATCCTCAAAAACCACCTCATTAAAATGTGCGTTGCCGGACAAATCCCTGATCGGGCGAATGGTGATGCCCGGCGTGTCGAGATCAACCAGAAACTGGGTCAGGCCGCCATGGCGATTGCCCTCTTCGGTTGCTGTTCTGAACAGCGCAATCATCACGTGGGCGCGATGAGCACCCGAAGTCCACAGCTTGGTGCCGTTGATGACCCAGCCATCCCCAGTGCTTTCAGCCCGTGTCCGCACCGAGGCCAGGTCTGAGCCTGAGTCCGGTTCACTCATGCCGATGCAAAAAAAACTTTCACCTCGCGCGATACTGGGAAGATATTTTTGGCGTTGCTGCTCGGTGCCATAGTTCAACAGCAACGGACCGGACTGGCGGTCACCAATCCAGTGAGCGGCAACCGGCGCGCCCGCTGACAACATTTCTTCCAGCACCACGTAACGATCAAGAGCTGATCTTTCATGGCCGCCATACTGCTTGGGCCATGTCATGCCTATCCAGCCGCGCTCGCCAAGTTTGCGGCTGAAATCTGCGTCCCACCCCATCCACGTCTCAGCGCGTTTGCGCGCGGGGAAGCCGTCAAGTTCAGACGCGAGAAAAGCGCGCACGTCGCTTCGCAACGCCAGCGCGGTGTCGGGCAGATCACAAGGGTCAAAGCGAAATGTCTGCATGGGTAAGCCGTATAAGATGAGCGAAACGAAGGACCGCGGGACATTGGCCCAACCACATCCCGGGATGCAAGTTAGAGCGCAAGGCCGGAGGCGCCACCATCCACACGCAAATTGATGCCCGATATGTGGCCAGCAGGATCGCTTGCCAGAAAAACAACCGCCGCTGCAACTTCCTCACGGGTGGACATGCGGCCTGAGGGGTTGCCACCGCCCATTTCATCCATGGCGCGTTTCTCGATCTCGGCCCAGTCGTCGCCCCACCCCTTTCGGTGCGCCCGCGCACGAAAATGCGCCTCTACTTCGGCGGTTCGAATAAGACCGGGACTCACCAGATTGACAGTAATGCCATACGGCCCCAACTCGCGCGCAAGACTGGCTGACGCAGCGGAAAGAGCGGCCTTGGCGGCATAATAATGCGGGGTGCGGGCGGGTGGCTGGACGGTGCCCAATGTGCCCAGATTGACCACTCTGCCCCAGCCGGATTTTTTCATGCTGTCGGCAGCACTGGTCGATAGCCTGACCATCGACAGCACGTTGCGCTCGTAGTCTGAATGCCAGTCTGCTGTTTTGGTGCTGCTCCAACGGCCTGGCGCGACACCGCCCCAGTTGTTGACCAGAATATCGACAGCGCACTCTTTGCCAAGCGCAGCCTGCGCCCCGGCGTCTGTTGTCAGGTCACCGGCTGCAGCAATCGCCTCGTGTCCATCGGCCCTGAGTGTTGCCACGGTTTCGTCGGCGTCGCCCACATCGGGGCCATGCACAAACACCCGCGCGCCTTCACGTGCCAGGTGATGCGCTATGATGGCTCCGGTGCCACGATGGGCGCCGGAGACGAAGGCTGTTTTGCCAGCTATGCCGAGGTTCATCGCGCGGTAAGGCCACCATCAACAACGACTTCGGCGCCGGTCATGAAGGCTGCATCTTCGCTGGCGAGAAACACAACGGCATTTGCAACGTCTGAAGGCACGCCAAGCCTGCCAAGTGGGTGAAGCATTGTCACCATCTCGGTTGCTTCATTGTCGGATACGCCAAGGTTTGTTGAAAACTGGCTAACAAGATCGCGGCCCATATTCGTGTCGATAACCGCCGGGTGCACCGAGTTTGCACGCACTTTGGTTTCGCCCTCAGCACCTTCGAGGGCCACTGATTTGGTTAACAGGCGCACCGCTCCCTTGGAGGCGTGATAAGCCGTACCGCCGGCGGCTCCAATGAGCCCGGCAACAGATGACAGGTTGATGATTGAGCCACCACCGCGCCACTTGCCGGCCCGCTCGCGCAACAGCGGCAGCGCAGCCTGACAGCCAAGGAAAACGCCATCAACATTGATCGCCATCATCATGCGCCAGTCTTCCAGACTGATGTCGGCGATGGGTCGGTTAAAATAGATGCCGGCATTATTGACGAGCACATCAAGGCCGCCAAAGCGGCTTTGGGCTTCTGCCACCACGGCCTGCCACTCGTCGGGGGAGGTAACATCGTGGTGCATGTAATGGGCGGTGCCGCCTGCATCCACGATTGCGTCTGCGGTGGCACGGCCCTGATCGTCGAGGATGTCCGTTAGCAAAACTGTCGCGCCAGCCTGCGCCAGCCGCTTTGCCGTTTCAGCACCCAGCCCCCGTGCAGCGCCGGTTACCAACGCTATTTTTCCATCACAGCGGTTCATCCGCGTTTCCTCCCGATTTATTTTCGGGCGGATGGTGGGGGGTGCCGGGGCTGCGGTCAACAGGCCATCAACACGTTTTAGGAATATCAAAAAAGGGGGGTTAGTCGCTGCCCGCAAGTGATGCTGCGGACACAATGGCCCGCGGCGTATCGTGGGGCACGCTGTATGTCACACCGACATGCAGCCCGGCGGCAAAGGCCACACCGGTAATGGATGCCAGCATCAACCCGGCCATCACAGTGGACGCACTGGGACCGCGACGCTTGGGCGGGAAAAACATCATTCGCTTGGACATTGGGCACATTCCACACTCAGACCCGAAACATGCGGGCCTTTACTTCAGACACTTCACTCCCGACACAGGAACCCATGACAAAGAATATTGAAGTATCTGCAGTATGCAGATGGTGCCTTAAGAAAACGCAAAGCCAAGTGTCGAAACACAATGCAATTTCTAGCGTTGGACTTGTTCGGCCGACACATAAAAAATGAGGTCACCAATAAGCGCTGTTGCAATGGCCTGCTGTGACCAGGGTGGTGCCTCATCGTGGCGGTGGCACAGGGTAGCACCGCATGTGGGGTCAGCCTCCTCCCCCGCTGCGACGCGGCACACACTTGCAATGGCACGCAGGTGCGCGCGGGACAGAGTCTTGCTGTGCGCTGACAGATTTTTGCGCGTGCTGCCACACGCACCAGCCAGACTGCCGTCGCCGTAGCTTGGATGTTCGGACCCAAGTGTATGCTTGTGAGCAAGGGCTGCTTTTCGACGGTTGTGGAGCATCTGTGCAATGGCAACAAAAGCAAGCGCGGGGCCACAGCCTGCCATTTGAACCGCAAGAGAACTCGCAGCAAGGATTTCACACATCGTCGGTGCTTCAAGATGGGAGGGGGCAGACGACACCACTAAAACCGCTTCCTTTTTGTTGCTCGAACCCGGTAGTGGCAGTGACCGCCCATCCGTTCTAGGATTTTAATCCTATATGAACCTTTGCTGCCGCATCAACACCAATCTGATTTCAACAGCATGAAAAATGCACTGTGAGATTGCTGGGCGGTTTTGTATGGGGCGGTCAGCTGCCCGGTCGGACGGTATTCGCACGGCAATACCTCAGTGCGGCCCGCCGCTGCTGCCGCGCCAATGCTGCATGGTCTTTTCGGCGGAGCGTCCCATCACATATCCGCCGACGCCGACAGTCAGCAGGTTCCACATCGGCGCTGGCAGGTCGAGCGTCACGGAAACGCCAAACAAAAGCTGGGCATAAGGAGCCAGCAAATAGTTGTTCACCAAAATAGCGGTGATCGACAACATCAGTATCGGTCGCCACTGGGCCGTCAGCGGATGCTCGCTTTGTGCCTCAGCCTTGATGATGGCGCCGGCAGCGCGCGTCAGCTCGGTATCGTTTGAGAGCGCCGCCATCTGAAGCTCATGCTTGAGCTTTGCGGCCATCTCTTTGTCGGGAACCGCTTTGTCGATGATGCTGGCGACAGGGCCACCGAGAAACGACAGAAGTGCAGACAGCATATTTCAATGCTCCTAGATAAAGTCGGGAATACGCAACTCAATGACGTGCGCCGCTACGCGCACGGCCCCGGCAGTGAACGGACCGCCTGTTGCCGTAAAACGGATTGTCGTGTCGGCCGCATAGGGCGTGGGCGTCATGGCCGCGTTAAGCTGTGCATTGAGTGCTGGCCCGATGCCGGTTCCAAAGCGTTGCACATCGCCTGCAATACCCACATCAAATGCGGTCGCACCGGTTATTTCCTGCGACACCAGGCACGTGACGCCCATGAGAATGGACTGTTGTGGAATAACGAGCGCAGTATCCGAGGCTGATGCTGTGGCAAGCGTGTGTTCTTCAGAAATGACCCTGGCAACCATGCCCGCGCCAAAGGCATCCATAATCTCAGGTTCGCGCCATTGGCTATTCGCGTAAGTGAGCGTTCGACCTTCGGCTGCCACAAAAGCGCGCCATCCATCGCGCGGGGTGTGGAAAACCCACACGCCATCCTGAAAGGCTGCAAGTTTGTTGTCTTGCCCGGCCCATGCCCCTGTTGCGCCTTGGGGCACAATATATCGCGTGCCATCAGCAGGAGATGCGGGCGGTGCGGCTGACATGCGGTCGGCTACTGATAGCTGCACCAGCAGGTCTAACGCCTGCAGGGATTCATTCAGCGTGACGTGTTTTTGCGCCTGAGCTGCCTCAAGCATGGGCAATTGCAGATTGGTGGTCTCAGACATAAAGGGTGATCCTTCGTGGTGTGCCGCGGCCAAAGCTCGCGCTGATCTGGAAGACGTCGATGGTGAGAGAAGCGGGCATTGCCCCGAAGTCTGCTATCTGGTCCGCCTGCGGATAAACTGCGGTTGGCGTTACCGACGACAATGTGCGCACGGCGAGCCCGCCGTTGATCACATCGAGTTCATAGCGCTCTTCATCTTCGCCCAGCGGCACATCAAGCTGCTCCCATGCGTCACCGTTGATGCGCGTGCGCCGCTTCCACGTAACCTGCACATCGCCATTTGCGCTGCGGGTCGCGCGCACATGGGCGGGGCTGAGGGGGCGCAGGCCGACACCTGCAAACGAAGATTGCTGCGTGGTATATGAAGGCGAGGACATGTCGAGAGGGGAAGGTCCGTAGCGCCAGTTGAAAGGAAAACCACGCTCGCCAGCCGATAGCCCTACCTGGCGCAAGGCACCTGTCAGCAATACAAAACGGCTGCCCGCAGAAAGTGGGTTGGCGATTTGCATTTCAGTGCCCGCCTGCCCGCGCAGCATCAATGAGACGTCATATGTATCTGGTGCGACCAGTTCTGCCGTCTGGAACTGAATGACCTCAAAGCCCTGCGCCTGTGTGCCGACGGCGGCGACATTGGCGCCGCCAAGCACAGCAAGCGCACTGGCGCTTTCAAGTTCACCGTTAAACATCCGTACCCGGACCTTATTACCCCGATCCCACCTGTTGGAGGGGCCAGGATACAGATCCCATTCAGTTTCACCCATGACCGCGGGCGCAGACACGGCGCTATCCAGCACAAACCCATCATCACCAGCAGACCGATAGACAGAGACGCTGCCGGGCCAGGGAGACGCGAGCGCTGCCATTTGCGGGGCATGGGGTGCTTCGTCACCACACAGCAAAGGCAGATCAAGAAACACAAGATCAATCGCTCCGAATACCGGAGGAGTAACAGGCAGGGTGTCGCGGGAAGGTGCTGCCAATGCACCGAATATGCCCGGCTCCGTCGCAACCGCGTCAGCGTCACGCGACAGACCATCGGCGAGACGAAGCAGGCGCACGGTATAGGCCCGCCCGTTGGCATCAATGCGAATGACATCGCCGGGATCAAGCGCAAGCTGGGATGGCGGCAAAGAAAAGCGTGCCTGCTCACGGGCAACCCAGGCATCCTGCAGACCGGTTTCGGCAATACGCACGGCGTCTTCGTGACGCAGCACCAGTGGCAGGGCTGTTCCCGTCACGCGATCCGACCGCGATACATGACGGCGCGCATCAATGGCCGCCTGCCTGTAGTCGGCATTTGCTTCTATGTAGGTCAGCTTGCTTGTGGTTGGCAGATCAGTTTCCTGCGCCCGCGTAATTTCCACGGACGAAGCAGCGCTGCCCTGTGGCACTGCCATGTGGCTGTCATCGACAAGGGCGCTTACCTGCGCGCCGCGATGGGCAAACCGAATAACGCCCTCACTCTCGACAGCCTCAAAAAAATAGGCCTGCATGAGAGGGCCAAGAGCTGCCCGCACATCCATGGCGCGGTCAATCACAAAGCCTTCGACAATGCCGGACAAGCCGCTGACATCATAAAGCTGTAAATCCCTGTTCGATCATCAGTTGTGCGACCAGACGGCCCAGCGGCACAGCGCCCAGGCGACCAGTCAGCCAATGACCAAGCCGCCAGTTCGCGCCGTCTGACCACAGGCGGGCGTTTTGAGGAAAAGCGGGATAAGGCCGTGCGTCCCAGGTCCATACATGCATGGCGTCGGGATCAACCATGCGCCCGGCATATACAGGAGAGACGGGATTGTTCGCGTCCGCAAACCCTTCCGTACCTGGCGTCCAATGCGCATGGTGGGCCAGCAGATATTGCCGCTGAATGACATCATCGCGCTGCCCTCGTGAGAAATGCGGCAGCTTGCTTTCTGCTGACTTCGGGTCGAAAAAAACATTTGGCTGGTTGGTGCCACGGTCCACAGCGGGGCAACCGATTTCAGTAAACCAGATGGGTTTTGAGGCTGGCTGCCATGCCGTGGCACTGCTGCTCTCAACACCCGCAACACGGTTGACGTGCGCATTTGACCACCAGTTGACCAGATCCTTGTAGCGAAACACCCATGGCTTGCCTGCAGCACCATCGGTGATCGGAGAGCGGGTTTGTGTGTGCCGGTCCGCGTCGCTTGCGTAAAACCAGTCATATCCCTCAGCGCCCGCGATGTTGCCTTTGAGGTACTCAAGGTCATGAATTGCAGGAGCGCCTGCCAACGCATCCGCATGGGACTGGCCATTGCGCCAGTCTGACAGGGGCATGTAGTTGTCAATGCCAACGGCATCTATGTTGGGTGAGGCCCACAAAGGGTCCAGATGAAACGTCACGTCACCGGATCCGTCCTGCGGGTGGTGGCCAAAATACTCTGACCAATCGGCGGCGTAGGTAATGTCCGTGGTGCTGCCCAGAACGGTGCGTACGTCTGCGGCAAGCTGCACAAGGGCGGAGACTGCGGGGTATCCAAGATTATCCCGCGACCATGTAAGACCACGCAACTCCGTACCGATGAGAAAAGCTGAAACACCGCCTGCCGCCTTGCACAAATGTGCGTAGTGCAGCACCTGTCGCCGGTAGGACCATTCCTCAGGGCCGGTGTAGGTCACGGTTGTTCCGGACACCTGAAAGTCTGCTACGGTCGCGGTTCCGAAAAAAGCATCAATCTGAGTTGTCGCGGCAGACGTTTTATCCGGCGAACCGCTGACACCGGGTGCCGGCGACACAGTGATGCGGCCGCGCCACGGATAGGCGGACTGGCCCTGAATGCCCGTGTACGGATCAACCAGCGTGTTGCCCGGCACGATGTCCATCATGATGAACGGAAAAAACGTGACGGCGATACCACGCGCGGCAAGGTCTGTGAGGGCTGACACAACGCTTGCATCGGACGGCGTGCCGCCAAAGGCCGGGCGATTCTCAACCGTGCTGACGGGCAATGCGGTTGCGCGGGTTAACCCAGCGACGGCCCATGATGACGGTGTGGTGAGTGTGTCGGCACGCTCGGTTTTGGGACGTACAGTGCATGAGCCTGCCTGCAGATCATCCCCGAACCACGTTACTACCAGACCAGCACGCGCAAGGTTGGGGCAGGTGTCCTGAAGCTGGTCGATTGCGACCTGCCAATCCGTGCCGCCCAATGCATTGTTGGTGTTAACGGGTTGTGAGCCACCGCCGGGAAATGTCTTGGTGATGGGGCCGGGGTCATAGCCAAACTCGGTAGCACCGGGAATGATGGTAACGGCCTTGATCTTTGCCTCAACATCGTTAAGCGCGCGAAACACCTCCACCTGAAGCTGCGGCAGGCGGTTGCCGAACGGGGCCAGGGCCATGCGTTCGAACACAACATACGCAAGCCCGCGAAAGCCAGGTACACGGCCTGCGCCCTCCACCGCTTCCAGCAGCGGGTCGGCGACCTGTGTTTCGCTTCCGGTATGCACCCGGTAGGTGATACCGCTCAGGTTAAGCAGCTTGCCGTCGGCCCAGATACGGCCGATGCGGGTAATCGGGCCTTCGCAGAGGCCAAGCGCGAAATTGGCAAAGTAGCGATATTCAATTGTGGTTGTGCGGGTGGTGGTTGTGCTGGTTCCGCCCCTCCCCCACCACCGCCCTTGCCGCCTCCGCCGCCGGACGCTGTGGCTGTTGCCTCGTGAACGGTTTCCACAACCTGTTCTTCAAAGTCGGTTGCCCAGATGAGTTGACCGGACAGTCGCACCCGGCCATAGGCGCGGGGAATAGCTGCGCCTTCGCTTGATGCCATGACCTGAAGGTCTGACATGCGCGGGCCTTCGCGGCTTGATTGGAGCAGCGTGTGTTGACCGGCGGGCGCAAAAAGCTGCTGGTCAATGAGCGAGCCAAGACCTGAGCCAATGGCTCCGCCGATCGCAGCACCTGAAAGTGACGCGCCCAGAAACGAGATGCCTGATGGCAGCAGCGCACTGCCCGCCGCAGCCCCGGCAGTTGAAAGCAGAAGAGATGCCATGACGGCCCGCTATGAAATGTGAGTGTGAGGTGGCCAGCGAAAGGCGAATGCAAGGCGTGCGTGCCACCAGCGGCCAAGGCTCGTCCGGCAGACTTCACGGCCGGCATACGCGTGAATCATTGTGTCGCCGGCGGCCAGAATGCCCGCGTGCTTGGCAGGGGCTGTTGGTGTCATGCGAAACAGCAGCACGTCGCCCGGCGCAGCATCACCAAGCGGGACCGGCTGCAGATGACGCGCGGCGGCATCGTGCAGGGTTTCGGTTCGTGTTGCCTCCGCCCAATCCGCTGTATAGGCGGGCGGGACTTCGGGTTCACTGCCATACAGTTCGCGATAGATGCCACGGATGAGACCAAGGCAATCCGTGCCTGCCCCTTTGCGGCTGGCCTGATGATGATAGGGCGTGCCGAGCCATGAGGTGGCAATCGCCAGCACCCGGGCGGCGTTGGGTGGTGTCATGGGCGTATGTCCTTACTGCAGCGAACCGCCGGTGTGGCCGTCGCCGCGGCGTGGATAACTTGTGACGAAGTCGTTGCCAGGCATCAGCGGGGAGCCGCGAAAATTGACGCCATTGGCAAAACGTGCGCGACAAGTTGTGAAGGTCTTGTCGCAGCCCGCCGTCACCACAAACGCATCGCCTACGTTCATGCTCTGGGGCGGACTCTGCCAAAGCTCGATTGTGGCATTTGTTGCACTGCGAATGTGGCCACGCACCTCAAGGGGAATGTCTGTATTACTGCCGGAAGAAAAGATCAGCAGGCCGCGGGCGAACCAGTCGCTGGTGAACGCGTCAAGGCCGGTTACATCAACCGTGCGACCATCGATGACAGCGGCAACTGTGCCGGTACCGCGAAAGGATGAGCCGGAGAGATCGACGCCGCAGCGGGCGTCCCCCAACACCGCATCACAGGTGAACTGATAGATACGGCCCGTGGGCTGGTTCAGCTTATGTGCCAGGCCGCGTATTTCAGCACGGAACGCTGAACGTCCGCGCGATACCTCCCCCAGATTTCCCTTACGCATCAACACGCGCTGTTGAGGGTCAGCCCAGTTCACGCGCCAGATCTCGACATCGGCATCGTCAAACAAGCCGGCTGCCAAATCGGCTTCCGACAATCTGTCTGACGACAATGCGCCGACCACATCAAGATTATCAACGGCCAGCCCGGACGAGCTTTCTATGGCGCTGGCGCTCATGCCCGCTACGGCTTCGAACACCACACCGCCAAACATGATGTCTGCATCGTGGTCCGTGAAGCCAAAGGCTGTGTCGTCGTTGCGGGTCAGCTTCCAGCAATGGCACAGGGTTGTGGTGCCCCCATCAAGGTGGGCCTGAAACTCAGGTGACAGAGATTTCACAGCCGCACCTCGACGATTGGAATGGAAGGAATGTCACCCGCCACAAAGTCACTGATGCGAATATCCAGATAGTCCGTGTCGAAGCGAACGGGAACGTCAAATTCAAAACCGGCCGTCACTGTTTCGCCCTCGGCAGGAATGCTCAGGAATGCAAATGTGATCTGGCCGGTTGCAGCATCGACCGTGAACTCAGAGCCCTGCGTTTTTTCGTTCCCCTCCACTGCGACATGCACAGATGTGACGACAGGTTTAAGAATCGTGCGCACGTAAGTCTCGCCGCCGCTGAGATAGGTTTTTGATAGCTGGAACGTATCGGTGACGCCGTCTCCCTGCCCCAGCCTCTGATCCGTGGCGCTTGTCTGCTGTTGCGGCGCGCAGGACTTGAAGTCGCTGTGATCCTTGAAGCGGAAGCCATGCAGGCGGCCCTTGCGGGCTTCAAAGAACGCAATCGCCTCGTGCAGATCATCGCGGGACCGCACACCGAAGCCTGCGTTGAACCGACGGCGTGATTGCGACCAGGGTGTGTTGCGTTCCTCGTGGCCGCTGGCGAGCTCGACAATTTCCGTGCGGCGTTCAGGGCCACCGGACGACCCAAACGCAATGGCTGTGGGAAACCGGACTTCGTGAAAGGCCATGTTCTGTCCTCAGGCGTTGCGGTTGGCGCGTGACAGGGCACGGCTCATCACGCCGGCAATCTGTGCTTCTGATTTGCGGAATGACTGCGCGTCCGGCGTTGTGATGTTCACGGTCACGGATATGGGGTGCGCGCCGCCTTGTGAGGCAACGCCAAGTTTGCCGTCTGCGCCGCGTGTCAGAGGCATGATGGCTTCGGGGCCTGCTTCACCCATCAGGCCGGTGCCGTTGCGCATGGGAAAAGCCGTGGGGCCTGAAACCACACCGCCACGCGCAAAAGCAGTTGGTCGGCCGCCTGCCACGACCGCCCCGTTGGCCGCGCCAAACAGACCACCAAACACGTTGCCCAGTGCTGACGATGCCGCGTCCTGCAGCGGGTTCATGGCGGCGGAAAGCGCTGACCGCGACAACTCCAAAGCGATATTGCGCAAGACATCAGACAGGGATTCACCGCTGACAATTGCCTGCTCAAGAGCTGAGGTTAGCGAGCTGCCAAGCGTATCGCCAACATCCTGCGCGATGCCGCTTATCTCGTTCAGGCCAGACACCAGATCTGAGGTGTCCGCGGCGATCTTAACAGTAATACCGTCGATCTCATTCATTGGTCGGGACAGGCCTCCATGAGCTGTAAAAGATCCCGCCGCGCCAGGGGGGAGGGCGCGGCGGGCCGGGCCGTGACGGGTGCCGTCGCGCCATCAAGTGCGCGCACGAGTTCACTCGGCGTCATGGCCCAAAACTGTGTGGGCGGAAGGGCGACCAGGCCCAAGCCTGTCTGCATCACGCGCTGCCAGGGAAAGCTGACAGCGCTGATTACTTTCCCGGCCCTGCTACCGGACCGGTTGGAGCGGGCTGTTGCACTGGTGGCTTGAAGGTGGCTGTCAGAAGTTCTGAAATGATGCGGACAAAACCCGTCACCCCACCGTCGGTGGTCATGCGCGCCACGTCGTCGTCGGCAATCTGCTGCCCTGCCCCACGCAACCCGGCCCCGATGATGGCAACGCACTGGCGCGCACTCAGCCGACCGGAGCGAAGTTTTTCAGCGACGGACAAAATATCTTCACCGCCGAATGCATCTTCCAGTTCCGCCAGAGCGCCCAGCGTCAACACAAGTGTATGGAGCTCGCCGTTGAGAACGGCGCTGATTTCTCCGCGATGTCGGTTTGCCATGCCCTAGCTCGCAACCGAGAAGGCAAGCGCACCGGCGGATGCAAGCGTCAGCTCATAGGTCATCTCGCCGTCGTGTTCGCCCGCATAATCCAGTCCGGTAATCTGGAAGGCGCCTTCGACGGTGCCAAAGTCAGGAACAACCACCTGCCAATCACGTATGGTGCCGGCGAAAAACAATTCGCGCACAGTGGCGTCTGATGCCGCATCCTTGAACACGCCGGCTCCGCTCAATGCAGCCGCCTTGATGCCTGCTTCGCCCAGCAGTTCACGCCAGGCACCGGATGAATCGGTGTTGGTAATATCCACTGTCTGAGCATTGAACGACAGGGCGCGCGATCGCAGGCCTGCAACTGTCACAAATGTTCCCGCGCCGTCGCTGTCGAGTTTCAACAGCAGGTCTTTCCCCTTTTGGGCACTCATGTGTTTTCTCCGGTGTTGTGTAAGGACAACTAGGTGGCGTCGGTGACGGCTCGGAAGCTGACAATGCCGTGCCAGGTTTCGCCGTCGGGGTCTGTCAGGATCTGCGCCTGGGTAAATCGCAGATTGATGAGCACGCCGCTTTCAAGCGACAGGCTTTGGTCATGCAGGCATGCATGCAGTGCATCGGAAATATCGCGCACACGCCGACGCCCGCCGTCGCGCACCCAGATGTGCAGGCGCATGTCATGCATTGCACCTGTTTCGGTGCTTGTGCTCCAGTCGCGCCACACGCCGTCGCCAAGCGTGACGTAGGGCAATGTGGCATCCGCGGGCACGCGGTCGTGTATATGTGCGCCGCCCAGCAATGCGAGCAGCAGCGCGTCACCCGTCAGTGCTGAGAACACCGCCTTTTGCAGCGCCCAGCTTTGTGTGCCGCTCATGATTGTCGTGCTCCCATGACTTTCGCCACGATGGCCCTCACTTTTTGTTTGAAACCGTGCCGATGGGCATCAAGTGCTGGCGCAAGCCACGGCATCGCGCGCATATGGCGCGTGCCAAACTCCAGGTGCGCGCCATACGACAGAAAACTTCCGACACGGACGACAAGACCATTGGCCAACAGCACAACTGTCAGCGACCGTGCCAGCCGGCCTGACTGCGAAACGGGTCGCACCGCCGCATTATCAAGGTGCGCTTGCGCCGTGCTGCGCACAGCCTGTGCGGTAGCGGCAACCTCTGTCTTAAGGGCGCTTGCTGTTTTGCGGGCACGCCGCACAAGCTGGCGGCGCAGCTCGGTCTCGCCTTTTATGGTGACGCGGGCACGGATCATGTTTGATGTTCCCGGCACAGGATTTCCAGCCAGCGTCTTTGGCCGTCAGGATCAATTGCCGCGTCGATTGTCAGCACATCAGACCCTGACCGCAGGCGCTGGCCGGGTCTGATATCGGTGCGATACCGACAGGTCACACGAAAGTGCACCGCGCTGCCGGGCTGTTCCGCGTCAACGTCATGGCGAGGTGACAAAGGGGCGAGCGCGCCCCAGAAACTTGTGACCACCTGCCAGCTACGTTGGCTGCCGCCGCCGCCATCAGCGGCAAAAACCGGGTGTTCAAGCACCAGCCGGTGACGCAGATGGCCGGGGTGAGAGGGTCTTGCGGACGTCATCGGCTAGAGCCTAGCCAGGCGGTAATTGGCCACCAGCGCATTGACCGTGCCGGGCACCTGTGCCGCAGCCGCGTTGATGACGACAGGCAGGCGGTTTTCATACCAATGGGCAACGAGCAACAACACCGCATGGCCGAGCGGCGGCGGCACATCCGTTGCTGCATCGCCGTAGCCCGCCGTAAAGCGAATGCGGATACCGCCTGCGGGGCGGGTTACTGCGGGCCATGTGACGCCGGGTTTCAGCACAATGCGTGGTGCAGGCCCGACTGTTTCAACAGTGTAGTTATTGGCTGACCACAGTTTCTCGCCGCCTTCGGAATCAAGCAGCATCACAGACTGCACGGCTTGCAATGGCGGTGCAGGCAGCACAAGGCTGCGTGACGCCGGCCACCTGTCGCGTGTCTCTTCATGGGTACGCGTTACCAGTGATCGCCCGGTATTGGCCTCAACGGTCATGCGCGCGGTTGTGATAAGCGTTGTGAGCAGCGCATCTTCGTCGCTGGTTTCAACGCGCAGGAGTGTCTTGGCCTCTGCAAGCGTTACCGGCTCGACAAGGGGCTGCGTGATGATCTGCAGGGTCATGATTATCCGATGATCGAGCGATAGGGCTGGGCGGCGACGGGTATTGTCAACGTCGCGCCGGATGCTGTGAGCGTGGTTGTTGAGCCATCTTCAAATGTTGCGGTGAATGAATGATCCAATGTGAGACCCGGCAGAGAGCTCACCGACGTCAATTCAATAACGGCCGCGTCGCGTGTGGCTGTTGCGCCGGGTGCAAGGATGGGAGACCCAATCGCACCCGCCTGCACGTCCGGCCACACGACCAGAACATCGGTTGCGAATGTGTCGAAGCCGTTGCTGATGGTGGCCGAGATGCCGGTTGCCTGCTGGGTAACGGCAAACCGTTTCCACTGCTGCGTGGCGATATACACCTGCGGCCAGGTTCCCGCGCCCAATGCAAACTGCTGTGAGATACCTGCGCTATTGTCGCGCACCCATATCTGGTGGCTGTGCGTCCCAGACGAAAGCGCCGTCGTGAGGTTGGCAAAGGTGTTGCCTATCGCGGGAAACTGAATGCGGTAGGCCGTACCGGTTGAGCCGTCCGGCAGCGTGGTCGTGACCGGTGCGACCGTTGAATTGGCGCCAATGCCGAACGTCGAGGCGGCAATGGCCTGGGGGTTAAGCCGTGTGCGCGCGGGCTCATGGATGAGGCCACGCAATGGCACGATCAACGGCTGGTGAGGCCCTGCCGCCACCGGAATGTCAAACGGTGTCAGAGCCCAGGCAGGTGTTGCGCGGTCAACCGTTATGCCGGGTACAGATGTAAACCCCGCATATGCTGTGCCGCCCGCCATGTAGAGGCCAGCGCTGAAATCAAACGCCAGAACCGCATCTGTTGGCCACCAGGCACGACGCCGCGCCGCAAGCGGCTGACTGACAGGACTGGTGGCGTGCCGGGCGGGTGCGTGCGTGGTTGGGTGAGCGGTCACTGCTGCCGACCCTAAATGCCGGCGGTCACGTCAGGTGATGTTGCACCCGACAGCGACACGCGCAGTTTGCACAGCCCAATGCGAAAATTGCCGGCGCCGGGCGCAGTAAACGTTGCGTCCGGCCCAACAATTATCCAGTTGGTGCCGTTGTCAAAGCTAGCTTCAAGAACGACAGTGCCGCCGTCAAACGTACCATGAGCAAAGAATGTACCCTCGCCGCCATGCCAGTGGGTGGCGGCGCTGGTGCCGTTTGTCGTGCGGTTGGTAAACAGGAGCGCCATTGCGCCGCCTCCTTTTTGAAAGGGTGTGGACGCTAAGCAGGCCTGGCGTGTGCGTGGGACAGCAGGGCAATGGCGGCCAGCGGCGTGCCGTTGGCGTGGATGCCCGTCAGGTCAGCCACAACGCGGGAGTACCGTCGCCCACCGATATAGCCGACGCGATAGACGCGTTCGTCTTCAGTGGCGTCGTCAATGGTGGCGAAGATACCGCCAGTGGCGATTTCGGCACCGATGACGTCTGACGTTTCAACACTCTCCCACGTTGATGTGTCGTGAGAGTGTTCAAGTTTGATGTCGATTTTGACAGAGGCCGACAACGTGTCGGCGGACTGTCCGGCAATGACGGCGTGTTCCACGCTTTCAAAGCCACGTCGATCCACCGTTGTTCCGGTTGTGTCGCCGGTGACGGTAGCGGGCACAAGCGTGTGCCGCACCGCCACCTGATTATGCAGGTCGCGCATGTGTGTTGGTGTCCTGTTTGTCAGTGAGGAAAATGAAATCAGGAGGCTGCAAACTTCAGCAGCTTGATGGCCTCGAAGTTCTGCACGCCGCCGCCGACACGTTTGGTGGTGTAGAACATCACGTAGGGCTTGCGGGTGTAGGGGTCGCGCAGGGTGCGCACGCCCAGCCGGTCCACCACCAGGTAGCCGCGGCGGAAGTCGCCAAAGGCAATGGCGTTGGCGTCGGACGCAATGTCCGGCATGTCTTCGGCTTCGGTGATGGCAAAGTTAAGCAGCGTTGCAGGCTGACCGGCAGCCAGGCCCGGCTGCCACAGATAGTTGCCGTCGCCATCCTTGAACTTGCGGATTTCACCCTGGGTATTGCGGTTCATCACCCAGTGCGCATTAGCGCGGTAGCCGGACTTGAGCGCATAGACCAGATCAACCAGTGCATCGTTGGGGTTGGACGTTGCAAAGGCACCGTTGGCACCTGTCGGCATGTAACCAAGTTTGCCCCAGCTCCAGGTTTCATCGGCCACACTGTCATAGGCGAGGAAACCGCGCGGCTTGCGCACGCCATCGCCGGTGACAAAGGCTGTGCCTTCCTGCTCCGCAAACGCGATCTGCACTTCGGAGGCCAGCCAGTCTTCGATGTTGACAGCGCTGTCATCCAGCAATGACTGGGTGGCGGCGGGCATGGCGTAGAGTTCCATGGTGGGGAACTCCATTTCAGACAACACGGGGGCTGCCGTCTCCGGGCGGGTTTCCTGCTCACCAACCCAGCCGGCAATGGCGCCGGTGGTGGCAATGGGCTTTTTCAATGACGAGCCTGACACCTGACGAACATCCGCAATGGCACGAATGGGCGAGGCTTCAGACAGCACGCGGCCGATCTCGTTTTCGGTTTCCGTCGGCACAAGATAGCCGCCGTCAGGGTCTGACTGGCGCGACAGGGCCTTCACTTCAAGGGCACGCAGATCAAACGCATCGCCGTTGCGCATATAACCGTCCCAGGCGCGCTTGTGCTCAAGGGCTGTGTGGGTCAACGCACCTGCTGCAATGCCATTGCGGCCTGGGCGGCGGGCCTTAAGCGTCATGTCATCCATACGGCGCTTTTGCTCGTCCATGGCGGTGTTGATGCGCTCGACTTTGTCGGCGGTCACAACATCCGACGACATGCGCTTTTCAATCTGGCCGAGGCGCTCGTCGTTGGCATCCTTGAACTGCTCGAAGGCAGACAGAAACTCGCCGAACGCATCACGCAATTCAGACGACTGCGGATCCCAGGCAGATGATCCGGGCGGCGTGGTGTCGGCCTTGTGTTCAAGGGTATGGGGGGAGGCGGTGTGGGCCGCCTTGGTTTCAAGCGTCATGCGTCTGTGGCTCCTTTGCCGGTTAAATCGGGGGACGCGAGGGCTGCACTGGCGCGGCGCATGGCGCGGGCCAGTGCAGTTGATTGCATTTGCGAGAATGCTGTTTGGGGTGCAGCCTTGACGTGACTCACGCGGGCGGCCTCAAGCATGGGAAATGTCACAAGTGAGATTTCCCACAGGTCAATTTCGTGCAACACCCTCCCTCCCCCCGGACGACGTGTGGCGCGCACGGCATGAAAGCCGATGGAGAGCCCGGTAAGGGCACCAGCCTTGAGCAACGCGTGGGCCTCGTGGCCTGCAGCGCTTTGCATGGCGAGCTGACCCTCTGCCCAAAGCCCGCGCTCATCTTCGCGCAGTGACATCCAGGTGCCGACCGGGCGGGCCATATCGTGCTGATACAACAGTGCAATGCGCGACGTGGCCCGGCGGGCAAGCGCTGCTGAAAACGCGCCGGGAGATACAATGTCGCCCTGATCATCTGCCTCGCTGAACAGCGATGCGTAGCCTGCGAAACGGCCGTCAGGGGTGTTGGCGGAATACGCAGACGAGGATACGCCCGCGCGCAAAGGCGCAACGGCACGCTTGGTGAAAAGCGGTCGGGTCATATATTGCTCTGTATAAGGAACAGGTACGTTTAATTGTCGCTCAAACGATCAAGCTTCGTCTCGATGCGGTCTACTGACTGACGCAGATAACGCATTTGCTCTTCCAGGCGTGCGGTGCGCTCGCCAACGCCAGAGATCGCAATAAGCTCACGCTCCATATAATCTATGCGCTGCATGGCGGCACCGGCCCAGATGAGTGCGCCGGCGGTTTGAATCGTCATGGCCGCTATGAGCGCAATCGGTACGCGCTTGTCGAGATGCCAATGGCCGTTGTCTACCGTGTTACCTGCTGGCTGCATCGCCATACCCCACTGCGACACGTTTTTCGTCATCACTCAGAAAATCAGCCGCACTTACCCGGCTCCACAGCGCGTCACGGTCAGCGCTCAAAGCATCAAGGGCGTCGGGGTCGTACCAGACGCGCAGGTTGTTGCCGTAGCGCGGCGCCAGCCAGGTGGTCATGGCGTGGCAGTAGCGGGCGACCAGTGGCAGCACGGTTTCGCGCCAGAACGCGCGGTTGGCTTCGGCGTAGTTGGCATAGGTGTTGTCACCGGGAATGCCCAGCAACATGGGCGGGATGCCGAAGGCCAGGGCTATTTCGCGCGCGGCGACGTTTTTGGCCTCGATGAAATCCATGTCCTTGGGGCTGAGTGACATTGCTTTCCAATCCAGCCCACCTTCCAACAGCAGCGGGCGACCTGCATTGTCCGTTCCCTGATAGTTCTGCTCCAACTCATCCTTGAGACGGGTGAACTGTTCGTCGGTCAGGTGCTCCGCACCTTCGGTGCCTGCATACACGAGCGCGCCGGAGGGGCGGGCGGCGTTATCAAGCAGTGCCTTGTTCCAGGCACCGGCTGAATTGTGAATGTCGATGGCGAAAGCAGCCGCCTCAAGCGGGCTCATACCGTAGTGGTCATCCGTTGGGTGAAACAGCTTGAGGTGCAGGACGGGGCCGGCCATAGGGCCTGCGTCGGGCAACGCGAAAGTCACGGTCTCACCACCTGATGCATACTCATAGGCTTCCGGCCAGCCTTGCGGACCGGGCACGACTTTCATGCGGTCGGGGCGCAGGGCATACAGCTCTCGCGGCGTCCCTTCAACGTCCACCACCTCCATGTAGGCGTTACCGGCAGACTGCAAATGCGCAAAGAAAGCGCAGCGCACGTCGCTTCCTTCTTCCATGGGGTTCGGTCGCGCCAGCAGGTCGAGCAGCGGGTGGCTCTCCAGCTCGGCGGTGCCCTGATACATCAGCAACGGCACGGAGGCCGCGCTTTCAGCGATCCGGCGCACCGCGCGATAGACGATGGGGTTTTTCTCCAGCCCCTCGCGGGCAAGCGCTGCATAATCGCGCGGTGTCCAGCGCGGGCGGCCCTGCAGATGCAGGGCAACAACAGAGCCTGCGCGTGAGGCTTTTGTTTCAGGCGCGCGGGTGTGCGCCCGGCGAGTGGGCCAGGGAAAAAGGGGCATAGGGGCTTTCTGGTCGGGAGGGGCTTAGACCCTCTGGTCAAGCCAGAGTGACAGCGGCACTTTTTTAGAGGCGGCGGATGCTTGGCTCCGCACCTTGCGGGCCAAGCATGAGGTCAGTCAGTGCCCAGACGAGAGCATCGAGCCTGTCGGGCGACCCGGATTGAGCCGGTGTCGATGGGTCAAACTCACATAACTGGTCTTCGAGGCGGGCGAGCATTCCCACGTGATGCACACGGCCTTGTTCGTAGAGCGCCGCTACGGGTTCAGCGCGCACAGCTTTGCCGCGGGTGGCGCGGACGAGGCGAACGGGCAGGCTGTGGTCCACCTGGCGGATCACGGCCTCTACCATTTCACCACCCTGATTGGCTTCGGCAACAATGCGGTCTGCTTCAAACGTGTTGTAAGCGTCGGCAACGCGGCGCGCCCAGCGTGCGGGGCTGAGGGCTCCCATGGAGCGGTCTGCCAAAATGTAGGCCGCGCCATCATCACCACGCGCAGCAACCACGATGCCGCATTCATCCGCATGCGGACTGGATGTGGCCGGCGGGTCCACAGCTACAACGACGCGGCGCAGGGACGGTGGTGTCGTGACGCGGGCCTTCTCAATTTGGTCGCGCTGCCACAAGGCGCGCGGGTTGTCTTCAAGCAGTTCTGCGTCCAGTTCCTGGCGGCCAAGGCGGGTGCCTTCATAGCGGCGCACGATGGCGGATAAAAAGCCCGGTGCGAGGTTGGCCGCATTGGCGCGTGTCGCCGCCCGGCTGACGCGGGTTGCGGGATCGTTGAGCATTCGTTTAAGCGCGCGCACCGGTCGCGGCGTCGTGGTGACCACCTGACGCGGCATCTCGCCCAGCCGCAACCCAAACTGCAGCATGTCCCAGGTCTCTTCCATGTGGCGCCATTTGGCGAACTCGTCGCCCCACGCCGCGTGGGCCTGATGGCCTCGCAGGGCTTCGGGGTCTTCAGACGAAAACGCCAGCGCCTGTGCGCCAGACGGCCACTCGACCCGGCGTTTGGAGGCAATCCATTTTGGTCTGTCGGCAGGCGGCGCCACGGCGATGAGGCCGGAGGGGCCTTCCACCATCACATCGCGCACGTCTGCCAGGGTTTCGCCGATCAGTGCAATGCGGATGGGCTGGCGCGCCTGCGCCCGCACCCATTCTGCGCCGGCGCGGGTTTTGCCAGCACCGCGTCCGCCCAGCACCAGCCAGGTTGTCCAATCGGTTTCAGTAGTGCTTTTAGCAGTCGGCGGGGGCAACTGGTCGTCGCGCGCCCAGACATTCCAGGCATAATAGAGCGCCTCAGCCTCCCTGGGCGTGAGGCTTTGAAAGAAGTGCGTCTGCTGTTCGGTCGTTGCCGAGGCGAGCCACCCGCTCAGCGATCGCTGCAACGATGCGGTCATGGTCAGCAGCGGTTTCCTTTTTGGCGGGGTTGCGGTCGTCCAGCCGCGTGGCGAGCGCCATCAGCTTGTCGAGCACCTGCGCCAGCGCGCCCAGCACCTTGGCTTCGCGCTCGCGGTCATCGTCAGTGCGGTCCGGGCTTTGGACGGCGCGTTCAAGTTCGTTGATGTGCTTGGCGAGTGCGCCACTGAGGCGCGACAGCATGGCAACCGACAAATCATCCGACTTGGCCCCCGCCTCATACACTTCATGGCGCACCGGCAATCGGGGCCTGCGCGGTGGCCAGCCTTGCTGGCGCGCGCGCGTGTAAAGACGGTTTTGGGTGATGCCGAACAGGGCCGTGAGCTCAGCCACGCTGAGATCACTGTCCCGATAGGCATGTTCAATGCCGGGCCAGTCCGGGCCCGGCCTTTGGGCCGTTGTCATGATGAGTTGAAGGTCTCGGTAGTGGGTGGGGCGTGCTGCCCTGACCCAATTCTTGAGCGTGGATGTATCCTACCTAAAGAGCGGTTCGGTGTCCAGAACTATTTTACGTATTACGAACATTTTCTATTCGTCGCCGTCTTCCCATATGGCCAGGTAGTCTTCCAGCTCGTCTTCGGGGATGCCTTTTTCGCTGACGACTTTTCCCTGAACGGAGATTCCAGCAGCGTGAACGCTTTGCGGATCGCCTGAAACCAAAGGGTGCCAGCTTGCCAGCCCCCTGCCCTCGGCCAGACGGCGATAGGCGCAGGAGGTGGGCATCCACTTGATGGCGGCGACATTGCCGGGTGTGAGCTTGATGCAGGTTGGGACACGTTTTGTACGATTTGCGTAATCTGTGCATTGGCACAGCTGCTGGTCCAGCAGCTGGCAGACAACGTTGGTGGTTTCGATCTCGCCGGTGTCTTCGTCTTCCAGTTTGATGAGGCAGCAGCGGGCGCAGCCGTCGCACAGGCTTTCCCATTCGTCCGTGGTCATTTCGGACAGGGCCTTGTGCTCCCAGAACGGGCGGTGCGGCGTGGATGAACGGGCGTTCATGGGTTTACCTCAACTGGGCGATGTTCTTTGCCGGTGCGGGGATTCATTCTACGCTACTGGCGATGCTGCAGGCAGGGGTGTTGCCCGATCCGGGAACGGGCGCAAGGGCTTTTGGGGGCGATGGGGATCAACGACCAAGACACGGGCAATCAGGACATGGGCGAATGGCCGCCTAATGACCGGCCGCCAGGAAACAGCGCTGCGCGGGACGCGGGCGGGCGACTGAGCACGGCTGCCGTGCGCCCGGACCCGACGCGCACGGCGGATGCACTGGCGGCGGATGCCAGGCGCAGCGGTCGGCTGGGTGGCGGGTTTCGCACCATGGTCATTTCGTCTGTCGCCACGCTGCTGGTCATCATGATGTTGCCGCTGGCCATGGGGCTGCCGGCCAAGTTTGACCCGTGGTCGATCTCCAGCATTGCCAACGGGGATGTGAATGTCACGTTTCTGGACAGCAATGGTGCGCATCTGGCGCATCGCGGCTACCGGCAGGAAGAGACCGTGCCGCTGGCGGAGATGCCGTCCTATCTGGTGGAGGCGGTTCTGGCGATGGAAGACCGCCGGTTCTACCGGCACTGGGGCGTGGATGTGCTGGGCATCTTGCGTGCCGCACGCGCCAACTTTGCGGCCAACCGCATTGTGGAAGGCGGCAGCACGATAACCCAGCAACTGGCCCGCAACCTTTATCTTGATCCGTCGCGCGACTTTGGCCGCAAGGCGCAGGAGGCGGCACTTGCGTTCTGGCTGGAGCAGCGCCTGAGCAAGGACCAGATACTGGAGCTGTATCTCAACCGGATTTATCTGGGCGCGGGGGCGTATGGCGTTGAGGCGGCGTCGCGGGTTTATTTTTCAAAAAGTGTGCGTGATCTGACGTTGTCCGAGGCAGCGCTGATTGCCGGACTGCCCAAAGCCCCTGCGCAACTTTCGCCGGTGAACGACCTTGATCTGGCACTGGAACGGGCGGCACTTGTGCTCGACAAGCTGGAGGATACGGGTGTGTTGCCGCTGGCCGACATAGAACTGGCCCGTGCCACACCCGCCGTGATTGCCCGCCAGGAGCGCGCACAGGACATGCGGGCGGCATATTTTGTCGATTGGGTGTTCTCGCGGTTGCCCATGTGGATTGAAGGTCCGCCGCGCGAGCTTGTGGTGGAAACGACCATCGATCCTGACCTGCAGCGCATGGGTGAGGAGGCGTTGAACACAACGCTCGATGACTTGCCGCGCGGGGCGCAGATAGATCAGGGCGCGCTGGTGGCGCTTGATCATACCGGTGCCGTCAAGGCCATGGTCGGCGGGCGTGACTATCTGGAGAGCCAGTTCAATCGGGCAACCCAGGCCGTGCGCCAGCCCGGATCCGCGTTCAAGCCACTGGTGTATATGGCAGCCCTGCAGAATGGCTACACGCCCTATTCCGGTGTGGTGGACCGGCCGATCACGATTGATGGCTGGCGGCCACTCAACGCCAACCTTCAATACAGCGGCTGGATGCAGATGCGCAATGCAGTGGCGTGGTCGGTGAACACCATCGCGGTGCGGGTCGCCGACAAGGTGGGGTTCGAGACCGTGGCGGATTTTGCCCGTGCATCCGGCATCACAACGCCCATGCCTGCGCACCCTTCACTGGCGCTGGGAGCCATGGGCACGAAGCTGTTTGAACTGACGGGTGCGTATGTGCCCTATGCAAACGGCGGCTATGCAGCGCAGGCGTTCGGCATTGCGCGCATCCGCACGGTGGACGGAAAAATACTTTATGAACGCGCGCGCAAAGTCATTGGTGCCATGCCGCCGCCCTACCGTGAAGACAACAACGGGCGCGAGCGTGTGGCAGAGGGTGACGCGGCCAAGCCCGTGCCGCTGTATGAGAAGCTGACAACCACAGCAGACGCACGCACCATGACGGCAATGCTGAAGCGGGTGATTACTATCGGTACCGGCAGAAAGGCAACGCTGGGTGCGCGTGAGGCGGCCGGCAAGACCGGCACCACCAACGACAATCGTGATGCCTTGTTTGTGGGATACACGGCTGATCTGGTAGCGGGCGTGTGGCTGGGCAACGACAACAATGCCGAGATGGGTCGCGTCTATGGCGGTACGCTGCCTGCTCAGATTTGGGCCTCCTTCATGACCAACGCGCATGAGGACAAGCCGTTGCGCAGCATCTACAAGCGCTATTGGGTCATGCCGCACCCATCGCAACAGGAGAATGAATCCGAGGAAGCCGAGGTGCCTGTTGTCGAAGCAGGGCCAGCCGGTGCGGCGTTGCGGATCTATCTCAACCGGCTTGCATCGGCGCTGTCATCTGCGGCGCCCCTGGCACCGACGGCGGCAGAGGTTGCAACAACCAGCCGGTCGCGCGGCATGGATCGCAGCGTGTTCAGAAGCCGCAATGACTGAGTTAACCGTGGCACAATGCAGCGCTGGCCAGTAGCGCGCCTGGCATGCATAAATCTGGTCATCCGCCGTCCATGCCTTACGCTCGCAGGGTCACACCACCATGTTTCGCGTTCCCACAGTGCTGAAGCTTCTTGGCGTCCTCGTGTTCGCAGTCGTCGTGGGTGCGGGCTCGGCATGGTGGAGCATTCTGGGCGTAATGGAGACGACCGGCATCAGGAACGGAGCCTGGTACACCTCCACCGCCATCGGCTCAGAGGCGTCGGGCCCCTATATGCGCGCGCAAATTGCGCTGACGGGGCTGCTTGCCCTTAACAAGTCCGAGGCCATTTATTTCAACGCCTCCGAAGACGACGAGGGCCGTGCTCTGTCCGGTGCCTGTGACTACGAGGTGACGGGGCGCAACTTCGCCGCGCGCTGGTGGAGCATTACCGCCTATGGCAGCGACAGTTTCCTGATGCGCAACGCGGCGGAAAAATATTCCTACAACGTGGCGTCTTTAGGCATTCGTTTCGCGCCGATCTCGAAATGGCGCATCAACGTGTCGGCCACGGAGCAGGAGCGCAACTGGTTGCCGGTGACGCGCGATGACTTCTTTTCGCTGACCCTGCGGCTGTATAATCCGTCACCGCAGATTGTGACTGACCCTGCGGGGGTGAGCCTGCCGGAGATCAGACGTGTTGCGTGCAAAGCGGATGCAGCGACCATCATGCAGGGCACGGAGTCTCCGGCTCCTCCGGATGCAGGGTCACAACAAGAACCGGGGCAAGAACCGAAAGCAGAACCGGATACGGGGCCGGACGCTGTTGCCCCCGCCCCGACCGATGCCGCGACTGACGTTGACGCAAAAGACACACAAAACGGGGCCGCGCCATGAGAACCTGGCCGCTTTGGCTTGCCGCAGCGTTTATCTGTGCCATCATTGTGCATATCGTCACGGTACTGATGGTTCCGCCCACCATCATGTCGCTTGCAATGATGCGCATGGCGGATGCAGGTGCGCAAACCCGCGTCCTGCATACACCGCCGCCGGACGCATCGGCCCGCACGGTCGTGCGCCCAAGCCCTGATCTTGCCTATTCCATCTGCCTGTTCGACATGAGCGAAGGGCCATTGCTGGTGCGCGCACAGGTGCCCGAAACCTATTGGTCTGTGTCGGCGTTTGCGCACAACACCGACAATTTTTTTGTGGTCAACGACCAGCAGGTGCCCGGCGATACATTTGAGCTGCTTATCCGCCGCGAAGACGACGAGGTGAGTAGCCATAGTGGCGTGCCGGTGTCGTTTGCGCCCAGCAACAGGGGTATTGTGCTGATACGGATGCTGGTGACGGACCGCGACAGCTATCTGGCACTGGACCCGATCCGTCGTACTGCCACCTGCGAGACACTTGAGCTGGACGGCTAAGCGCGACAGCTAACCCGACATCGCCGGGTGGCAGCACGCCTTCACCATGCTAGATTTCACTGCAGACCATTCGCTTTGCAGGCCGGGAACACGTCTGGCCGGATACATTGCTGCACATGAGGAATACCGCATGGGACGGATTGGACTGATCGGCACAGGGCTTGTTGCCATAGCCCTGCTTGCCGCAGGGATCTGGCTTGCGAGCCCGCAGGAGACTGTGTCCGACGACGGGATGCAGCGCATCACCTTTGCCACAGACTGGAAGGCGCAGGCGGAGCACGGGGGCTTCTATCAGGCGTTGGCCAACGGGTTTTATACCAAGCGCGGCCTTGAAGTGGCCATTCTTCCCGGCGGCCCCGGTGTGAACGTACCGCAACTCATGGCTGGCGGTGCTGTGGATTTTGGCATGGGCTCCAACAGTTTCATTCCGCTGCGTATGGTGGAAGCAGGCGTGCCAGCGCGCGCGGTGATGGCTGTTTTTCAAAAAGACCCGCAGGTGCTGATTACGCATCCGCGCGATGATGTGTCGTCACTTGCCGACATGAAAGACAAGCCGATCATGATTGCGGATGCCACGATTACCGCATTCTGGGTGTGGCTGAAGGCAAAGTACGACTTCAGCGACCGGCAGATCCGCAAATACACATATAATCTGGCACCGTTTCTGGTGGACCCGCAGGCCATTCAGCAGGGCTATGTGACGTCAGAGCCGTATCTGATCGAAAAGGAACTTGGCGTTGCACCGCAGGTTTATCTGCTGGCTGACAATGGGTACCCCGGTTACGCCACCATGGTGATGGCACCCAATGCGTGGATAGAGGAAAGCCCGGAGGTTATTCAGGCGTTTGTGGATGGCACTATCGAGGGCTGGTACGACTATTTGTATGGCGACCCGGCCCCGGCGAATGCGCTCATTCTGGCGGACAACCCGGAGATGACTGCCGACGTGTTGGCGCAGGCACGCGACAAGATGTTGAGCTACCAACTTGCGGCAGGGGGCGACGCCAAGACGCTGGGCATTGGGGCGATGACCGAAGACCGCTGGCGGGAGTTTTTTGAGGTGATGTCGGCCAACGGCATTTACCCGGCGGATCTGGACTGGCGGGCAGCGTTCACCAGCGAGTTCGTCAATCGCGGGCCGATGTCTGTTCCCGGCACATCGCGTCCGATGGGGAACTGACACACCCCGTGGCTGCTCCGTTTCTTACCCTCGACAGTGTTGAACGCCGCTTTGCTGACGGCACGCAGGCGCTTGCCAACATCAACGCACATATTACCGAGGGCAGCTTTGTGTCGCTTGTCGGCCCGTCGGGCTGCGGCAAGAGCACGCTGCTGCGGCTGATCGCGGGGCTTGATAGACCCGACGGCGGGGCCATCACATGGACGGATGGGCAGCCTGATCTGTTTGGCTATGTATTTCAGGATGCCACGCTGATGCCGTGGGCCACTGTGTTTGACAATGTGTGGCTGCCGCACAAACTGCGGGGTGTCTCGCGGGAAGATGCCGCCCCGGACGTTGAGCAGGCGCTGGCGCTGGTGGGGCTGGCTGACCGGGCGGGCGCGTTTCCCCGCGCGCTGTCGGGCGGTATGCGGATGCGTGTTTCCATTGCGCGGGCACTGTCGCTGCGTCCGCGTGTGCTGTTGATGGACGAGCCGTTTGCCGCGCTGGACGAAATTACCCGCGAGCGATTGAACGATGATCTCAATCGTCTGTGGGCGGAACATAAATGGACGGTCATTTATGTGACGCACAGCGTGTATGAAGCGACGTATCTTTCGACCCGCGTTTTGGTGATGCCGGGCAAGGCCGGGCCATTTGTTGCAGATACCCACATTGAGGCTGCGCCGAAGCGCGGCGACACATGGCGGGCGGACGCGCGCTTTGCAGCTATTGCTGCGGATACAACGCGGCAGCTGCGCGCCGCAAGTGGCCAGCCACAAGGAGCAACGCCATGACTGCGGATGGGCCGGTGTTGCGCTGGGCGGTGCCGCTTGCCTTTGGGGTGGCGTTCTTATGTGCATGGGAAATGCTGGTCGCGTTTCTGGAAGTGCCCAAGTTCGTGTTGCCGGGCCCGTTCGCCATTGGGGCGGCGCTGGTGGATGGGTTTGGCTCGCTGATGGGTTCGCTGTGGGTGACGCTGCGCATCACGCTGATTGCGTTTGTCATTGCGCTGGTGGTGGGCACAGGCTTTGCCGTTGCGTTTACCGAAAGCCGGTTGGTGGCCCGCGCGCTTTACCCTTACGCGGTGGCTTTGCAGGTCACGCCGATTGTCGCCATCGCGCCGCTTATTCTCATTTGGGTCGGGCTTGATAATGCGGAAGTGGCCGTCACCATTCTGGCGGTTATCGCGGCATTTTTCCCGGTGCTTGCCAACATGACCGCAGGGCTGCGGGCCGCTGACCGCAATCTGCTGGATCTGTTCCGGCTGTATGGCGCCAGCCGCTGGCAGATCATCTGGGGCGTGCGGCTGCCAAGCGCCCTGCCCTATTTGCTGTCGGCGATGAAGATTTCGGCCGGGCTGGCGCTGATCGGCACTGTTGTGGCCGAGTTTGTGGCGGGGTCTGGCACTTCCACGGGACTGGCCTGGCGCATTCTGGAGGCGGGCAACCGGCTACAGATCGACCGGATGTTTGCCGCTCTGGTTTTGCTGTCAGGGCTGGGCATTACGCTGTTTTTTGCGCTGTCGGCGCTTGAAAACCTGCTGCTGCGCAACTGGCATGACAGTGCCCAAAAGGACCGTACGGCACTCTAATACACACAAATTGTGTGGTTCATATATTTTCACAGTGGGATTGACGACAATTTGCACGTTGCCCATGTTCCCTTTAGACGTTTGCCTGACCAGACCACATCAACCCAACCCGGACAGACATGGCCCAGCACATCAACAAAAAAGCCCGGTTTCACTCGCTTACAGCCAACCGGCTGCTGGACGGCGAACCGGTATATCTGACGGCTGCCGATGACTGGTCGGAGGCACTGACCGACGCTGCGATCGCGGACGGCAAGGACCAGGGGGCTGCGTTGATGGACATCGCGGCCAAATCCGTTGAGGGGCGGGTTATTGTGAACCCCTATCTGTTTGATATTGACGTAGAGGACGGCAAGCCAAGCCCGATAAGCGTGCGCGAGCAAATCCGCGCTGCGGGACCAACCGTCCGGCTTGATCTGGGCAAGCAGGCTTCCTGAAACACACGCCCGCCGAACGCGGGCACTAAGTTCCCGCCCGCCAAACGCGGGCAATGAGTTAGAGACACGCCATGTATCGCTACGACGAGTTTGACCACACCATTGTTAAGGAGCGCGTGACCGAGTTCACGGGCCAGGTGAAACGGCGCCTTGCGGGCGAGCTGACAGAGGATGAGTTCAAGCCGCTGCGGCTGATGAACGGTCTTTACCTGCAACTGCACGCCTACATGCTGCGCGTCGCCATTCCCTACGGCACGCTGTCAGGCACGCAGATGCGGATGCTGGGGCACATCGCGCGCAAATATGACAAGGGCTATGGGCACTTCACCACGCGCCAGAACATTCAATACAACTGGCCAAAGCTCAAAGACGTGCCGGACATTTTGGCGGACCTTGCCAGCGTCGAGATGCACGCCATCCAGACATCGGGCAACTGCATCCGCAATGTCACGTCTGACCAGTATGCGGGCGTGGCCGCAGGCGAAATTGACGACCCGCGCATCTGGTCCGAGATTTTGCGTCAGTGGTCAACGTTTCATCCCGAATACACATTTTTGCCGCGAAAGTTCAAAATTGCCGTCACCGGGCACGCCAATGACAGGGCGGCCATCAAGGTGCATGACGTCGGCATCATCATTGTTGAGGGTGACGACGGGCAGCCGGCGTTTGATATTTATGCGGGCGGCGGACAGGGCCGCACGCCGATGATTGCGAGCCTCGTGGGCAAAAAGATTCCCGCCCGTGACCTGCTGCACTTCGTGGACGCGATCATGCGCGTGTACAACATGCACGGGCGGCGCGACAACATGTACAAGGCCCGCATCAAGATACTGGTTCATGCTCTGGGTGCGGAGGAGTTTGCGCGCCAGGTGCATGAGGAGTTTGCGAGGGGCGGCGCGGGCGACGACCTGAAACTGCCCGACGGCGAAATTGAGCGCATCCGTGCCTATTTCGCCCCGCCCGCCTACGACACGCTGGATGACAGCGACGCGGCCTACGAAAAAGCCCTCGCCGAGGACAAGGCGTTTGCCCAGTGGGCGCGCACCAACCTGGCTGACCACAAGGTGCCGGGCTACGCCATCGTCAATATTTCGCTCAAGCCGATTGGCGGCATAGCGGGCGACGCGAGCGATGTGCAGATGGAAACGATTGCCGACATCGCTGAAAAATACAGCTTTGACGAAGTGCGCGTGACCCACGAACAAAATCTGGTGCTGCCGGACGTCAAAAAGTCTGACCTGTATGCGGTGTGGAAAGCGCTGGACGCCATCGACTGCGCGACGCCGAACATTGGCCTGATCTCCGACATGATCGTGTGCCCCGGCCTGGACTATTGCGACCTGGCCAATGCGCGGTCGATCTCCATCGGGCAGATGATTTCGGAAAGTTTTGCCGATCTGGATCGTGAACACGACATTGGCGAACTGAAGATCAAGATTTCAGGCTGCATCAATGCCTGCGGGCATCATCATGTGGGCCATATCGGCATTCTGGGTGTGGACAAGAAAGGCGTGGAAAATTATCAGGTGTCGCTGGGCGGCGCGGCTGATGAACACGCTGCCGTGGGCGATATTGTCGGCCCGGCGTTCACCGAGGACAAAATCGTCTGGGCGATTGAGACCATCGTCGAGACATATGTCAGCCACCGCAAGGATGGTGAAAAGTTCATCGACACTTACCGCCGCATCGGCATCGACCCCTTCAAGGAGACACTCTATGCCGCTGCTTAAAGACGGTGTCGAAGTCAGTGATGACCAGTGGGTGCGCGTGGACGATGACGCGGACCTGCCCGAAGACTGCCACGCCCTCATCAGCATGAGCCGCTGGCTGGCCGAGCGCGACACGCTGCTGACGCGCAACAAGCCCATCGGCGTGGCGCTGGAAAGCAGCGACAACCCGGACGCCATCATGGATGACCTGGACCGCTTCGGCCTGATCGAGGTGGATTTTCCGCTGTTCAAGGACGGACGCGGATTTTCATACGGTCGCCTGATCCGCGACCGGGGCGGCTACACCGGCGAACTGCGCGCCAGGGGTGCCGTGCTGGTGGACCAACTGTTCTACCTTGCCCGCTGCGGCTATGACGCGGTGGATGGTGACGCGCGCATCACCGAAGCAGCATGGGCCGAAGCCAACAGCCGCTTCTCAGAGGTGTACCAGTCAACGGGTGATGGCCGCAAAAGCGTGCTCCAGAAGCGCCACGCGGGTTAGCCTGCCCTGCCGCCGCACTGCTCATTTTCCGGGGTTGTTGTTCCGGGTCATTCCTGCGACATGCGCGCTCCCCATCCCCAGAACATAAAAAAACGCCCGGCTGCAGGGAGGAGCAGCCGGGCGTTCAGCCTGATCAGGCGTTTTAGGCGCGCGTTAGGCAGCGCGGCCCAAAGCTTCGTTGACGTTGGTTTCAACGCGGGCGCGAACTTCCTGCACGCGCTTGACGATCGGCTGGCTGACTTCCTTCACGGCCTTCGTGGCGATGTCGCCAACCTTGCCGGCGCCCTGACGGGTGCGCTTGAGAGCAGCTTCAGCATACTTGCGCTGAGCGGTTACAGCAGACTGAAGGTCCTTGGCGTCAACCGTTGCGCGGAAGGCTTTGAAACCGTCAACGACGTTTGCTTCAACAGTGTCGATGACCGTGTGCGCAGCAACCCGGATCGGGCTCTTTGCAGCGGCCTTCTTGGCAGCGGGGCGACGACGGGTTGTGGTCTTCTTTGCAGTCTTCTTGGCAGCAGCCATATCAAGTCTCCTTGGGTTGCGGCAGTTGGAGGGGCGCCGCTTGCTTGTCCCCGGTTTCAATTTTTTCACGCCCCCAATACGCAGGGGATCCATCAACGAGGGTCAGGCGGATCAACTCCGCGACGCCACTCGTCTTGTGCGATGCAACATATATGAGAAGGCTCCTCGCCTTTGCAAGCACTTTTTTTGTGCGCTGCAATATAACTTGAAAAGTGCCGGGAATCCGGGGTTTTTTTCTTGTTCTTTAGGGTGTTAGCTGCCAAAGCGACCCAGCGAAAATGCCCTGGAATCGATTTTTCCCGGTTTTTGGTCGATCTCATCCGCCAAAACGCGTGCACTGCCACATGCCATGGTCCAGCCGTATGTTCCGTGTCCGGAGTTTATGCTGATGTTCTGCCACTTGCCCGCCCTGCCGATGATCGGCCCACCGTCTGGTGTCATTGGCCGCAGCCCGGTCCAGACCTGTGCATCGGGCGCATCGGCGAGTGTGGGGAACAGATCGTTCAGTGCCTTGCGGACGGCGGCGGCACGCCTGGGGTTGATGCGCAGATCATCGCCTGCGAGTTCCGCCATGCCGGCAACGCGCACACTGTCCCCAAGCCGCGTTATCACCACGCGGCGTTCTTCGTCGGTCAGGCTGATGGTCGGGGCCAGGTTGCTGCCCGCCACGGGTACCGTCACCGAGTATCCTTTTATCGGGTAGATCGGCAGGCTGACGCCGAGTGCCCGCATGATGGCAACGCTGCCGACGCCCAGACAGACCACCACATGGTCACATGGGATGCTGCGGCCAGATGTCTTGACAGCGGTTGCACGCGCGCCGTCTGTCTGTATGCCGGTGACCGTCGTGTCGAATGCAAACGTAACGCCGGTCTCGCGTGCCTTGGCGGCCAGCGCCTGGGTAAACGCATGGGCATCGCCGCTTTCATCTGCGGCGAAATGGATGCCGCCGATGATCTCGCCTGCGGAAACGGCTGGCTCAAGAGCCGGGTCAATCTCAATGCACTGTGATGCTGTGACAAACCGCGCATCGGCCCCCATGGCGTGCAGTTGTTCAGCTTTGACGCGTAATTCTTCAAGGTCAGCCCGCGACTTCGCGACCTTCAAAATGCCTTTGGTCTGCTGCTGATATTCAAGACCCAGCCGGGCACGCAGGCTTTGCAGTTCAGCAAGGCTCAGGCGGCCCAGCGCCAGGTTGCGGGCAACGCCTTCGTTGTGTGCGCGCGCGGTACAGCGGCCGACGAACGCCATCAGCCATTTCCATTGGGCAAGGTCGGCGCGCGGCGACCATTTGAGTGGCGCATCAGCCCGAAACAGCCACTTGAGCGCCTGCCACGGCACGCCGGGAGCAGCCCACGGGGCACTGCCGGTTGCTGAAATCTGCCCGCCATTGGCAAAGCTGGTTTCCAGCGCCACGCCAGTCGCGCGGTCGATGACGGTCACATCATGACCACGCTCGGCGAGATACCAGGCCGTAGTGACGCCGACAACGCCTGCTCCCAGAACGGCTATTCTCATGGTGGCAGTGTCCGTTTACCCTTCATATGCGCAGGCGTACCCGCCTGCTACCGTGATATGGCCCCTTGCAGAGAGACTGTCCATATGGCCGACCATCCAAAATCTCATTTGTGGCCGTTCGTGCCATCAAGCCGGATCATTGACGTGGTGCGGGCGCATGGCGTGTGGCTTGAGCTTGCCGACGGCACACGGATTCTTGATGCAGCAGGCGGCGCGATTGCCGCCAGCATTGGCCATGGACGCAAAGAGGTTGCAGAGGCAACTGCTGCAGCCATGGCGGAAACGGGCTACATCGTGCCGACGTTTCTCACCCCTCAACGCGAACGCCTGATTGAGCGGCTAAGGCAAAGCTGGCTGCCAAAAAACCTTACCCGCGTGCATCTTTCAAGCGGCGGCTCGGAAGCAGCAGACGCTGCCATCCGGCTGGCGCGTATGCATCATATTGCGACGGGAAATGACAGCCGCTGGAAAATCATCGGGCGTGAACCTTCTTATCACGGCGCGACGGCGTTGACGCTTGCCGTCGGCGGGCACCGTGCGAGGCAAAAAGGCTTTGAGCAATATGCGGGGCAGTTTCCCAAAGTGCCCGCGCCTTATGGTTTGCGCAGCCCGTTGGGGCGACACCATCGGGATGAAGACCTGCGGTGTGCACAGGCTTTGGAAAATACAATTGTGAGTGAAGGGCCCGATACCGTCGCAGCGTTCATGGCTGAGAGCATCACCGGATCGTCGGGCGGCGCATTACAGCCCGGCCCGCGCTATTGGCCTGAGGTTCAACGCATCTGCCGCCAATACGGCGTGCTGCTTATAATAGACGAAGTGATGACCGGGTTTGGCCGCACCGGACGCAGGTTTGGCATCGAGCACTTTGAGATTGAGCCGGACATCATGTTTGCCGGTAAAGGCCTGACAGGTGGCTACGCACCGCTGGCTGGCATCTACACAACGGACAATGTTGTGGAGCCGCTGGCAGCGCGCGGCGAGAGCCTGATGTTTTATACCTATGGTGGCCATCCCGGCGCGTGTGCCGCAGCCGACAAAGTGCTGGAAATCATTGAGCGCGATCATCTTGTGGCGCGCGCCGCTGAACAAGGTGACAAGCTGAAGGCATTGCTGGATGACCGGCTTGCCAATCACCCCCACGTAGCAGAAATACGCGGGCGCGGGTTGCTGTGGGGCATTGAACTTGTGGCTGACCGCGACACGCTGGAGAGGTTTTCACCGGACGCGGGCATCACCAATGCCGTTGTTGGGGCAGGCCTGCGGGAGGGTGCGTTCTTCTACCCCGGTGGCACGGGCGAGGTGCGAGATGTGATCTGTCTTGGGCCGGCCTTCACCGTGAGCGATGACGAGCTTGAGATGATGGCTGACAGGCTGCTGCTTGCCATTAACGCCGCGACACTGAGACAGGCGGCGGCCTGACGTCCCTCTCATTCAGCCTAGGGATGCGGTGCGGCGACCACCCCGGCGTTGGGCGTGTCAGCGTGTTCTGCGTCCGGCGATAGATGCAGGATTGTTGCTGTGTGCCCCTGTGCCAGATCAGGCGTTGGTTCGCCTGACGGCGTGAACTCTATGACATTGGTGTTCGGCTCATCCGGTGTTGCCGCCGGGTCAGTCAGGCCGGTTTCGTCTGGCTCATATGCCATAACCATGCTCCTGCTCAATTTACCGTAAGCAAAGCCTGCGCTCGTTATGGTGAACCAAAGGTTAACGCTGGTTCTAGGTCGTCAGCGCCCAGGCAACACCTGCCAGCGCGCCCAGCGGCACCACAGCCCATGCCGGAGTGCGCAGCCATGTGAGCGCGCCAAAGGCCGCCACGGCAATCGCGATGTCACTCGCGTCGTTTATGGCTGTTGTGGCAACGGGATCATACAGCGCTGCGGCCAGAATGCCGACGACAGCCGCGTTGATGCCTGTCAGCGCGGCGCGTGCTGTTGCGTTGACGCGCAGATGTGCCCAGAACGGCAGGGTTCCTGCCACCAGCAATGCGCCGGGCAGGAAAATCATCACCAGGGCAAGGGCTGCCATTGATAGCGCGGGCACCGTGCCCTGATCGATGGATGCGGTAGCCCCAAGAAAAGCTGAGAACGAAAACAGTGGTCCCGGCACAGCCTGCGCAAAGCCATATCCGGCGGTAAAATCAGTTGCGCTGACAAGACCGGGCGCAACCGTTTCAGCCTGCAGCAACGGCAGCACCACATGACCGCCGCCAAACACCAGCGCGCCGGAGCGATAGAAGCCATCGGCAATCTGCAGGGGCAATGACGGGCTTTGCGCGGCCAGAACCGGCAGCAGCACCAGCAACACCAGACTGATGCCGATCAACACGGCACCCGTCCAGCGGGACAAAGGTTGCGCAAAGTCGCTTGTGTTGTCTTGCGTGGTTGCTGCGTTTGACAGCACCAAAAGGCCCGCAACAGCACCACCCGCGATTGCCAGCAACTGACCTGAGACCCCGCCAACCAGAATGACAACCGCGACAGCAGAAGCAGCCAGAGCGGCACGCAGAACATCAGGCGTCAGCGAGCGCGCCATACCGAGCAACGCATGGGCAACCACCGCCACAACGACAGCCTTGATGCCGTCGAGCAAACCCGGCGGCAATGCAGCGCTGAACTGAACCAGAGCCAGCGCGGCTGCGGTCATCAAAAGGGCTGCGGGCAACGTAAACCCAAGCCATGCGGCAAGCGCACCACCGGGGCCTGCGCGCATCAACCCGATGGCAAGGCCAACCTGGCTGGAGGCCGGGCCGGGCAGAAACTGGCACAGCGCCACAAGGTCAGCGTAGGCCGTATCGCTCAGCCATTTGCGGCGCGCCACAAACTCGTCGCGGAAGAAGCCAATATGCGCAACGGGGCCGCCAAACGCTGTGAGGCCAAGCCGCAAGAAAACAAAAAAGACATTACCCATCTGTCGCCATGGCCCGTTTTGCAGGCGGTACGAAACACCGCACACCGATTCGTTAACGCTCAGGCGCAATACTTGCAGCAGACTTTAGACGGCTGAGTGACACCCGCGCCACTCACGCCTGGATTGATGGAGCATCCGGCAGACTAAATGACTGAAATCGCCACCAGACTGGGTCAGCTTGCTTCCCTGCTGAGGGATAAAACCCCGCAGGGCCGCGCGGCGCTGCTCACCTGTGTGACTGACTTATATGCATCCGGTGCTGATACATGCAGCACTCACGAACGTGATGCGTTTGGTGCATTGCTGGCCGATCTGGCGGGGCGGGTTGATGCTCATGCGAGGGCTGCCCTTTCAGCCCGGCTTTGCCGCATGGAAAACGCGCCTCCCCTGCTCATCAAGACACTGCTTGAAGACGAAGCCGTTGTTGCAGCACCGTTGCTTGCGCATTTCCCGCATCTGGATGAAGCCATGTTGCTGGACATCCTCGCCCGCAGAACGGCTGCACATGCCAGTGCAATTCTGGAACGCGAGCCGCTTCCAGCGTCTGTCGCCGTACGCCTCTTGTGGTCCGTACCGCCAAAGCTCGCATGGCAGGCATTGCGCTGTGCCTTTGAAGCTGATCCGGCGGCTGTAACACCAGGAGATGTGGGCAGTGACGAACCTTTGACGGAGCAGGCCCTGGCTTTTGCCAGGACAAAGGAAGCGCGCAACGAACTGTCGGAACCTTTACTGCTGCGGTTGATGCGCGATGGGGAAAAAGATGCGTTTTTGGCGTGTCTTGACCTCATGACCGATGTTGATCATGCAACCGCCAAAATGATTTTGAACGAACCAACCGGATATGCCCTTGCGGTTCTGTGCAAGGCAACGGGGTTTGCACGGTCCAGTTTTGCATCGCTTGCCCACCTCGCCGACACGAGAGGCGAACGCGGTACGCAGCAAACCTTTGCGTTATTGAACGGGTTTGAGAGCATTGACCAGACCGAGGCACAACGGCTGCTTGGTGTCTGGAAAACAGTTTTTGGCGGCGCTGCGCCTGACCTCACAGACACCACACATGCAGACCGCAAGACGGGCTAGCCACCAGTCGCTATCCGGTGAGTTTATCCGTAGGCGGTGTAAATATTTCAGGCGTGCCAACGGGCAGGCTTTCCAGATAGAGCGACGTTGAAGGGAACGCGAAGCCCGTGCCCGCATCTTCCACAATATCCTTGATTGCGTAGGCCAGTTGCTCTTTGGCTTCCAACCATTCGCCCCATACGATTGTACGGGTGAAACAATAGATCATGATGTCGATTGAGCTGTCGTTGAACGCATCAATACGCACGAACATCGGCACTTCGGGGGGCTTGGCAAAGGCGTCCGTGTTTACCAGATAGCCTTCTATGCAGTTGCGGATTTCTTGAAGCTGGGCTTTCGTGGTGCGGTATTCAACGCCGATTTTCCAGTAAATGCGGCGGTGGCTCATGGCCGAGAAATTGGTGACCGCTCCGTCGGCAAACTCCGTGTTGGGAACAAAAACCGGCGCCTTGTCAAAGCGGCGGATGCGGGTGGACCGAAAGCCAATATGCTCAACGGTGCCCTCGACCACATCGTTGACTTTCACCCAGTCGCCGACGCCGAAGCGTTTTTCCACCAGAATTGAAAGACCTGCCAGCAGGTTTTTGAACAAATCCTGCGCGCCCAACGCAACCGCTACGCCCAACAGGCCAAGGCCCGCGATGAGCGGCGCAACCTGGATACCCCAGACCTGCAACACCGTCGCAACACCCAGCAGAACAACACCGATACGCGTGGCGGTAATCAACCAGTCCACCATTTCGCGCGTCAGCACTGCCTCAAGGCGTTTGAACACCAGCGTTAACGGTTGGGTGATGTTGTAGAGCGCCCAGAAAATGGCAATGACAACCATCGAGCGCTCGACATTGAGCAGAATGGTGGCACCCACACCTTCAAGCGCCAGATACTGACCGGCCACGAAAACACCCATCGTGACGACCAGCAATTTGAGCGACGGCGCAATGGCATTGATCAACATGTCATCGAACTGCGTCTCGCTGCGTTGGGCCCAGCGGTGCAGGGCCACGACGACGATCTTCGCAAACAGACCACGCAGAATGTAAAAGCCGATGAAGATAAGTGCCGCGATAAGGATGCGGCCAAAATCAATGCCCAGAAATCCCTCGGTCCACACGTTGGACATGAGAATCCAGAAATCGATGGCAAGCTGCTGAATAGTTGTCATTTGACCAATTGGTAAGTTTCTGGCGGGTCTTTGGGACGTTTGCTGTGCCGCAAATGGCTCCGTCTGATAGCCCGGAAAGCAGCAGCGTCACAAGGTTGCCAAGCCTGACGCCCTATCAGCACCTGATACCGGGTAGGCGGTGGGATTTGACCTCGATCATCGCCTTGCACAGTCGTGCCGCCTACAACTGCCCCCGAAACGATATTTGGATGTCCACCGTCAGGAGGCGATACCGTCATGACAACCGTGCGTGAAATTGTTGAAAAGCATGTGCAGGCAGCCCTGAGCGAAGCAGAGGCTGCAAAGTTTCCCCGCGATTCTGTGGCGCGGGTGCTGTTTGATGAGGTCATCAAACTCTACCGGCAGGACCGCGAGCCGGACGATATTGCCAGCGAGTTGATGGCGGCGGCAGAGAACATGGATGCCGGTGACGGCATTGCGTTCATGCGGCCCTAGCGACGGAACGCCTTGTCGATTTCCGGGTTGCTGCGTGGTGGTTCATCCGTCGCCACGCTGCCGTCAAGGTAAGGGGTGGCGTCAGCAGTTTCCATTTCAATAATCCAGATGTCCGGATCTGCGGCGGATCGGCGCGCCAGATACGCGTCGGCGTCCGCTTCGGATTGGGTGCTTTGGCTGGTTGCATGTGTCCAGCGCGGGCGGCCCTCGTCATCCATCCCCGGCCCCGGAGCTGCTGCATAAATGCGAACTGCTTGGGAGCCTGATGTGGCCTTGACGAAAATGGCTCCGGCTACTTCATGCCCGCGCTGTACAACGGTGGCGAACACGCCTGACGCTGTCGCAGTGCGCAGCATGGCCTGGACGCGCAGATCTGATCTCAGACGTGGGTGCATGGCGGCAGACTGGCACTTGCTGGCTACACAGAGCAAGACACAGCAGGACTGAGCCCAACGCTACGCCATCATCTCGTTTCAGGCGGTGCGTCGGACGATTGACTGGGCGCGCGGAAATACCAGACGGACGCGTGTGCCGTGGCCCGGTTCGGATTTGATGGAAAAGCCGCCGCGCTGCAACTCGGTCAGCGCCTTTGCAATGGCAAGGCCCACGCCTGCACCGGACGGACGGCCTTCAAGGCTGCCGCCGGTGCGCTCAAACGGGCGCATCAGCCGGTCAACTTCGTTTGGTGGAATACCAGGACCATTGTCGGTCACATCCAGCCACACGCTGATGTCGTCTGCGCCAGCGCTCACGTCCACGCTCTGGCCAAGGGGCGAATACTGGATGGCGTTGGCCAGAATGCTCTGCAGCGCCTGACCGGCGGCGCGGGCATCGGCCATCGCCAGCGGCAGATCATCGGGCACATGGTTTTGCACGACGATACGGTCGCGCCTGGCCTGGGGTGCCAGTGTGCGGATGGCAGCGTCGGCCACCGGCCACATGGCGGTTTCTTCGGCGTCTATTTCGACGGCACCGGCTTCGATTTCGGACATGCGTAGTACGTCGGTGACAATGCGCAGCAATGTCTTGCCGCTGTCGCCAATCATGTCGGCATAATCGCTGTAGCGGCCATTGCCTATGGGACCAAACGACTGGTCGCGGATGACCTGTGCAAAGCCGATGATGCTGTTGAGCGGTGTGCGCAGTTCATGGCTCATGGAGCGTAAGAACGCGGACTTGGTGCGGCTGGCTGATTCAGCCATGTCGCGGGCCTCGCTCATGACGGCCTGCGCCTGCTTGCGTTCGGTAATTTCGCGGGTGACAGCCACAACGCTGATGTCCACATCTGTGCCGGTGGCACGCACGCGGGTTTCCAGGTGACGTATGCTGCCATCGGGCGCGGTAACGGAAAACTCGAAGCCTGCTTCGCCGCCCTGGCGCAAGGCTGAGGAAAATGCATCCGCCATGGTGTGCGCTTCGTCGGCGTTTGCCATGTCGCTGAAGCGGGTTCCCAGCAACTTGTCCGGCGTGATGTCAAGCAGGCGGCGGCTGGCAGGCGTCGCAAATATGATGGTGCCATCAATGGCGTGGCGGGTAATCAGGTCGCTGGCATTGTCGGCTACCATGCGATAGCGGGCTTCTTCGCTGTCGGCGGCGTCTTCTGCAAGCTGATAGGCAAGCTGGGTGCGCATGGCGAGTGCGCCTGCATAGAAGATGGCTGCGACGATAGCGATCATACGCACGAGAAACGGATCGAGACTTGGCAGATGTGCAGGCGGCAGGCTGGCCGCGACGGACAGCGCTAGCAGACCCGCAAACACCGTGGTGCTGATGCTCGCCGCCAGAACGGCAGTGCGACGGCTGGCGGAAAGTGCTGCTTCCAGCGGCACAATCGCCAGCCAGAAAATGGCCGGTGAATCGACACCGCCCGTCCACAGGCACAGCCAGCCGACCAGCAGAGCCAGCATCAGGCTCGACAAGGCGTAGGAAGATGCAAGATGGCCGGTCAACCGCAGATAGATGCCTGGAAGGGCTGTCGCCGCCAGCAGGCCGAACGCTCCGGCAGTAAACATGTCCATGCTGCCGGTGACAGCGAAAAAGACGATGCCCCCAAGCAGACCCATCGTGCCGCCAGCACAATGCTGGCGGATAAACGACGCATGACGGCGCATGTGGCGCGGGCGGCCACGGACGCTGAGGTGAACATGCCAATCTGCGGTCTGCACGAATATCCCCCAATAACGCTGCCTACCGCCTACGCAACGCGCGGCGGCGGACGGCGAAAACGCTGATCCCGGGCCGCAAAGCCCGGTTGTCGGCGTATTCTTGGCCATTCAGGGTTAAGGAAGCTGAAATATGCGAACCCGGTGGCGATATTTCGCCGCTGCCGGGCCTTGCCTGCAGGCGCGTTCACAGATTGCAAGGCGGGCAGCATAAGCCTAGTGTAGGCATGTCCGTTGCACGGAGGTTAACGTGGACGTGCCGGGCGCTTCGGAATGGCACAGATACCCGCTGAATGGGCAAGGACATCGCCCGGAATGAAGCGTTTGTGCGCCAACGAAACGGGCGCGCGCAATATTTTCAGGTCTTGTGACGCGTTTTCTTGAACGCGCTGACCACAACGGCCAAAACCAAAACGGCCACGACGGCCACAACGGGGTGACTTTAGTGATGGTGAACATGTTTGCGCGATCGGCTGGTATCGTGGTGGCGGGTCTTGCATTGGCTGGCTGCATGACAGACGGCCTGACCGGCAGCACGCCTGCCGTAAACGCGGTTCAGGCAGCCCCGGCTCCCGAACCCGTCATTGAGCCTTATCAGATCGCAAGCGCGCCGGTTATTTTGTCAGACGGATCGATCATCCCTGTGCCGCGGGCAAAGCCGGCCTATGCCGGCAAGACGCTGGACACGGCTACGCGCGACGATGCCGGTGTGCTGCCATCTCTTGAAGGCTCAGCTTCGCTGGTTGCCAAGGCCGAGGCTTACCGCGCTTTCGACCAGGCAATTGACGATCTGGCCAACAAAAAGTTCAAGTCCCCGCGCGACGTCCGCGCCGCCCTTGAGGCCCTGCGACCGCATGATCCGGAGCAGTTGGCCGAAGGCTGGATTGCCAACAGTGCGTTTCTGGCCGCAAACGAGCCAGAGTTTGCAGCCGCCCTTAAGGCTGCTGTGGCACGCGATGGCAAAAACGCGGTGGTGACACGGCTCGCCTCAGGATCAGGCGTATGGATGTTTGACGGAAGCCAGAAAGCCCGCCTTGCGGTGGTGGCTGATGCGGCCGATGCCTATAAGCGGCTGACGGTTTTGGGCCAGCGTTTTTTGACAACAGCCGTCGAGTTCCAGCGCACACGCTGGGGCAGCTATGAGCAACCGGCACCGTTCTCGGTGGCACCCCAGTTTGCGGCAAGCGATGTTGGGGGTGTTGACCTTGGCGGCATACTTGCGGAACTGGCGGGGGTTCAGTCTGCCCACGCGGCAACGCCTGTGATGCAGCGCATTCTGTCGCTCGCCGGGCACATTGCGATTGATGAATCTGAAAAGGTCACGGCCGTTTCGATGACGGAAAACCGGGATCTTTCGCGCTGCGCCCGCTTTGCACGGCTCAATCTCAACCAGTGCCTTGCTGCCGCTCACTTCCCGTCTGAGGAAGCGTACTGCACCGGTAAACACGGCGTTAACGAGATTGCCTATTGCTGGGCGACATATCTGCCGGAAGCGGCCAAGTAAAACTCGCCAATACGCTTTGTGAACTTCGAGAGGCGGCCCAAAACGGGTCGCCTCTTTTTTTGCACACCATTTCCTAACCAGCCTGTGACTAATCTGTGGACTGGATTTGATGGATATGGGTGGGGCACGCAATGCCTGTGGGGACGCGTGAAGGAATAAACGCGCTTGTGGCGGGGCTGGACAGCCTGCGCGTCGGCATTATCGTTTTTGATGGTGACGATCGGCTGGTCTATTGCAACGACCACTTCCGTTACATCTTCCGCACCTTTGACGATCTCGACAGCCTTATCGGCTCAACCTTTGAGCAAATGCTCAAGCAGCTTGTGGCTGAAGGCGAGTTCGCCGGTGAACGCGCGATCACGGACCCCGACGGATGGATTGCGGATACTCTCGCCTATCATATGTCTCGCGACTGGCGTCCGCGTGTTGAACGGCTGTCTGATGGGCGCTGGATGGAAGTGAAATCGAGACCGCTTGATAACGGTGGTGCGATTGTTCACTGGAACGATATCACCACGCTGATGCGCACACAGATGCGCTTTGAAGCCGCTATTGAAAGCACCGCCGACGGCTTTGCCGTATGGGATCAGGCCGACAGGCTGGTGCTGCACAACCGCGTTTTTGCGCGGCTGCATCGCGCCACCTCGGAGCGGCTTAAGCCGGGCACATCATTTCGTACGTTCATCACGGAGACTGCCCACTCGCATGTTTTTGATGACGGCGTGGACCCGGATGAATGGATTGAGCGACGCATGGACAAACATGCCTTGCCCATCGGCCAGAGCACGCTTCGGCATCGTGATGGGCGTTGGTTCTTGATGCGCGATCGCCACACCCGTGAAGGTGGGCGCGTTACGGTGTACACGGATATTACCGAACTCAAGGAACGTGAACGCCAGCTCATTGAGCGGGGGCGGACCCTGCAATACACGGTGCAGGAACTGGAAATGAACCAGGCGGTGCTCGAAGATCAGGCATCCAACCTTGTGGACGTGGCGGAGAAGCTGGACTCAGCCAAGTCTGCCGCCGAACGTGCCAACGAAAGCAAGACATCATTCCTGCGCAACATGAGCCACGAGCTGCGCACGCCGCTTAATTCCATCATCGGGTTTTCAGAGGTGCTGGAACAGGAGCTGTTCGGGCGACTGGGCAACGAAAAATATCTCGACTACGCGCATATGATCCACACATCCGGCGGGCATCTGCTGGTGCTGATAAATCAGATACTTGATCTGTCCAAAATCGAAGCCGGGCGCTACGAACTCGTGTATCACCCGTTTGACCTGCGCGACGTGGTGGAGGATTGCGTTGACCTGCTGGCACCGCAGGCAAAAGCAGGCCAGATTACCATTGACGTTGATCTGCCTGCGGATGAACTGGAAGTGGATGCGGATCCCACTGCGATACGGCAATCAGTACTCAACATCATGTCGAATGCTGTCAAGTTTACAGCTGAGGGCGGCTCGGTCAGTGTCGGGCTGGATGTGGTGAACAGCATGGTCAGGCTGACCGTGAGCGACACCGGCATCGGCATTTCGCCGAATGATTTGCGTCGGGTGCTAATTCCTTTCGAGCAGGTGGATTCAGCTTTTGCTGCTGAGAAGCAGGGCACTGGTCTGGGATTGCCCATCGTGAAATCGTTGATTGAACTGCATGGCGGCTCTATCGAGCTTGCCAGCACCCTGGGAAAGGGCACCACAGTGACCATGTGGCTCCCCGTCGAAGCGTGCGATGTGTCCGCGCGGCCCCGCGTGCAAGCCGCCGGATATGGATTGATTGCCTCCCCCTCCGCCTACTGAGCTATGCGCAGTCCGCTTGGCAACGCCAATCTGCGTAATCGGGTATGGTCTTTAGCAAGTGCGTGACAACAGCGTCTCGGCATGATCCGATCAGCGTCGAGATTCACCTACGCCTGATGGATACAGCACAGCAACTCATGAAAGATAACAAAACCAACAGCTCATCGAGCGGCTATCAGGATGGATTTGCGGTCTGGCAGCCCAACAGCTTTGCCCTGTCATCCGTGCCGCTGGATGCTCAGCTTGACAGCAACGCTTATGCAGACGCCATCAAAACGCTGCAGGATGGCGTTCGGCAGCTGCAACTGGCTTTTCTCTATAACCGCCTCAAGGGCGTGATTGTTTTTGAGGGATGGGACGCGGCTGGCAAAGGCGGTGTGATACGCCGCCTGACCAGCGTCATGGACCCGCGCGCCGTACGGGTGTGGCCAATCTCAGCACCAGACCAGCGCGAGCGTGAAGAACACTATCTGCAACGCTTCTGGCGGCGGTTGCCCCCAAACGGAGAACTGGGTGTGTTTGATCGCTCCTGGTACGGACGGGTGTTGGTGGAGCGTGTGGAGGCATTTGCCACCTCGGAAGAATGGGGGCGCGCCTACGGCGAAATCAATGCCTTTGAAAAGTCGCTGGCGGCGGACGGCTTCCGGCTGGTGAAAATCTTCTTGCATGTGTCACCCGAAGAGCAGGCAGAGCGCTTTCGCGCCCGGCTGAAAGACCCTTTGAAACGCTGGAAGCTGACACCTGAAGACCTGCGCAATCGCGGCCAGCGCGCTGCCTATGAGGATGCGATCGAGGAAATGATCCGCCGCACATCCGCGCCGGATGCGCCATGGCATGTCATTCCCGCAAACGACAAGAAGTTTGCGCGCGCTGCTGCCCTAGATACCATCATCAAGGCGTTGGGTGCGGGTGTGAACTTCGAGCCGCGAGAGCACACACCTGAGTTTCTGGCCGAGGCACATCACGCGCTGGGCATGGATGACGCCGCGTCTGCGTCAAGAGACGCGCCCGCCGACCCAGACAACAAAAGCTAAAGTTTTAGGTTTTTTTGATCTGTACTTGCGTTGCGGTGGTTTGGACTTTTTGACCATGCGCCATATTAGGGGCCTGTTTGGGCGCCTGCACGGCAAGTTACATCAAATGCGACCTATTCAATTTGCACCCTTCAAACACCTTCAGTCCTACGCTCGCAGGCGTGACATGAGAGCACTGCTGTCTTGCCTGCCCATTCCGGGCGGCGACACGGCACAACCGAGGGGTCGGTTCGATGCTTATAGTGAGAGTTGTTTTCTGGCTGGCGATTATCGCCATGATTTTACCTGCGGCGCCCGGCGTTTCGACACAGCAGGGCGGCGCGGCACAGGCTGCTGCTGTAACGCCCGCCGCGGCGGATGCATTTGACGCAGGCGATGCCGTGTCGATTGCCGTTTCGACAGGGGCTGACGTTCTGGGCTTTTGCGAGCGCAACGAAGCTGTGTGCGACACTGCGGTGTCAGCCGGTGCGCATGTTGTGGACCAGGTCATCTATTATTCCGGCGAGGCGCTGGGCTGGGCTACGCAGGAGCTGCTGAATGCCCGTCAGGCCGGCGCGGACGCTGCAGATCCGTCAGCCATCACGCCTGCAGCCATAGAGGCCCCTGCCATTGAACAGGGTGTTTGAGGCACAAATACAAAACCGGTGGAGAGACCGGTAAGTAAAGGCGGCAGAAGCCGTCTGACATAGACTGCCCGTCCCTCGATGGGCGCGTATTGCGCTTCCTCCAAGAGGCCCCCTTCCCCCCCAGGGTCCGCCTCGTCCCCACCAGGAGTGCAGTACGCGCCACTTTTTTGCGATTTTTGTTCCTGTCGATCGGCATGACAGTCGCCGCGTATGTTGTCTGTGCTCAAAGAACGCCCTATGTCTGTGACATACGAGTGTTTTTGTCAGGAGACTGCGGGCCGTGAGCATTGATGCTCTCATAGACGATTTTGCCTATCTGGATGATTGGGAAGACCGCTACCGGTATGTGATTGAGCTGGGCAAAGGCCTTGAGCCATTACCTGAAGCTGCGCACACGGATGAGTTCAAAGTCAAAGGCTGCGTCAGTCAGGTGTGGCTGGTTACGCATGTTGAGCAGGGCACATCGGACGGGCCGGTACTTCGGTTTGTCGGGGACAGCGATGCGCATATCGTCCGTGGACTGATTGCTATTGTGCTGGCGTTGTATTCGGGACACTCCGCATCCGATATTCTGGCGACCGACCCTGACGATGTGTTCCGCAAGATTGGTCTGGACGAGCATTTGAGCCCGCAACGCTCCAATGGGCTGCACGCCATGGTGGGGCGCATTCAGGCCGATGCTGCAGCAGCCCTTGAAGGTCGGGCGGCATCATGAGTGTGGTGTGGCTGGCCTATGCAGCAGGCCTTGCCGGGCTTGGCCTTGGTCTGTTTGCCATTGTCAGCCCGCACGGTGCTGCGCGGCTTGTGGTCATTCGCATTGACCCTGACCTGCCCCACTCGATTTCAGAAGTGCGCGCGACGTATGGAGGCGTGTTTGCGGGTGGCCATGCCTTTGCGCTTGTGTCAGGCAACGAGGCTGCTTTCATAACACTAGCCTGCGGCTGGGCTCTGACAGCTGTGGTGCGGGCTGGTTCAATGATGATGGACAGGGCTGCCAACAGCGCAAACTATGGCGGCACGGCGTTTGAGTTTGCCATGGCAGCGTTGCTCGCCGGGCCGTTCCTGCTTGCGTAGCTGCGCAAACCTATCGGCCATCGGCCCGCCACAGACCGATTTTTCCGCTTCGTTTGGTGTTGCCGTTGAAGCCATAGTGATCGGCCAGCCTGTCGAGGGCGATGGCGAGAACTATTTTCCCGGCGCGTTGCGGCCAGCCCATGCGGCGTTCAGCATCTTCAAGGCCATTGAGGTAGCAGCACACATCCACCAGGGGCTCCGCGAGGCCCGGCCCCACTGCATCCACGGCCTTGTAGAAACGCTGGCGCGCGGCAAGGGCACGATCGCTCATGGTCATGCGGTCGCCGGTTTTGGTGTGGGCGGCGTCTGGCGCCATTGACCAGTCGGCGGTGGTACGCGGCGTCATCTGGGCTGAGGTGAAATCCGCCCGGAGCCTTTCGCCTGCTTCAAACTGCGCCTGTGTGATCAGGGCCTGGCCTTTGGCGCCCTTGCGGCGGCGCAGCCAGCCCAGCGGTGTTTCACTCAGGTTGACCCGCATGGGGGTAAGGGCTGTTTTGGTTCCCGTACCCCGCCCGTCTATCAGGCGCGTGCCTTCAAGCTGATGCTGGCTGCGAAACGGATCCTGTGCTGCTGTTGCGCGTGCCACCCACTGGCGGCCGAGGTCACTCAGTACATAGGTCTGGTTGCTGTCCGGCTGTAACAGGCCCTCCCGCACAAAGGCGGACACATAGGCAGCATCCATACGGATGCGCGGCACACCACTCTTGGTGCGGGTGGTCCTGACAGCATACCGCGTGGTGCCGGAAACAGGCTCCAGCCGGGCCTGCGCGACCGCAAGGCGCAGCAGAATGCGTCGGCGCTCGCGGTCGAGATCGCCTGCCGCGAGAACGGGTTGCTGCGCCGTTGATGGCAGGCCCGTGACCCACTTTTTGCCTGATGTACTCATGCGCCTTCTCCTGTCATGAGGCTGGACGCGTCTGCCTGCGCGGCATTGCCGCTGGCCGCCAGCAAATGCCATTCAAGACGCGTCAGGAAATGGTCGAAAGCCGGGTTATCGCGCTGCCATTCAACCACCTTGCAGGCATGGGACGCCGTCGAGCGGTCCCGGCCGAACGCTGCGGCGACGTGGGCAAGCGGCACACTGAACACGACATGGTGAGGTACATGGCAACCTGCCGGGCATGGCTGACAGCGCCTGACCCGCGCGTGGGCGCAAGCAACGCTGCAGCGGGCAGCCTGAAGGCGTGGGCGACAAACACCCGCACAAGTTGTGCATGATGTGTATTGTGAAGCGAGAAACACCGTATCTGGTGGTGTATCTGGCGGTGTATCGGGTAGTGCATCTGGCAGGCAGGTGAGTTAGATGCTATTACGTCAATAACATTCGGCATTGCGATTAACCCCGGCGTGATCTAGGAACATAATAGGAACTTTATATTTCATTAGATATATTTTTACGTATTACGTAAACACCGTGGATAACTTTTTTGGATTATTTTCGTCTTGAGACCCGGCCACGGGTGTCAGACTGACGCGAATGGGCGCGTTGGGCGGCGCAGGCTGGTCGGCTAAACGGGGGATATCGACGTGCAAACACGTATTCGGCATTACAGGAAGCTGCGCGGACTGACGCTGCAGCAGCTCGCGGACAGTGTTGCCACCACGCCGCAGACCATTTCGCGGCTTGAAACCGGCAACATGACGGTCTCGATGGACTGGCTGCAGCGCTTTGCCGAGGTGTTTGGCATACATGTGGCCGACCTGATTGAAGGCGGCGGCGGGCGCGAGATATCACTTTTGGGCACGCTCGCCGGGGACGGAGCCGTGTTATCGGGCGCTGAAACCGAGACGGCCCGCTTTGTGCTGGATGTACCCGCAGACCGGCCGGTCGCCGTGCGCCTTGCAGCACGCATCGGACGCTACGAAGCGGGCGACCTGCTGATTTGTAACCGGCTGGAAGGAGCAGACCTTGCAGGCGCGCACGGGCAGGACTGTCTGGTGCCCGCAGACGGCAAGATGTTTTTTCTGCGTCGACTGGCGCGCGAAACTGATGGCACGTTCACGCTGATGCCGCTCGACCCTGGTGGCGACGTGCGTTTTGGTGTGCAGCTTGAGTGGGCGGCACGGATTGTGATGCGGGTCTCATATTTCAGGGACTGGCACTAGCCCCGGCTCAGCCACGCTAACTACTCCGCCAGCAAGCTACTGCGCCACGCAGATGCCTGACCAGCGACCACCATTGTCGGTGCGGCCCGGCGACAGCCCCCAACCGCCCCTGAACACACCTTCACCCATGAGGCGCAGGCGGGTGCCGCCGGTGGCAATTTCTGAAAGCCAGATACCCTCAACGGTTTCCTCCCTTACCCGCCCGAACACAAAGCCGGGCCTGGCTGTGGGTGTTTGTCTGTATGTGCCGCTGAAATACCCGTCATCGCGCGTCACCGTGACCAATCGGCCGAACTCGGTTTGCCATACGCCGTTCCACCCGACGCATGTTGAAGGTTCGGCGCCGGACACCCGCACCGGCACCGAAGCCAGCGTGCCGCCACCATTTCCAACACTGGCAACCACCGCTATTTCGTAATCTCCGGGTGCGGGTGCTGCAAAATGGACCGGCGACGTCTTGCTTGCTGGCAGGGCAACATCCTCAAGCATTTGTGCGGGGTCGTTCTGCTCCACCGTCCGCAACACAATGGTGCCCCCCTGCGCAAGACACCTGTTCTGGTTGGCGTCCACCCTCGCCTTCACGGCCTCGCCCTGACGATAGGCTGAAAAATCGACCATGATCTGCGGGGCCGGTTCGGCAGATGCCGCGGCGGCGGCAAGCATGTGCGGCGCAAGCTCCACTTCCTCTTCCAGAGCGCGCATTATTTCCAAGCGTTGCTCCAACACGGGCACCCGCAACAACAAGGCTGCCCGTGCCGTGCCGCGCTCAAGTGCCTGCTGAACGCCGCACCCGCTGCGGATGCTGCACACTGCCGACAAATTGAGCACCGTGCGCAGACGGGCCAGCGCGGATGCAATGGCGGGGTCAGGCAGCGCATCACTTGCCGGACACGCGCCGGGGCGTTGCTGCGTTTCGCTGCTACCCGCGCCAAGCCGCGCAAGCGCAAGCACTGCACGCTGCATGGCATCACCCAGCCCGCTCCAGTCTTCTTGTGGGGGGCGCGTTTCGGCCATTGAGCCTGACGCCATGTTAAACCGACCAAGCCGGTCTCGCAGGTGCGCCAGCGCAAGACGGGCTGCCGTTGCCCGCCACCGCTCGCGCATTGCGTTGTCGTCTGTCGATGTCGCCTCAAGCGCCTGCTCGATTTCAGCAAGCGTCCGCGCGGCGCGCTGAATATCCTCCGGGTCAAGGCCCGACAGGGTCATATGCTGAACAAGTGACAGCAGCGCCTGCACCGCTCCATCGGCATGATCGCTGATGATGCGACCGGGCACTGCTTGCGGCAGCGTCGTATTGTGACCCGCTGCCGGGCCGTCGCCGGTTGCGGCGATCAATAGCGACTGCGCAAAGGCCGCCGCCTCCAGCACTGCGGACCTTGCCTCGCAGTCAGCACCGGGACACGCCAACGTGGCGCAGTTCGCAGCCTGTGTTTCGAGGGTCTCCACCATGTGCAGAACCGGGCGCAGCAGCTTCGACGTGTCAACATCGTCGCCCACCCCAATCGGTGTGCAGGACCGAGTCAACAGGTTGGAGATGTGCTCGTCTTCCCGCAAGCACCGCTGTTCATCGCTGCACTGCCCATAGGCCTGCGCCATGCTGCCAGCCAGTGTGGCGACACCTTCTGCAGTCCGGCCAGCCGCGTCGGCATGATTGAGTGTTGTGAAGGGGGCCTGCGCATCAGTCCCGCCGGTGCCGGGGCCATTACCGTGCGGCAAGCCCGGCTTGTCGCGGGAGGCCGGTATTTCGAGCGCTGCCGGGTTTTGCTGCATGGCGCGCACCTGCGCCTTTAGGTCATCCGCCTTTGCCGCAAGCGCTGCAGCCAGTTCAGCGGGCCCGATACATGCCGAACATTCTTTCGTGGAGGCGTCTGCCTCGACATCTGCGTGAACATCTGAAAAGGCCGGTGGAACGGGTAGCGCGGCAAGGGCCAATGCACAGACAAGCATCCCCCTCGCCATAGCAAGGTTGCCAGACGCTGCGACTGACCGAATCAGGTTGGGGATGTGTTCCATCATTCCTATATTGCAGAGCACAATGGTGGATGTGTATGGTCTGCCCGAAGCCGCGCCGAATGACACTTTGTCACCCTTCGCCGCGCGGCCCCTACTTGCCCCTATGCTGTACCTGTTTTGCGGGTTACGGGGGTCCAGAAAGGTCTTGCTTCATGGCTACTGCAAAAACGACGACTGGTTCCGCAAAGGCAACTGCCAGGAAGGCAGCACCCAAGCGAGCATCTGCGAAACCCGCACTTGCCAAAAAGACACCTGCTAAAAAGACACCTGCTAAAAAGACAGTGGCGAAAAAGACAGTGGCCAAAAAGACGGTGGCCAGGAAAGCCGCCCCCCGCAAAGCCGCCGCCAAAAAAGCCGGACCTGAAAAAGCCACCACATCCGCCCAGCCATCGCGCCCACGTGCTGTTGCTCAGCCGGTTATCCGCCGCATCTGGCCCTTGGAGATGGACGCACTGCGGCGTCATCTGTGCCGACTGAGCCGCGAGGACCGGGTGCTGCGGTTTGGCCGTCCGGTCACCAACCGCTTCATCCAGACCTATGTGGACCGCCTCGACTGGTTCCGCGACATTGTGATTGGCGCGGTGATTGACGGTGAAATCAAAGCCACCGGCATTCTCACTCCCATCGGCTGGCGTTTGCCGCTTGAAGGCTCGGCGGCGGTTGCCGTGGAAGCCGACCTGCAGGGGTTTGGGCTTGGTTCGGAACTGACCAAGCGTATGCTGACCATCGGCCGCAACCGATTCATGTCGCGCATTTACATGCTGTGTCTGGTCAAGAACGAGCGTATGTACAGGATTGCTGAGAAGTTCGGCGGCGAGGTGGACAGGTTCCGTGACGAAACCGTGGAAGCACAGTTTGACTTGTCGCGCCCGACCCCCGGCACCATCGCAACCGAGGCCGTATCTGAAGGGCTGGCGCTTGGCCGCACTGTTATTGGCCGCGTGCCGGTTTTAGGTGCGCTCACCAATGGTCGCCACGCCGCATAGGCAGGATACAGCAGTCTGACACCGCGGCGCGGCATCGGGGGCTATAACGGATGACGGGACCGATGACAGATCGTGGTGACGGCTTTCTCAGGGACATCTGGTATTTTGCCGTGCATGGTCGCGACATTGCGCCGGGCGCACTGACGCACAAGGTCATTGCCGGTGAGCCCGTGCTGCTGGGGCGCACCAAGGCGGGTGAGGCGTTTGCCATACGCGACATTTGTCCTCATCGCGGCGTGCCACTGTCCTACGGCAAGTTCATTGACACTGACAATCAGCCTACCGTGCAGTGCCCCTATCATGGCTGGCGCTTTGGCACGGATGGGGTCTGCAAGCACATTCCGTCGCTCTATGAAGGGCAGGACATGGACCCGACGCGGATCTCCGTCGCGTCCTATCCGCTGCGAGAGCAGCAGGGCGTTTTGTGGATATGGATGCCGTCGGATCTGCGCGCACCGTCCCAGCCAGATGATCAACCGCCGGTGATGCCCGGTGTGGGCAACCGGCCCGCACGCATCGTGGAAAAGATGCAGCTCTCCTGCCATGTGGACAACGCCGTGATCGGGCTGATTGACCCGGCGCACGGGCCGTTTGTTCACAAGAACTGGTGGTGGCGCGACGAAGGGCGGATGCGCGAAAAGGCCAAGGCGTTTGCGCCGGTCAAGAACGGGTTTTCCATGGTGGCGCACAAGCCGTCTGCCAACTCGAAAGTCTATAAGCTGATGGGCGGCGACGTGAAAACCGAGATCAGTTTTCTGCTGCCTGGTGTGCGTGTGGAGCACATTACGGCGGGCAAGCATCATCTGGTGGGCATGACGACGGTGACGCCTGCCGGTGCCCAGACCACCGAAATCACGCAGAGCTTTTTCTCAACGGTGCCGTGGCTCAACGTCATTGCGCCACTGCTCAAGCCGTTTGTGCATCACTTCCTCAAGCAGGACGTAGATGTGGTGAACCTGCTGCAACAAGGCCTGAGCTTTGACCCGCGCCTGATGCTCATCAACGAAGCGGATGTGCAGGGCAAATGGTATTTCAGCATGAAAACCGAATGGGACCGCGCGCGCGCTGAAGGCCGTCCGTTCAAAAACCCGGTGCCTGAAACCGTGTTGCGGTGGCGCAGCTAGCCCGGCATCTGGGTACGCAGAAAATCCGCCGCACGCTGCACGGCACGCTGGCCTTCGGGCAGGTGCTGGTGGAAGGCGTGCCAGACATGAACCATTTGATCCCACACCTCCAGTTCAGCGCACACGCCAGCGCGGCGCATGGCTGTTGACAGGTCGCGGGCGTCGTCAATCAGCACTTCGGCACCGCCAACCTGAATGAGACACGGCGGCAGCCCGCGATGGTCTGCATAAACGGGGGACGCCAGAGGGTCGTGCGGGTCGGCACCTGCCAGATATACATTTGCCGTGTCGGCAATGCCTGCCTGGGTGATGGACGGGTCCAGATGCGCGTGGGTTGTATAACTGGGCCGTGCGCATTCAAGGTCCGTCCACGGACTAATCAGTATGGCGGCAGCGGGCAGCGGGAGGTTTTCATCGCGGGCCCGCACCATGAGGGCTACCGCCAGGCCGCCACCTGCTGAATCACCGCCTAGCGCTATGTCTGTCGCGGAGACGCCGGTTTCAAGCAACCAGCGATAGGCGGCTATGGCATCATCCACCGCGGCGGGAAACGGATGCTCCGGGGCCAGCCGGTAATCCACGCTGAGGCAGCGCATATTTGCAGCGTCCGCCAACGCGGTTGTGAGATGGCGGTGGGACGTGGGCGAGCCGAACAGATAGCCGCCACCGTGAAAATACAGAAGCGTGCGGGTGCCTGATGCATTAGGCCCGGCCTGCCACTCAGCGGCGGCACCGCCCGCAGACACAGGTTCAATGGTGAAACTGCCCGCCACCGGGTAGATCAGGGCATTGCCGTCTGCGGCTTCGCGGCGTTGCTGCAATGTAAGGTTGGCGCGGGCGGCACCGCGCTCGCGAATGAACTGATGCAGTGTGGTTGCAGTGAGCGCGGCGGGAGTGGGGAGCTGGATGTTTGTCATCTTGACCAAGCCTATCGCGTTCACCGGAGGGGATGCGAATCGTATAACGTCTGGTTCAGACTTCAAGGTGATCCGCATCCTCGCCAGTTTTGACAGGTTTTGTGTTTTTGACCCCGCTTTTCTACAGCCGACGCGCTTATCGCGCCCTCGCAGCCTTGCCCAAGCCTGCACAGGCACTAGTGCGCGATGCGGCGTTGGCACTGACAGACCAGGGCGACGCATCCGCGTCGCTGCGTGCGCTGCCCGGCGGGATGGAACACAATCTTGTCCAGGTAGCCGTCGAAGGCGTTGGTCGTCTTGTTTGCAGGATTACGGCGGAGCGCATTGATGTGCTGATGATCGTTCGGCGCAATCATGCTCTGCCCACCTCGGCGCGCAGGCTGGACGCAGGTATTGCCGCATGAGCAACACCAAGCCCATTCAGATCATTGAAACACCGCAGGGCGAACCCTGCTTTGCCGCGGTGCCGATTGAGTTGTACCGCGTCATGGTGCGCGACCTTGAAGCCTATGGTGACCTCAAGGCGGGGCTGACCGAACTCAACACGCTGGACGCAGGCGCGGATGCTGTGCCTGCAGACGTTGCCCACCGCATCGCTGACGGTGCCAACCCGGTGCGGGTATGGCGCGAGCATCGCGGACTCAAGGCTGTGGCGCTGGCGCGGCGCGCGGGCATCAGCCCGGCCTATCTGTCGGAAATCGAAACCGGCAAAAAGGAAGGCACATTCAAAACCATGGCGCTGTTGGCGCGGCACCTGGGCATCAGCCTTGATGATCTTGCCCCGATGGCAGACCACGAAGACGCGGAGGGCATTCGGCGCACGGGCCGTGAGGCTGCTCTCAAGGCGGAGATCGCTGGCATTCGTGCCGCTATTTCAAGCGGTGCTTTTGACAGCGGTGCCGTGCGGGCTGCCGCCTCACGCCTTGAACGCGATACCAAGGCGCTGGTGGCAGACGGCGCGGACAGCGCCTGGGCCGCCAACCTTGCCGGTGCGCTGGCGCAGATTGTGGCGTTGGTGGACGAAGCGGAAAACGCCATCGTGCAAACTGCCCGCGACGCGCAAACACAGCTTGAAGAGATCATGTCGTTCGAGGCGTTTGCCGCACCCGCACCGCGCAGGCGCACACCGCGTAGTGACCTTGACGACATGCCGCGTGACGCCCACAGACTCGCGGGCGAATAGTCGCGTCAGGCCGCTGCGCTATGGCGCACGGGCTTTTTTGCCCTCACCGTATCGTCCCAATATCGCAGCACCACGTCCGCGCGATCGGTTGCGACAGAATCGAACAATGCCGTCAGCCGGTTCACTTCAGCCGCCGTGCGTGTTGTTCCCTCCCGGTGGCTGGCAACCAGCAAGGCGAACTGCAAAAACTCCCTGCGGGTGAGGCCAAGCGCCTTGCTGACCACAGCCAGCGCTTCGCCGCCGGTATCAGTCACAATATGCGCTGCCGTTGCGGGTTTTATGTCCGCATACTGACCAAGCATTACGACAACCTTGCGCAAGTCCTTGCCGCGGGCGGCGGCCAGCAGATCTTCCCCCAGCGACGGACCATAGCGCTTTTGCGGCACCATCAAACTCAGCGTGCGCATCAGGTCGGGATCGCCGGCAAATGCTTCCATGCCCTCCTCGATGGCATCTGTCAGGGCTTCACGCAGCATACGGCGGTCGGTTGTGAAACGGTTGACGATGTCGAGGCGCAGCTTGGAGGATGTCCACCAGAACATTGTGTGTGCCAGGGCGGGCGTCATGTCGGTGCGCGCAAGCAACGGTTCACACAAAGCAGGTGTTTGTTCGCTGAGTTCGACGATTTTCTGCAAGCCTTCTGCTGAGAACAGCGCGCCCTTGTTGCGGGCAATGCTCAGCACCGCATCAGGGTCGCAGGTGGCTACCAGAGCATCGGTCACGGACGCTGAAAGCTGTTCACGCTTTGCGGTGGCCACCCAGTGGTCGTGACCCTTGTTTGAAATCACGCTTACAAGGTCGCTGTCGCTCAGCGCTTTGGAGCGCTCCAGCAGCGGGCGCGCCACTGAAATGATGTCATGCGCCAAGGCTACCAGCACATCGGGCGGTGCGTCGGCGCGGTCTGCCAGACGTGCGGCCAGGCGGGCGCGCAAATCCACTTCAATGTGACCGACGAGCTGGGTCAGCATCTGGTCCACCAGTTGGCGTTCCTGCGGGGTGAGCTGGTCGGCGGGCAGAAGGGCGATGTCGGTGAGACGGCGCACGATGAGGGCGCGGGCCTTGCCGGCCTTGTCGCGCGCAAGTGCGACGAGGCTCAGCATCTCCTTTGCGTCGCGACGAATATGGCTGTCAGGAGCATCGGTATGCTGGTGGTTTGTGTGCGCGGGTTCCAGTGTCTGCGACATCGGTTCAGCCTCCACTTGCCTTTTGACTTGGCTTGAGACGGGTAACGGCAAAGTTGATCCGTCTTTTCTAAGTGTTTGGGCATAATGACCGCGCGGGGCTTACAGCGTTGCCAAAACCGGTTGTTGCATTTGAGCCGACAAAAGCGCGTGTTTGCCGGGTGTTTGCCGGGTATTTGTCCGGCTTTTGTTGGTAATTTGCACAAAGTTGCTGTTTTTGTGGGCCGTTTACCGCGACAAAAGGGTGGCATCGCACGCAGAGCAGCACTCTGATAGCATTCGGGGAACCGGATATTGGCTTGCCGGGTAGCTGGGGGAGTTGGACGTGACACGCTTATATCGATCGATAATTCTGGGTGCGGCCATTGGTCTGCTGGCCGCCGGGTGTGCTCATGAGGCTGACCGTGACCTGTCGCATCTGCCCGGCTTTACCGCTGGCTACACCGATGGTTGCCGCACTGCGCACAACCGAGAACGCGGCTTTGCCACCAAGGTGCTGCGCGACGAGGACATGTTTGCACAGGATGCAGCGTACCGCGCCGGGTGGCGTGACGGCTCCATGACCTGCGGTTCCTCAGACGGGCTTGGCCGCAACCGCATGTTTGAAGATCAGCAGATTGGCCCGGCGCCACTCTAGGTGAAACATGCTGGTTCAGGCCCGCGCCTGTAGGTAAACTTGACCCATGACAACCCTACGCCCCCCGTTTTCTGTCAGGCTGTTTGCCGCGCTCACGGCAGCGGCCCTGTGCGGTGTCGTCGGCTTGGCGCACGCAAAATCGCGGGTGGAGACAGGCCAGGATCTGTATACTGCGTGCAGCCGCGCAGTGACTGATTTTGAGGATGGCCGCACGCCACAAAACTCAGTGGCTATCTACCACTGCAATCAGTTTCTGGGTGGCTTGTTTCGCAGCCATCAGGTGATGACGCGCAACCGGGTGACGGCCAAGCAGCACAGCAACGAGGATGCGGACCGGGTGCAGTGCCTGCGCGTGCCGCAGCAGGCAAGCTTCAAGCAGTTGGCGCAAAAAGTGGTGAACCAGGCCGAGTGGCAACCGGAACTCTTGGAGAAGCCCGCAATGGAACTGGCTTTCTCGGCGTTTGATGCCATGACGCCTTGTTAGCGTGGACACTTTGTTCGCGGGCACGCCTTGCCAGTGCCCCCCTGCTAAGACGCTGCTCCTAAGCTACTGCAGGCTGCAATGCTCTCGCGCCATATGAAACAATGCGTTCGCGCGGCAGTGACACTGTAACTTGCGTGCCTTCAGCGAGGACGCTTTGTATTTCAAGAGAACCGCCATGGGCCTGCATCATGGCGCGTGCGAGCGGCAGGCCAAGGCCTGTTCCCGGACGGGTGCGGCTCATGGCGTTCTCAACCTGCTCAAACGGCTCAAGAACCGTTTCAATACGATCTGCCGGGATGCCGATGCCGGTATCGGCTACTGTGAGACTGGCGGCATGTGTGTTGCTGGATGCGGTCACACATATGGTGCCACCGGCAGGGGTAAACTTGATAGCGTTAGACAAAAGATTGAGAACAACCTGTCGCGCCATTCGTTCATCTGCATACAGAGTAACATCGCCGTCAGGCAACCGGGTTTCAAGGGTTAGCCCTGCATCGGCGATTGATTGTTTGAGCATATTCAGCGCGTCAAGAATGGGGCGTGAAGCCGGAAACTCTTCCTCGCACAAATCTATATGGCCGGATTCAATTTTGGCCATATCCAGCAGTTCATTGATAAGGCCCAGCAAGTGGTTGGCACTCGCGTTCACGTCCTTGACATACTCGCCGTAGCGCGGCGGTGACACCGGCCCAAACGGCTCAGTGGCCATAAAATCGGTAAAGCCGATGATGGCATTGAGAGGGGTCCGCAACTCGTGGCTCATGCTGGCAAGGAACTGAGTCTTGGCCCCGTTCGCCACCTCGGCGCGGTGACGTTCAATTTCAAGCGCCGCCAGACGGTGTTCACTTACATCCAGCATCATACGCAACAGTGTCAACGCAGTGCCGACACCGCAATAAATACCGTTTTCCACGACGACAAAGCTGCGCAACAGATCACTGGCGCGCGCGCCGCCAATACGGCCAGTTAATGTATCGAAGGCAACGTCGGTATCCACGATAAGTGGGGATGGGTCCATAAGGTGGCTAATCGGACGACGGCCATAAAGGTCCGGACCAAACTGATATGAATAGCGCAACACGAAGTCCTGACGGTTGACCATACCGGCTACCAAACCGTCATCTACCACCGCTACACACATTGCATCGGGGTCATGCATGAAAATCTCATAGACCTCATGGCACTTGGCCGACGATGTAACCGGTGCGCGACGCTCTATGAGTTGATCAATTTGTCTGGTCATGAAACCTTGTCCGCACCCGTCCAATGCTGTTCGACGATCGTATGCCCCACCGCTTGCATTTCGCTTAATGTCCGGGCTCAATCGCATCTGACTTAAAAGTTTCATACGAACGTCACATTGCTGCTTGCCCAGGCAGTGCCAAGAAAGTTTCAGGCTTTGACCGATCGGCTTACGGAGCATTCTGCTCCCGCGACAGGCCCTAAAATCTTCAACTGGTATGCGATCGGGCTGGCCACATGGTTTGGCAGCACCGGGCTGCAAATGGTGCTGTTTCCCTATCTCGTGGCTGTCGTGCTCGACGAAAGCGCGTATCGGGTGGGGTTGGCGCAAACGGCCATCATGGCACCTTCGCTGCTGTTCATGATCTTTGGTGGGGCGTTCGCAGACCGGCGTGACACGCGGGCGTTATTGATGCGGTTGCATTGTATTGCCGCATTGCCGCCGCTCGTGCTGGCGCTGATTATTTTCGGCGGCTCATTGCGGTTTGAATGGCTGATCGCGTTTGGGCTGGTCATGGGCACGCTGTCAGCCTTTGCCATACCCGCGCGCGACTCGCTGCTGTCAACGGTGGCGGTTGTTGCGTTTGGCACGGACATTCAAAAAGCGGTGACCCTGGCATCCGGCCTACAGTTCATCGGCCAGCTTGGGGGCATCATCGTTGCCGGCGCGGCATCGCTTACGGGCGTGCCTGCCTTGCTGGTGTTGCAATCAGCCGTCATGCTGACAGGCGCTGTAGCCGTGCGCAAACTTCCCGCTGCACCTCCTATCGAGCGACCCGCCTCACACCACCTTGCTGATATGCGCGACGGCATTGCGCAGGTTGCGTCATCGCCGGTGATCCTGCCTGTTGTGTTGTGCATGTTTGCCGTAGGCATTTTTTATGTCGGCAGCTTCATGGTGCTGTTGCCGCTGATGGTGCGCGATCTGTTTGGCGGTGGTGCCACTGAAATCTCGCTGGTGAATATCTGTTTTTGGGGCGGGACTATTATGGCCACCTTCGGGCTTTTGCGCTTTGGCCATATTCATCGGCGCGGGCTGGTGCTGGTATGTACGCTGTCCAGCGGCGTGGTCATTCTCGCCCTCATTGGCATTCCGGCACCGTTCTGGGTCATGTGTCTGTTGTGTTTCATCTGGGGTCTGGGGGCCGGCACCTCCATGACCATGAGCCGGACGATTGTTCAGCTTGCAGCGCCACCCAGCCACCGCGCGCGGGTACTGTCGATTTTCCAACTGGGGTTTGCGGGCGGCGGGCCGATCGGCGCGTTCGCCATGGGCTTTTTGATTGCAGGCACCAACCTGCATGTAGCCGCATGGATACCGGCGGGCATCATGCTTTTGGTAATCATTACCGTCGCCAGCACAACGCGGCTGCTGTCCATCACCGCTGATGATGTGGCAGCTCCGGCCTAGAACAGCGGTCTTTTTTAGGCAAAACCCTGACTGGACTGTGTGATCGGATTATCTGACAATAAGTCAGTAGGTTTCTCCCGGCGGCCCTAAAGCACGCCAAACTGGATATTCCCCTGTGACTTCAAGTGACGCACACCACCAGGCCGAAGCGCGCTGGTACATGACCGGCCATGCCGCTTTTTTTCTGGCGGCGGGGTTTCAGGGCGTTCTGGTGCCGTGGCTGGTGGCTGTGGTGCTGGCTGAAACGCCGGAGCGTGTGGGCATCGCGCAGATGTTTTCCATGCTGCCCATGCTGCTGTTCATCATGGTGGGTGGTGCTGCCGCTGACCGGGTGGAGCTGCGCGGCCACCTGGTGAGGCTTCAGGTCTTTGTTGCCCTGCCCTCAGTGGCACTTGCGGTGGTGATCGCGACGGACAGCCTGAGCTACTGGGCGGTGATTGCTTATGTGGGCGTCATGTCCACAGCATCCGCGTGGGTGGTGCCCGCACGGGACTCCATCCTCACACGCATCGCCATGCGTTCCATGGGCGGGGCCATTCCCCATGCTGTTGCCATGGCCACGGCTGCGCAGTTTGCAGCGCAGGTGGTGGGCATGATTGCGGCAGGCTTTGCCGGCATTGTGGGGGCTGTGCCTTATCTGGTGCTGCATTCGGTGCTGGCGCTGTTTACGGCATTTACAACAACACGGCTGGAGGAAGCACCGCCGCAACCCGGCACAGACGAAAAGCGATCCCGCGCAAGAGAAATGTGGGAAGGCCTGTCGATGACGCTGGGCGACCCGGACATTCGCGCCATCATGATTTTGATGGGGCTGGGCGGGGTATTTTACATCGGCGTGTTCATGGTGATTTTCCCGCTGCTTGCGCGCGATGCCTATGGCGGCGGGGCCTTCGAGATTTCACTGTTCACGGCGGCGTTTTTTGGCGGCATCGGTGCGTCCAGTTTTCTGCTGACGCGGCTGCCTGAGATCAGGCGGCAGGGCCGCGCCATCATGCTGGCTATGTGCGCAGGCTCCGTCACCATGACGGCCGTGCATTTTCAGCCGCCGTTCTGGGCGGTGCTGCTGCTGGTGCTGGTGTGGGGGCTGTCGGCGGGCGTGAGCATGTCCACATCGCGGGCGCTGGTACAGGCGCGTGCGCCCGACAGCCATCGCGGGCGGATGCTTGCGGCATTTCAAATGGCCATGATGGGCGGCGGACCCATTGGTGCGTTGCTGGCAGGTTATGTGGCCAGCATTCTGGGGCTGTTTGATGCGTTGCTGGTGCCGCCGGTGGCGATGCTGTTTTTGTGGCTTGGCGTGTTCTTCTTCACCAGCCTGTGGAAGGCGGATGCCCGCATGGGCGTGCCGCAACCTGCCGACTGATACAGCCTGACATATTGCGACACGCCATCAGAGCAGCCTAGCTGTATTTGCGTTCTTCCCACCACGGATAGAAGCTCGGCATGTCTTTGGACGGCGTACACGGATACTCCGGCTGCCGCTTTTCAAGGAACGACATGACGCCTTCCTTGGCGTCTGCCGTCTGGCCGCGTGAATAGATGGCGCGGCTATCAATTTTGTGCGCCTCCATCGGGTGATCGGCCCCCAGCATCCGCCACATCATCTGACGGGTGAGCGAGACCGACACGGCTGACGTGTTGTCGGCAATCTCGCGGGCAATCGCGCGGGCGGCGGGCAACAGGTCGTCGGGCTCATGCAGGGAGCGCACGAGGCCGCCGTCCAGCGCCTCCTGCGCGTCAAACACGCGGCCGGAATAGCACCACTCAAGTGCCTTTGAGATGCCGACAATACGCGGCAGGAAGTAGCTTGAGCAGGCTTCAGGCACGATGCCCCGGCGGGCGAACACAAAGCCGAAGCGCGCCTTGGTGGAGGCGATGCGAATATCCATTGGCAACTGCATGGTGACGCCGACGCCTACAGCCGCCCCGTTGATGGCGCCGATCACAGGCTTGATGCTTTCAAAAATCCGCAGCGTCAGGCGACCGCCGCCGTCGCGCACGCGCTCATCGGACCAGTCGATTTCGCCGCCCTTCATGGCTGAGCCCTGTTTGTCGGGCCTATCGTCGCGGGCTTCGTAGTCAAAGGTCTTGGCACCGGCAGACAAGTCCGCCCCTGCGCAAAATGCACGGTCGGCCCCTGTCACGATGATGGCGCGCACGGCGTCGTCGGCATCCGCGCGGTCGAACGCATCAATCATCTCCACCATCATTTCGCCGGTGAAGGCGTTCATTTTTTCAGGGCGGTGAAGCGTGAGTGTGAGCACGCCGTCGTCCACGTCATACAGAATGGTGTTGTAGGTTTTGTCGGCCATGGTGGGTCGTCTCCCGAATTATCGTTGGTATCTCAGGTTTCTGTCGGGGGGAGTTTAGCGTGCAAATCGGCGAGCGCCAGATGTGTGTGCTTACGGCTAACCGGTATTCAAGTGCGAACCGGTTGGCGTATAACAACACTGAAAGAGCTGCTTGAGCAGCCAAACACAATATGCCTGCTCCAGGGAGAGACATCATGCATCCGTGCGACCACGCCCAGACCAACCCGGACAAACCCGCCTATGTGATGGCCTCCACCGGCGAGACCGTGACCTACAAGGAACTGGATGACCGCTCCAACCAGGGGGCGCAACTGTTCCGCAAGTTCGGCCTCAGGCGGGGCGATTCGATTGCCATTTTCATGGAAAACAACGCGCGCTTTCTGGAGCTGTGCTGGGCCGCGCAACGCGCCGGCCTGTATTTCACCTGTATCTCGTCACGGCTGACCGCAGGCGAAGTTGAGTACATTGCCAGCGACTGCGGGGCGAAGCTGTTTATCACTTCCGCAGCGATGGGCGATGTCGTGGACAAACTCGTGGACAAGATGCCCGGCGTTGCACACCGCCTGATGGTGGGCGGCACGCGGGCCGGGTATGAGTCCTATGAAGAAGCGCGTGACGCAATGCCCGCAGAACGCATCGCAGATGAATGCCCCGGCACTGACATGTTGTATTCGTCGGGCACCACCGGGCGGCCCAAGGGCATCAAGGCACCGCTGCCGGAAGGTGCGATCAACGAGATACCGCCGCTGCTGGGGCTCATCACCGTGCTGTATGGCGCAGGCGAGCACTCGGTCTATCTGTCCCCCGCGCCGCTCTATCACGCAGCGCCATTGCGCTACAACATGGCGATGCATCGCGTGGGTGCCACCTGCATCGTGATGGAACACTTTGATGCGGAAGAAGCACTGAAGCTTGTTGAAAAACACAAGATCAATATCAGCCAGTGGGTGCCGACGATGTTCGTCCGTATGCTGAAACTGCCCGAAGATGTGCGCAGCAGGTATGACGTGTCGAGCCTTACCTGCGCCATTCACGCAGCGGCCCCCTGCCCCGTTCCCATCAAGGAACAAATGATCGAGTGGTGGGGTCCGGTCATCAACGAGTATTATGCCGGCACCGAGGGTAACGGCTTTTGCGCGCTCAACTCGCAAGAGTGGCTGGAACACAAAGGGTCCGTTGGCAGGCCCCTGATGGGCGAGCTGCATATTGTGGGTGAGGATGGTGAGGAAGTGCCCGTTGGTGAGGTCGGCACCATCTATTTTGGTGGCGGCAACGAGTTTGAATATCACAACGACCCGTCCAAAACCGCCGAAGCGAAACACCCCAAAGGCTGGACAACGCTGGGCGATGTGGGCCGTGTGGACGAGGACGGTTTTTTGTATCTGACCGACCGCAAGTCCTACATGATTATTTCCGGGGGCGTGAACATCTACCCGCAGGAAGCCGAAAACCTCCTGGTGACGCACCCCAAGGTGGCGGACGTTGCGGTGATCGGCGTGCCGAACGAGGATTTTGGCGAGGAAGTGAAGGCGGTTGTGCAGCCCATGGCGTGGGCCGAGCGCGGACCGGAGCTTGAAGCTGAACTGATAGAGTTCTGTCAGTCGCAGCTTGCCAAAATCAAATGTCCGCGCTCCATCGACTTCGAGCAGGAGTTACCGCGCCACCCGACAGGCAAGCTGTACAAGCGGCTGATCCGCGACAGGTACTGGGGAAACCGTGACTCGAAAATCGTCTGACGCGGCCAAGCAGAACGCGTTCGGGGTCGAACTGAAACTGTCGCCGGACGGCATGATCCTGCGCGAGAACTTTACCCACGAGCGGATGGAAACGCTGCGGCGTGAGCTGGCGGAGCGCGGCGACACCTCGTTGCTCACGGCGCAGGAGCGCGAGGATAACCGCCGTCGTTTCATGCGCCGGTGGAATGGAAAATCGGACATCTGGGTGTTCGGCTATGGCTCGTTGATGTGGAATCCCGCCATTCATGTGGCTGAAACCCAGCCAGCCAAGGTGTTTGGCCTGCACCGTTCGTTCTGCCTCAACCTGCCGCTGGGACGCGGCACACCTGAAAAGCCCGGCCTGATGCTGGCACTGGACCATGGCGGCTCGTGCCGCGGCATGGCGCACCGCATTGCGGCGCATCAGGTGGAGAGTGAGACAGAGATATTGTGGATGCGCGAAATGATCGGCGGCTCCTACCGGCCCGCATGGGTCACCCTTCAGATCAACGGCAAACCCCTCAGCACACCCGCCTTCACCTACGTTATCAACCGGCAGCACAAGCGCTATGCGGGCAAGTTGAAAGAGCCGACTGTCATCCGGCGGATTGCGCGCGCGGAAGGCCAGTTGGGCACCAACCGTGACTATCTGTATCGCACGGTTGAGCGGCTGGATGCGCTGGGCATAGGCGACGGGCCAATGCATCAGCTTTGCGGGCGCGTGCGGGCTGCCGCCGGAGACTGAGCACCCTCACGCCTCGTCTTGTGCCGCGAAATCCGCTAGGCTCAACCCGTTGCGTTTGGTGCCCGTCAAACTGCTATCCGGAGACCTTTTTATGACCCGTCATGCACACTTTATCGTCGGTTGCTGTGCAGCTCTTGGCTTGTCGCTGATTATTGCGCTCGGCGCATCGGTGCCTGCTCACGCATGGGCTGAGAAATGCCGCAACAATGTGGATGCCCAGATTGATGAGGAGTACCGCATCTATTTTTACACGTCAGGCAATGAGCTGGATGAGGAGGCCGTGAAGCGCATTGATCGGGCAAGCTCGATCGGCAAAGCGCGGGACGTCAAGCAGATTTGCATTGTCGGCCAGGCCAGCAAGGAGGGTGACGCCAGGCGTAACTCTGCCCTCGCGTTGGGGCGGGCAGAGGCTGTGGCGGAGGCTTTTGTGGCGCGCGGCTGGCAACGCGACCAGATCGTGGTTCGCTCCAAGGGGGAAAGCTGGGGTTTCCTGTCGGACTGGCTGACCAGCGACAGTTCTGCGGACCGCCGGGTGGACATCACTTATTCATATTAAGTGGGTGCTGGTTGAGCGTGCCGCTGGCACATGCGCTCCGGTGCCGTTAAAGTCGCGCCCGAAACCATCCGATGACATGCGGGGCCATACTGCGCCTCGCTCTAAAGAGGGAACATCGCCATGCGCGTATTTGAAAACATCGAAGAAATGTCCAAGGAAGTCGGCAAGGAAATTGGCGTCAGCGACTGGGTGGAGATTGACCAGGACCGCATTAACCTGTTTGCGGATGCGACCGGCGACCACCAGTGGATCCACATTGACGGCGAGCGCACGCAAAAGGAACTGGGGATGCCAACCATTGCCCACGGTTACCTGACGCTGTCGCTGCTGCCGATGCTGCAGGGCAGTGTATCCGGCATCAAGAGCGTGACGCGCGGCATCAACTACGGCAGCAACAAAGTGCGGTTCACCGGCATGGTGCCGGTCAACAGCAAGGTGCGTGCCCGCGTTAAACTGCTCAACATGGAACCCAAGTCAGGCGGCGTGCAGATGACCAACGAAGTGACCATGGAAGTGGAAGGCTCGGACCGGCCCGCCATGGTGGCTGAAACCCTGTCGCTGGTTTTTGAATAGGCCGCGAAGAACCGTTCGCAAAAATGTGACCGGCGGATACATTTGATGTATCCGCCGGTCTTATTATATCCAACGCTGAACAACCTTTCACTGCCGGGAGAATAAGCATGGCTGACGCAACGCGCGCCCTTTGGACCACCAGCAGCACGCGCACGAAAGTGCGAAAATCGGATGCTGAATGGCAGGCGCAGCTTACTCCCGAACAGTTTCATGTCACCCGCAAGGCAGGCACGGAGCGCGCGTTCACCGGCCCCAACTGGGACCAGAAAGCGTCCGGCACCTATGCGTGCGTGTGCTGCAAGCAGCCGTTGTTTGATGCGGCCACCAAATATGACAGCGGCACCGGATGGCCGAGTTTTTATGCACCCGTTGCCGAAGATGTCGTTGAGTATCACGCGGATAAATCATTGTTCTCCACACGGACGGAAGTTGTGTGTTCAAACTGTGATGCGCATCTGGGGCATGTGTTTCCCGACGGGCCACAGCCCACGGGTTTTCGCTATTGCATGAATGGCATGGCGATGGAGTTTACCCCGGATGGCTCATCGACCTCCGATGACTGAGGCCGCACCGCCCGTCGCTGCACGCAAACCCCATACAGATACGCATCACGGGCGCACGCGCACCGATGACTATGCGTGGCTGCGCGCTGACAACTGGCAGCAGGTGATGCGCGAGCCTGAGACGCTCGATGCTGACATTCGCAGCTATCTTGAAGCCGAGAATGCTTATACGCAGGCACAGCTTGGGCCAACCAAGGCTCTGCAGGACACATTGTTTGGCGAAATCAAGGGCCGCATCAAGGAAGATGACAGCTCGGTGCCTGCCCCTGACGGGCCTTACAGCTATTATTCACGCTGGGATACGGGCGCGGAATATCCGCTGTTCTGCCGTCGCGCGCGGGGCAGTGGCGGGGAAAAAGAAACCATCATTCTGGATGGACCGCAGCTTGCGGCTGGCGAAAGCTATATGCGCATTGCCGACGCCACGCATTCGCGTGACCACCGGCTGCTGGCCTATTCAACGGATACGGCGGGGTCGGAGTATTTCTCGGTCTTTGTCAAAGACCTTGAGAGCGGCGAAGTGTTGCCGGATGTCATTTCCGATACCTCCGGCGGAATTGTGTGGGCAGCCGACAACGCCACGCTTTTTTACACGCTGCTGGATGCAAATCACCGCCCCCACAAAGTCATGCGCCACGCGCTTGGCACGGCGGTGAGTGACGACGTGTGCGTGTACGAAGAAACTGATCCGGGATTCTTTGTCGGCGTCGGCCAGACCCAGAGCGGGCGGCTGATTGTCATCGACAGCCACGATCACCAGACGTCTGAAATACGGTTTGTGCGTGCGGATGACCCGACAGCAGCCCCCGTGCTGGTGGCCCCGCGCGACGACGGCCACGAATACGATGTTGAAGACTGGAACGACCGGCTGATTATCCGTACCAACGCGGCCAATGCGGAAGACTTCAAGCTGGTGGAAGTACCTATCGCAACACCAGGCCGAGAGCACTGGCGCGATATGGTGCCACATGCGCCGGGCACACTGGTGCTTGATCACATCGCCTTCAAGAACCATCTGGTGCGCCTTGAGCGGCACGGCGGGCTACCACGCGCGATCATCCGAGACATGCGGACAGGCGATGAACACGCCATTGCGTTTGACGAGGATGCGTATTCGCTGGGGCTGTCGCCAGGGTATGAATACGACACAACCAAACTGCGTTTCAGCTATTCGTCAATGACAACACCGACGGAACAGTATGACTACGACATGGCAACGCGAGAGCGAGTGCTGCTGAAACGTCAGGAGGTGCCCAGTGGTCATGATGTGTCGCACTACGTGACCAAACGGCTGATGGCGACAGCGCCCGATGGTGCACAGGTGCCGGTGTCAATCCTGCATCATCGTGACACGCCGCTCGATGGCTCGGCACCGTGCCTGCTGTATGGCTATGGAGCTTATGGGATCAGCATTCCGGCGAGTTTTTCCGTGGCGCGGCTGTCGCTGGTGGATCGCGGGTTTGTCTATGCCATTGCCCATGTGCGCGGCGGCAAGGACAAGGGCTATCAGTGGTACAAGCAGGGCAAGCTCAAGGACAAAACAAATACGTTCACGGACTTTATTGCAGCGGCCGAACATCTGATCGCGACCGGGGTTACATCAAAGGGCAACGTAGTGGCGCAGGGTGGCAGTGCTGGCGGCATGTTGATGGGCGCGGTTGCCAATATGCGGCCGGATCTGTTTGCCGGCATCGTGGCGGAAGTGCCGTTCGTCGATGTGCTGGCCACGATGCTGGACGACACGCTGCCGCTGACGCCGCCCGAGTGGAACGAATGGGGCAACCCGATTGCCGATGCGGACGCCTATGACTGGATCGCCGCCTACTCGCCCTACGACAATGTAACCGCGCAGGATTACCCGGCGCTGTTTGCGTTGGGCGGGCTGGCGGACCCGCGGGTTACCTATTGGGAACCCGCAAAGTGGGTGGCCAGACTGCGGGCGCTCAAGACCGACGATAATCTGCTGATGCTCAAGACCAACATGGAAGCAGGCCACGGCGGCAAGTCAGGCCGCTTTGAGGGGCTGCATGAGGTGGCGGAAGTGTATGCATTTTGTTTGATGGCGGTGGGGAAGGCCTGAGCGTCGCGAGGTTGCGCAGATATTGGAGAGACCCTCCGGTCAAGCCGGAGGGGCAGCGGAAACACAGTATAAATACCGCCCCCCCGACTTGACCGAAAATATAAATACCGACCTCCCTCCGGCTTGACCGGAGGGTCTCACCCCGCGCGCCGAGTCTTAAGCCCCGGTCGATGGCTGGATGACAATTTCCAGCCGCCCGGCATTCGCGCCTTCCACCGTCACCACCTGCCCATCGTCCCCAAACACGGCCTTGCCCGACGACAGGCTGATGTCGCACCCTGACGCATAGTGCAGACGTGGCACATAAATCTCGGTAGGTGCGGCGTCAGCCTCTACCGTGATTTCAGCCTTGAACTTGCGCGACGCCAACTCAAAGCCATGCTTCACCAGCATGCCCTGCGCACGGCGAATGTAAGGTCGGCAGAAGCCTTTAACCGCGCGGCCGCCTGAATCCTTGCTATGCGGATTGTTCTGCTGGTCACGGGAAAAAATCGACAGATCTTCCTGGTTCCACCCGTCGCCGATGGCCTGATCGTTACTGTTGGATGCTGTGTAGTTCCAGTGCGCCGTTGAAAGCAGCAATGCATCCATGGCGTTGTACATGAGGTCCAGTGCCGTCACGTGCATCTGCCACGGGGCGTCCGAGTGGTCGCCGCCCGCCCACGCCTTGTAGGCGGCAGCGTCATCAAGGTCATAGGGAATGCCGAACTCGCCGATGAGCGTGGGGGCACCGCTACCGCCGTTCAGTGTGCGCGCCGCATCCTTGATGGCGGCAAGCTGCTCAACATACTGAGCCTCAATGGCTGCGGCACCTTCAATGACGCGGCCGTTAAACGGGTTGATTGCGGTTGGGTACATGAAGTTCTTGGTCACCAGCGTGACAATGTCATACCAGTGGCTGGCGTTCACGGTGTTGTCGGGCGTGCCCGCGGGAAAGCCCTCGTCGGTCAGGTCGCGGAACGGGTCCAGTTCGGCAAATACCATCCAGTCCGGCTTTACCTCGCGGATGCTGCGCGCCACGCGGTTGAAGAACGGCACCATATAATCCGTCTCCAGATCAATCGGCCTGCCATTCTTGTGGGTGAAATACGTCTCGTTGACGTCTTCGGCCTCGCCGTTGGCGTTGAGGCGATACGCCCCGCCCTGCTCGAACGGACACGACACGCCGTCGCGCCACAGCGAAACGCGCGTTTCATTGGCGCGCTCCTCGCCGGTGACCGCCATTTTCATGGTTGAGGCGTCAAAACTCAAAACCGGCACCGTGCGCGGGATGCCACGGGCGACCAGCAATCCGTCAAGCGGTGACCAGGCGGGACCGGGCGTCACGCGTTGCGGGTGCTCGGCTGACTTTGAGGTATGCTGATAGCTCGTCTCGTGGCCGATCCAGCCGGAGCCCGGCTCGTTCAGGGTATCGAAGCCCAGCACATGGGGCATGTCCTTGACGCGCACGGCGATCTGCTTCATCGCACCCATATAGTGTGTTTGCAGAAACTCCTGCGCGTTGACGCCATCCACCATCAGGTCGGGGGCAAAGTCAGCACCGGCGAAAAACAGCGTCCACATGATGGCGTTGCCGGGGCGGCGGTAGTTCTGCGCCCAGGTCATTGTCGGGTAAGTGTCTTCCTGCCGCCCGCCGCCGCGCTCAAAGTCATAGCAAAGCTGCATGACCTTCGCGGCACCGGCCTCATGAAATGTCGTGAAGTCGAGGCCTACTTTTTCAAACGTCCAGCCCGGCGCGCCGTCACCGCCGGACATGCGCGACCAGACATCCTGATGGAAATCGATAAACACATAGAGGCCGTGCTCACCCGCGCGGCGGCAGACCTCTGCAATGTAATCCAGATAGGCCGCGTCATACTGGCCGGGGCCTTTGTGCTCACACGCTTCCCAGGTGGTGAGCAGGCGCAGGCAGTTGAAGCCCCAGTGCTTGAGGCGGCCCAGATGTTCGTCGGCTTCGTCAATGGGGAACGGGCGGCCGATAAAGCTGACGTTAGCGTGATCTGAAAAATCCGTGGGAATGTGGGTGCCGCCGTCAGGGTAAGGCAGCTTGCAGTCGCCGCCCAGATTGACGCCGCGCAAAATGACGTGGCGGCCTTCAGCATCTACAAACCGGTCGCCGTCAATGCGCAGTTTTGATAGTGACATTTTTCTTTTCTCCCCGATGTGCCCGCACACGCCCGACACTGCTTGCTGCTTTGGTCTTGTGTTCGCTCAAGACTATGCCAGAAAAATCCGTTGTGGCAGGGTGCTGGCATGACAAAAGAACCTGATCTCGCCCCCCTCCCGCCGCAGCCCACAGGCGTTGCATGGCCCACTGACGCCTGGCCAACGGCCACCGCCACAAGCGCCGACCATGTGGCGCTGGGCGACCTGCTGGACCATGCGTTTTCAGACCCCGATGGCGATGGCAAGGGGCCGGATGATCTGGGGCCGACCCATGCCTTCGTGGCCATTCAGGGCGGCAAACTGGTGTCTGAGGCCTATGCAGACGGCTATGGCCCGGCACAAACCTACCCGTCGTGGTCGATGGCCAAGAGCATTTTGCAGGCGCTGATCGGCATTGCAGTGCGCGAGGGCAAAATGTCGATTTTTGATCGTGTCGGCGCGCCTGAATGGGCCGCGGATGATCCACGCGCCGAACTGACCATCGACCAGTTGTTGCGCATGGCCAGCGGGCTTGCGTTTGACGAAGACTATGTGGACGGCGACATCTCCGACACCATCGCCATGCTGTTTGGCGGCGGCAAGGGGGATGTTGCGGGCTATGCCGCCAACAAGCCACTGCTGCACCCGATTGATACGGTGTTCAATTATTCAAGTGGCACATCCAACATTCTGGCGCGCGCACTGGCGGTGGCGCTGGGCGATGGGCAGGCCGTGTCTGCGGGCGACTTTGAAGCCTTCATGACGCGCACGCTGTTTGACCCGATCGGTATTCGCGGTGCGATCCCCAAGTTTGATGCGACGGGCACGTGGATCGGCTCATCCTATTGCTTCATGACCGCGCGGGACTTTGCGAAATTCGGCCTCCTGTACATGCGCGGCGGGCTGTGGGACGGCACGCAGATTTTGCCAAATGGCTGGGTGGACTATGCCCGCAGCCAAAGCAAAGTGCCGACGGGGGCTGACGAGTTTCAGGGCTATGGGGCGCATTGGTGGCTGGAAATTGCCGGACCGAATACGTTTTCGTGCAACGGCTATGGCGGCCAGTACATTGTTCTGGTGCCACAAAAAGACCTGATCCTGGTGCGCCACGGCGATAGCCATGATGTGCAGGGCGACGGCGTCAAGCGCTGGATCAGGCAGGTGGCGGAGGCGTTTGGCGACGCCTGAAATGCCCCGGATATCTCACGCTTTGGTAAGCATAAACGGACTTTGAAAGCAGTTCATAGGCGCTGTACCCAACTTGCTCTTGCCCCGCGCCCGCTCCTATTCAAGAATGCCTGCCAGACAACACTTAAACTGCGCGGCGTCCGGTAAACCGGGTGAAAGACGCAGCTCTTGCCTTTTGGGGGGACGCACGTGGGCGACGTTATCAGGCTTCCGCTTGACCGGATTACGGATCGTGACCGGACACGGCTTTTTCAGGCGGCTGCGGCTTCGCCTCTTGATGTGGATCTTGTCACCAACGATGACGGCAGCCCGTGCGTGCTGGCCTATCGCTGCGGCTGGACGCATCCCAGTTTCCGCATCGAGAAATCTGACGGGCTGTGGCAGGCGTTTGATCTTGAACATGGCGGCACACAGCCGGTTTTTCAGTCCCGGCTGGCCAGCGACCTGATTGACGCTCTTTCCACTCCCGTCCCGCTCGAAAACAGGCCCACCGCATCATGAACGCTCCCCTGATCAGCGACCCCGCAACCGCGGCCAAAAAAGCCGGCATGTGCCCCACCCGCCTCGACCGGATTGCACCGTTCTTTCAAACCTATGTGGACCGCAAGAAGCTGGCGGGGCTTTCCACGCTGGTGTGGCGCAAGGGCGAACTGGCACATTTCTCCGTACAGGGACAAATGGATGTGGAGCGCGGCAAGGCGCTGACGCACGACACGATCTTCCGCATCTATTCAATGTCAAAGCCCATCACGTCCGTTGCGGTGATGATGCTGTTTGAGGAAGGCCGCTTCCAGCTTGAGCACGAGATTGGCCGCTACATCCCCGAGCTTGGCGACCTGCGCGTGTATGCAGGCGGCCCGGCACGCGGCATGGCCACGCGGGCCGCGCACCGGCAGGTGACCATCCGTGATCTGTTGACCCATATGGCGGGCTTTACCTATGGCTTCATGGAAGTTCACCCGGTGGACGAAGCCTACCGCTATTTCAAGATTGGCGGCGTGGACCTGACAACCTCCAACCTTGAAGAGTTCTGCAGACTGCTGGGCCGTATGCCGCTGCTGCATGACCCGGGCGAGGCGTGGAGCTATTCGGTGTCAACGGATGTGCTGGGGCGGCTGGTTGAGGTTGTCTCCGGCATGTCGCTGTATGACTTTTTCCGTACACGCATCTTTGAACCGCTGGGCATGACTGATACGGCGTTTCAGGTGTCGTCTGAGCAGATGCCGCGCTTTGCGGCCAACTACCAGCGGGACCCAAAGTCGAAATCGTTCACGCTGGCGGACGACCCGGAAACCGGACGCTATGCAAAACCGCCGGTGTTCACGTCCGGCGGTGGCGGGCTTGTGTCCACGCAGTCTGACTACCTGAAGTTCTGCCGGATGCTGCTTGCGGGTGGCACGGCACCTGATGGCACGCGGCTGCTGTCACGCCCGACACTGGCGCTGATGACACAAAACCACCTGCCGGACGGGCGCGACCTTGAAGGCTTTGCGCAGGGTGCATTTTCTGAAACCACCAACGCAGGCATCGGCTTTGGCCTTGGCTTTGCGGTCACGGTGGACGAAGCCAAGTCGCAGATTACCGGCCCCAACGGCACGTACTACTGGGGCGGCGCGGCGAGCACCATTTTCTGGATCGACCCCACCGAAGACCTGATTGCCATTTTGATGACCCAGCTCATGCCGTCAGGGGCTTATCCGCTGCGGCGGCAGTTCCAGCAACTGGTGTACGCCGCGATCGACGACTAGATTTTCCTCCCCCCCTTTGCCTCTCCGCGACTTGATCGCGGGGTCCAGGGTAACCAAGCAGCACATTTGCGTGCGGCTCTGGGCCCCGCGATCAAGTCGCGGGGAGGCATGTGGTGTGTGGGGGCGTTCAACCGCATGGCTGACATGAGTGGCCTTCTTTGGGGCATCGGGCGTAGAACATAAGTTCCCTTCCCTGCTCGGCCTTACTCATGCCGCTTTGGATCATCTTTACGCTGCTTGCTGCGTTCGCGCAGAACGTGCGCTCTGCCTTGCAGCGCAGGCTTGCGGCTGACCTGACGGCAACGGGCGCATCCTATGTGCGTTTCTTGTACGGGCTGCCGTTTGCGGCGCTCTATCTGGCGGCGCTCATCTACTTCACAGGCGAAGCGCTGCCGCAGATAAACGCACAGTTTGTGCTGGCCGTGCTGGTCGGCGGTGCGGCGCAGGTGGTGGCGGCGGTCCTCCTTGTACGGATGTTTGCGCTGCGGGTATTTACGGTGGGCACGACCTATTCAAAAACCGAGACTGTGCAAACGGCCCTGATTGGCTTTTTGGTGCTGGGCGAGGTTGTGGGGCCTTATGCCTTCGCGGGCATTCTGGTGAGCTTTATCGGCGTCATTGCGTTGTCGGTGGCACGAACGGCGATCACACCGCGCAGTATCGTTGCGTCCCTTGGATCGCCCGTGGCGTTGATGGGGCTTGGGTGCGGGGCGGGTTTTGCGGTTGCCTCGGTGTGCTACCGGGCAGCGTCGCTGTCGCTTGACGATACGGGCTTTGCCGTCTCAGCCGCCATGACGCTGACCTGCGTGCTGGTATGGCAGACACTCATCATGACCGTTTGGCTGGGTGTGCGTGACCGCGCTTCCCTGAAGCAAAGCTATGTGCGGTGGCGGCCTGCGGTGGTGGTTGGTATTGCCAGCGTCATTGGATCTATCGGCTGGTTCACGGCTTTTGCGCTGGAGAACGCGGCCTATGTAAAGGCGCTGGGGCAGATTGAGTTGGTTTTTGCGCTGGCGACCTCGACGCTGATTTTCAAAGAAAAAACCAATCGCGGGGAACTGCTGGGCATCGGGCTCGTGGTGGCGGGGCTTGTGCTGATTGTTTTGTGAGCAGGTTTTTTGAATATCCGTATCCCCGGACTTGATCCGGGGCCTACTCGCACCTCCACAGCCAACAGCGCAGGCGAGTGGACCCCGGATCAAGTCCGGGGTTGGGCCAATATGAAAAGCCCCGGACGCTTTTGCATCCGGGGCTTTTATGGATGAGTTTCGCTGCTTACTCGGCAGCCTGCGCGGCGCCACCGGACAGATAGCCGTTGAGGCGGCTTTTGATGATGGTTTCGGCTTCAGCAACAATGCGCTTCACCAGTTCATCCACCGTCGGGATGTCGTGGATCAGGCCCTGGATCATGCCCGCAGACCAGATACCGTGATCCGGGTCGCCTTCGGAATACACCAGCTTGCCGCGCTGGCCGGACACCAGATGCTGGATTTCCTCAAACTTGGCACCGGCGCGTTCTTTCTCCAGCACTTCCTGGGAGATCGCGTTCTTGGCGACGCGCGCGGTGTTGTGCAGGGTACGGAAAATCAGGTCGGTGCCGCGTTCGTCCGTATCCACCATTTTCTGTTTCACGTTGTCGTGGATGTCGGCTTCCTTGGTGGCACAAAAGCGCGTGCCCATATTGATGCCTTCGGCACCCAGCGCCAGCGCTGCCACAAGGCCGCGTCCATCGCCAAAGCCGCCCGACGCAATCATCGGGATTTTTACTTTATCAGCCGCAGCGGGAATGAGAATCAGGCCGGGAATATCGTCTTCGCCGGGGTGACCTGCACATTCAAAACCATCAATGGAAATGGCATCCACGCCCATGCGTTCCGCTGACAGGGCGTGACGCACCGCTGTGCATTTGTGAATGACCTTGATGCCGTGTTCCTTGAAGTGGTCCACGTGCTCCTGCGGCTTGTAGCCTGCGGTCTCAACAATTTTCACGCCGCTATCAATGATCGCCTGACGGTACTCCGCATAGGGAGGAGGTTTGATGGCCGGCAGAATTGTGAGGTTCACGCCAAACGGCTTGTCGGTCATTGCCTTGCAGCGTTCAATTTCCTTGGCCAGATCATCTGGCGTTGGCTGCGTCAGCGCAGTGATGAAGCCAAGGCCGCCGGCATTGGCAACGGCTGCCACGAGCGGCGCCTTGCCCACCCACTGCATACCGCCCTGAACGATGGGATGTTCAACGCCGAACATCTCCGTAAAACGTGTCTTAATCATGGGTCACTCCCGTGTCGTGGCATTGAGGCGGGTGTGTCCCCCGCTTTGATGTTTTCGACGCCTGTTTTAGCACACTGTTTGGGGATGATTGCACCCTTGCCGGTGTTGCGACATTGTCAGGCTTCTGAGCGGCGCCGTGCCTGCGAAATGACGCAGGGCCTGCCTCAGATTTTGGGAGCGCAAGACAATGATGACCACGCTGAAAGCTGTGTATGCGGCCGGGCTGATGAGTTTGGTAAGCATGGTTTTGCCCGTAATGGCGCAAGAAGTTGCACAACGGGGTGACGCGGTGCCGGGGCTGCCTGCGCCCGCGTTCTCAACCATTGAGGCCAACGGCATATCGTTCGCCTATGTTGAACTTGGCAAGGGGCCGCTTGTGCTCTTGCTGCATGGCTACCCGGCCACGGCGCGGAGCTGGTGGCCTGTGCAGCAAAGGCTTGCCGCTGCGGGCTATCGTACCGTTGCCCCCAACATGCGTGGCTACCCGCCAACATCACTTGCGCCCGATGGCGACTATACGGTTGGCACTCTTGGGGCTGATGCGCTGGCGCTTGTGGACGCGCTTGGCGAAACCAGCGCTGTGATTGTCGGGCAGGACTGGGGCGCAACAGCCGCCATGTCAGCCGCTGCGACAGCACCCAACAACGTGACGGGGCTCGTGTCGCTTGTGATCCCCCATCCGATGGCAACCGAGTTCAGCCTCAGTCTTTTGCTCAACGCGCCGCACTTTCTTTACTACCAGTTGCCGTGGGCAAGCTGGATGGTGGCGCGCAATGACTTTGCCCATATCGATGGCATTTATGATGCGTGGTCCCCCACCTTTGCGGCTTCAGACCGAGACCTGACGGACATCAAGAAAACCATGGCGATGGAAGGCGGCGTTGATGGGCCGCTTGGCTATTACTGGTCCATAGGCGCAGACCCGACGCCGGGCACGATGGCTGCAACCGACGACACCCGATTTGCAATGCCCAGCCTGGTGATTGCAGGTGCGGATGATGGCGCGCTCGACACCGCATTGTTTGCCGAAGGGCGCGATGGATTTGTCGGGCCGTTCACCTACGTAGAGCTCGCAAATGTCGGTCATTTTCCGCAGATTGAAGCACCCGAGGCCGTGGCTGAGGCACTTTTGGACTTTCTGGCAACGCTCAAGAGCCAAGCCCCGCCGGTTGAATGACGCCGTTTCACAGCTGCTTTTGGCGGCGCGCGGCTGGACATTTGGGCTGTGCGCGCCAAATATCCCTACGAAATGTAACGCAAACGCCTTGGAGACTTTTTCATGAGCATTCCCGCCCATATCCGCGACCATCTGCGGATGCCTGTCATCGGCTCGCCCCTGTTTATTGTGTCCGGCCCCGAGCTTGTGATTGCCCAGTGCAAGGCGGGCATCATCGGCTCGTTTCCCGCGCTCAATGCGCGGCCCGAACACGTGCTGGAAGAATGGATCATCCGTATCAAGACGGAACTTGCTGAGTATCAGGCCGCCAACCCGGACAAGAAGGTAGCGCCGTTTGCGGTCAACCAGATTTGCCACGCCTCTAATGATCGGTTGCAGCACGACATGGACATGTGTGTGAAGCACGAAGTGCCGATCATCATCACGTCGCTGCGTCCGCCTGCGTTTGTTGTGGAAGCGGCACACTCCTATGGCGGCGTTGTCTATCACGACGTCATCAATGTGAAGCACGCCAAAAAGGCTGCCGACGAAGGGGTGGATGGTCTCATTCTTGTGTGCGCCGGTGCCGGCGGACACGCGGGTGCGCTGTCACCTTTTGCGCTGGTGCGTGAAGTGAAGGAGTGGTTTGACGGCACGGTGATTTTGTCGGGGGCAATTTCAGACGGCTCATCCATTGCCGGTGCGCTCGCCATGGGCGCGGACTTTGCCTATATCGGCACGCGCTTCATTGCGACGGAAGAAGCCAACGCCGACCCCGGCTACAAGCAGATGCTGATGGACAGCGCTGCCGAAGACATTGTGTATTCCAACCTGTTTACCGGCGTTCACGGCAACTATCTGGCCCCGTCCGTTGTGGGTGCGGGTCTTGATCCGCATAATCTTCCGGAAGCGGACAAATCCAAAATGAACTTCGGCTCCGGTGGCAACACCAAGCAAAAAGCCTGGAAAGACATCTGGGGCTCCGGTCAGGGCATCGGCAGCATTGACGACGCGCCGTCGGTTGCCGTTCTGGTGGACAGGCTTGAAGCGCAGTACCGCGAGGCACTTGCTGACCTCAGCGGGCGGACGCTGCTGGGTGAGGCCATTGAGGAGACGGGTGCAAAAGCGTCTGCTGCGGAGTAAAGATACGCAATAGTAGTCCGACGACAATCCGGCCATGCGGCAGATCTGCATGGCCGGTTTTTGTCTGCGCCGTGCATTAGTCCCGCAGTGCAATATATTCTCCCTACAGCGCGGATATATCTGCCAATGCGGCCAACTTTGTTGCGGCTGCTCACAGGGTGCGGCTCACTTGTTGAGAAACAGGCAAGCCGGTAGGGTCGCGCGCTGAGCAAAACGAGAAAGAGCCTTTGATGTCGAAAGCCGCAAAAACGCCCGCCGCAGATACCCCCTTTGATCCGTCACCGGAGGCCTCTGCACCGTTTTCCTGGGAAGACCCGTTTTATCTGACGGACCAGTTGTCCGAAGATGAACGCATGGTGCGCGAGACCGCCCATGCCTATTCGCAGGACAAGCTCATGAGCCGGGTCAAGGAGGCCAATCGGCACGAGATTTTTCATCGCGAAATCATGACCGAGATGGGCGAGCTTGGGCTTTTGGGCTGCACGATCCCCGAGCAATATGGCTGCGCCGGGCTCAATTATGTGTCCTACGGGCTGATTGCCCGCGAGGTTGAGCATGTGGATTCAGGCTACCGCTCGGCCATGAGCGTGCAGTCGTCGCTGGTGATGCACCCCATCTATGCCTACGGCACCGAAGAGCAGCGGATGAAATATCTGCCAAAGCTCGCCACCGGTGAGTGGGTGGGCTGCTTTGGCCTGACGGAGCCTGACCACGGCTCGGACCCGGCGGGCATGGTGACCCGTGCCAAACCCGTTGATGGCGGCTATGTGCTGAACGGCGCAAAGATGTGGATCACCAATTCGCCGATTGCTGACGTAGCGGTGGTGTGGGCCAAGCTGAAGGATGATGACGGCAAGGACAAAATCCGCGGGTTTGTTGTGGAGCGCGGGTTTGAGGGCTTCGAGACGCCGAAGATCGAAGGCAAATTTTCGCTGCGCGCCTCCATTACCGGCGAAATCGTGCTGACTGACGTGTTTGTACCAGCTGAAAATCTGCTGCCGAATGTGGAAGGTCTCAAGGGGCCTTTTGGCTGCCTCAACAGGGCGCGTTACGGCATTGCCTGGGGGGCCATGGGAGCGGCTGAGTTCTGCTGGCATCAGGCGCGGCAATACACGATGGATCGCAAGCAGTTTGGCAAGCCGCTGGCACAAACGCAGCTCATTCAAAAGAAACTGGCGGACATGCAGACCGAGATCACGCTTGGTCTTCATGCGGCCCTGCGGGTCGGTCGCCTGTTTGATGAGCACCGTGCTGCGCCGCCGATGATTTCACTCGTCAAGCGCAACAACTGCGGCAAGGCGCTGGACATTGCCCGCATCGCCCGCGACATGCATGGCGGCAACGGCGTTTCGGATGAATATCATGTCATCCGTCACGTCATGAACCTTGAAGCGGTGAACACCTACGAAGGCACGCATGATGTGCACGCGCTTATTCTGGGCCGCGCGCAGACCGGGCTTCAGGCGTTTTTCTAGGCTGCTTCGTCATTGCGGCCCGCGCCCAGGGCAAAGGCTGCGGCGAAACTGATACCCCATGCTGCCGGCATGACCACCCAGCCGACAGCGGGGTGCAGCGTCACCAGCAGGGCCAGAGGCCAGAAAACGATCAGCGATATCAGCCAATAGGTATGAACCACTGGCGCGTGCCCGCTCCAGCGGCGCGACAGGCGCTGATACACGTGGCTGCGGTGCGCCCCGACCCAATCGCCGTAGCGTACAATACGCATGGCGCGGGTAATGGTGGCGTCGGCGATGAACGGCGTCAGCAGCAGGCCCCAGGCCCACAGGTTGACGTGTTCGGCTGTGGCGATTGCCACGGCCCCAATCACGAAGCCCAAAAAACCTGATGAGACATCGCCCATGAAAATCGAGGCGGGGGGCCAGTTGAAGACCAGAAACCCCGCTGTCGCAGCGGCCAGCAACACCATGAAGGCAGCGCCGCCCGGTGTGGCTGTGGCCCACAGAAGTGCCGCACCTGCAAGGCTCACGAAAATGGTGTGACTGCCGACAAGACCATCAATGCCGTCCATGAAGTTTGTCAGGTTTATCATCCAGACAAGGCCGACGAGGGCGATCAGCCAGCCGATGCTGCCGGGGTGCCAGATGTACGTACCAACAGGCAGTGCTGCCACACCGCCGATGCACCAAAGTGCAAAAGCAGCGGCGGCGATGTGGATTACAAGTCTTGGCAGCGTTGCGATGTTACGCCGGTCATCAATATGGCCGACCAGCGCAATGCCCGCGCCGCCGCAGACGATTGCCAGAGCGAGGCCGTCTGCGAGCTGCCCATTCCACCATAGCACCAGCGCACCCGCGAGTGATGCCAGCACGATGGCGATGCCGCCGCCGCGTGGTGTGGGCGTTGTGTGAGAGCTGCGCGCGTTGGGCACATCAAGCTGATGAGTGCGCGCCCACATGCTGACGATCGCCACCAGATTGAGCGACAGCGTGAAGATGCACAGCGTGGTCAAAAATGCCTGTGACATCAGCGGTCAGCCTCTTGGATCCGGGTCGCGGGCGGCAACCATTACTGCCAGCATTGCGGCGACAAACCCAAGGGTTGCTATCCACCAGTATTGCCAGATGCCGTAACTCAGATGGGCGATGACAAGCGCTGTGACCCACCCGCCCATGAGGCCGGCACCCACGAGGTTTGCGCCCATGATCCCGGCGTGATGGAGACTGCCGTGGACATAGCTCCATACTTTAAGCGTCATGAAATATGCGAAAGCTGCGAACATAAGCGCGCCAATGCCGCCAAGTTCCAACCATATCTGTATGGAGGCGTTATGAGGGTGCAGGGGAAGTACCTGAAATGTTGTGGCTTCATGGCCGGGCATGATGTCGTGCACGGCAAGCCCGCTGCGCCCGATCACGCGCGATGCTTCTATGCCATAGCCCGCTACCGGACGCTCAGCGATGAGGCTGGCGGCATTATCCCAGATTGCAAGGCGGTGAATGACGCTGACATCCATCGTTTCCGCACTCTGCACGCCGCGCTCATACGCGCTTTGCGCAAACCACGGCATGGCAATGACGGCCACGGCAACAGCGGCTGCGGATAGACCGGGCAATGCGCGGTGTGATGCGACAGCGGGCACCAGGAGGATGGCCGTTGCCATGCCACCAAACGCAAGCGCAACGAGGGGTGCCTGGGCAGGCGACAGCGCAAGTGCAAGCACGGATGTTGCGGCGACAGCAATCGCAACACTCCTCGCCCCCCTTGCCTTCCTTGCCCAAAGAAATGCGACCAGTGGCAACGCACAGATGGCAACAACCGATGACAGATGGGTCAGCCTGTTAACCAGCGCGGAGAGATGAAAATAGACCTTGCCTGGCTGTTGTTCGGCAACAGGCGGAATGACGGCGACAAAGGCTTCGTCGTTGAACACATATCTCGCCGCGCGCAGCAACGGCATGTCGAAGAGAGTTTCGATCAGCAGCAAAACGCCCATCAGACATAACGCAAATGTTGCCCACCATGCGGCGCGCACGCGCACTGTCCGGGGTGTGCTCAGGATCAAAACCGGCAAGGCGGCGGCAACCACGATCATGAGGGCAATGCGCACGCCACCGCTGAGTGCTTCGGCGCCCGCCACAGACCATGAGGCTGATATCAGCATCCAGATGAGGAGCAGGGCCAGAAATGTCGCCACCGGGTTCGCGCGCAAGAAGACCGCCACTGTGGACCAGCGCGCCGCAACAGCCGCACATACAAACGTCAATACAGCCAGCAAAGGTGGGGCCCGCTCAGCCAGCAGCAGGGCTATGGCCAGCAGCACAAAGAGCGTTGCAAGCCCATGGCCTGCCAGTTTTTCACGCACGTTGGTCACCGCTCCGCGTTGTATCTTTTTTTGGATCACTCACGTGATTACTGGAGCACACCGCTTACCGCAACTGCGGGCCACGAACGCGCATGCTTTACGGTGCAAGCTAGGAAGGCTCACGGATGACCAGCAGACGGATTTCAGTCATGTCTTCGATGGCCCAGCGGATGCCTTCACGGCCCAGCCCTGAATCCTTGACGCCGCCGTAAGGCATGTGATCGACGCGCCACGAGGGCACGTCGCCGACCACGACGCCGCCAACATCCAGCACATCCCATGCGCGCATGGCCTTGTAGAGGTCGCGGGTGAAAACGCCCGCCTGCAGGCCGTAGCGGCTTTCGTTGACGGTTTTCAGTGCGGCTTCAAAATCAGCGAACCGCGACAGAACGGCGGCTGGACCAAACGCCTCCTCGCGGACCACATCACAGTCATCAGGCACATTTTCCAGCACCGTCGCAGCCAGCATCTTACCGTTCAGGTCACCGCCGGTGAGGACGGTTGCGCCTTTTGCGGCGGCATCCTTGATCCAGCCGTGCAGGCGCTGCGCCTCTTTTTCGGAGATCATCGGTCCGATGAATGTGTCTTCATCGTGAGGGTCACCAGCCTTGAGTTTGGCGGTTGCAGCCACAAAGCGGTCACGGAAATCGTCGTAGATGGCATCATGAACCAGAATGCGCTGGACGCCGATGCAGCTTTGGCCTGACTGGTAGAACGCGCCAAACACCATGCGCTCAACGGCATCATCAAGGTCCACATTCTCATCGACGATGCACGCGGCATTGCCACCCAGTTCAAGCACCACAGGTTTGCGGCCCGCCTTGGCCTTCAGATCCCAGCCGACATCAGCGGAGCCTGTGAAACTGAGCAGTTTCAGGCGGTCGTCTTCGGTGAACAGACGCGCGCCATCACGGCGGCAGGGCAGAATGGAGAACGCGCCTTTGGGCAGGTCTGTTTCTGCTAGTGTTTCGCCAATGATAAGCGCCCCGATGGGGGTGAGGCTGGCCGGTTTCAGCACAAACGGACAGCCTGCCGCCAGTGCCGGTGCGACTTTGTGGGCGGCCAGATTGAGCGGAAAATTGAACGGCGAGATGAACGAGCACGGACCAATGGGCACACGCTTCCACATGCCGCGATAGCCGGACGCCCGCTCGGCATTGTCCAGCGGCATGACCTCACCATACATGCGCTCGGCTTCGCCGGCAGCAATGCGGAAAGTCTCAACCAGGCGGGTGACTTCGCCGCGCGCATCCTTGATGGGTTTGCCAGCCTCGATGCACAGCGCCCGAGACAATTCCTCGTGGCGCTCGTTGAAGCGGGCAACACAGTGGTCCAGTACTTCGCGGCGCTGATAGGGCTTGAGAGCCGCCATGGGTTCGGCGGCGGATACGGCGTGGCCTATGGCTTCATCAATGGCGGCTTCATCAGCCAGGGCAACGCGGGTAGCTATCTTGCCGGTGTACTTATCCTCAACCTCAAGGTCGGTGTTGGGCTGGCGCGGTTCATTTGCCAGATAATACGGGTAATGCTCTTTGAGGCTATGATCGTCGGACATGTGTCAGGCTCCTTCGCGCAGGCAATCAAATAGCAACTCAGATGTTAACGTCGATCTGGCCCAGGCGCTCCGTCAGCAGCACGTTTTCCCGGTAATCGATGGGGATAACCAGCAGCGAGGGCCCCTTGTAGGCCAGTGCCGTATCAAGCGCCCCGCGAAGGTCACGCGCATTGGGCACATACTGACCGTGCCAGCCAAAACTGTCCGCCAGTTTGAGCCAGTCGGGATTTCCAAAGCCCAGATTGGTATGACGCTTGAACTCGTTTTCCTGTTTCCATGAGATCAGGCCATAGCCACCATCCTCCCAGACCATGACGGTAATGTCCGAGTTCATGCGGCGGGCGGTTTCCATCTCCTGCACGTTCATCAGGAAATCGCCGTCACCGGCGATGGCAAAAATCCTGGCGTCGGGGTGCACAATGTGAGCCGCTACTGCGCCGGGCAGTGGCATACCCATGGAGCAAAAGCCGTTGGGGATAAGGCAGGTGTTGGGTTCGTGGCACTGGTAATGTCGGGCAATCCACATTTTGTGAGCACCAACGCCCGACAGCAGAATATCGTTTCTGTCAAGAGCCTGGCGCACATCCCAGATGGCTTTTTGCGGGCGGATGGAGCCTTCGGTGTCATCGTCGCTGTATTCAGCCAGTTCGTCCTTCATGCGGGCACGTATCTTGGCCTGCTGCTCAAGGTCAAAGCTAACCTCGCCGCGATGCCGCCACAGGCGCTCGTTCAGCATCCACAGGGAATGGGCAACGTCGCCGATGAGTTCGCATTTGGGGTTGTAGTTGCGGTCAATTTCAGCGGGCAGAAAATCAATGTGGATGATGTCCTTGGTACCGCCGGGGTTCCACAAATGCGGGTGGTACTCGACCATGTCGTAGCCAAGCGTGATGACAAGGTCTGCGTCTTCAATGGCGAGTGACACAATATCGCGCTGGCCAAGGCCGATGGTGTAGAGGCAGTAGTTTGCATCCATATCCACGGCGCCTTTGCCCATGAATGTGGAAATGACACCAATGCCGGTTTCTTCGCACAGACGGCGCAGCTGCGATGCGGCCCGTTTTCGGATTGCGCCGTTCCCCGCGATGATGACAGGTCGTTTTGCATTTCGCAGCATGTCGAAGGCGCGGTCGGTGATCTTGTCGTCCGGGCCGGGACGGCGGAAGCGGCGCGGCTCCATGGGTTCGCGATCGGTTTCGATCTTAGCGATGTCTTCGGGCAGTTCGATGAGGACGGCACCGGGCTTTTCCGTTCGTGCCAGCCGCACGGCCTTGCGGACAACTTCGGGAATGGCATCTGCGTGGTTGACCGAGTAGGCCCATTTGGTGACGGGCTCATACATGCCCACCACGTCCATGATCTGATGGCTTTCCTTGTGCTGGCGGGCGGTCGCCCCCTGCCCTGTCAGCACCAGCATGGGCGCGCGATCCATATTGGCGTCGGCAACGCCGGTAATGAGGTTGGTGGCACCGGGGCCAAGCGTGCCAAGGCATCCGGCAGGGTTGCCTGTGAGGCGACCATAGACTTCCGCCATGAAGGCTGCGCCCTGCTCATGGCGGGTCAACACAAACTCTATGCTGGAGCCCTCCAGCGACATCATGAAGTCAGCGTTTTCCTCACCGGGTACGCCAAAAATATGGGTAATGCCTTCGCGTTCGAGGCAACGAACAAACAGGTCGGATGCTTTCATCGGGAAGGGCGCTCACTTGGTTCCGGGAATGGTCTGACACAACATCAGACACCAGTGTGCGCGATTGGTGATGATATGCAAATCATGCAATCGGCAATCAAAACCATGAGGCAAGGCGAAACAATCAGCAGTCAGAAGCTGAAGTAACTGCGCTCTGTCAGATATTGCGACGTGTTTACCGAACCGCCAAGGGTCTCATTCGCATCAAGCAGCACATTGGTTTCCCACAACGAGCCCAGCACGCGGATTACCTTGCCGTGTTCATCGCTGAGAGGAAGCCACAGGTTCTCGGTTGTAAACCTGTGGCCGGAGGGTGTTGCCCACTCACTATGGCCTATGACAACGCAGTGGTGCTCAACCAGGAAGTTCAGCAGTTCGCGTAACAGCTCCTGCCTTTCTTCATCATAGAGCGCAAGAAGGTTGGCGTTGCTGAGGTCAATGCCAAGCCGCCGGGCAAGGCCGGTTCCAAAAAGGCGGATCGTGGCGGTGTCGGGAAGGTCCGGCTCAAGCATGACCAGTTGTGGCAACAGGTCAGTGACCTGCATGGGGTTAAACTGGGTGCGCCGCGGAAACCGTGCATCACCTCGCAACGCCACCCAGTGAGCCAGCAGTTTTTCGTTCTGCGGTATCTTCGGGCTGGGGCGGGTCTTGTGGATATCTGGCAGGGCCAATTTCGCGCGGCTTTCTTGATTTCGCATCTTAAAAACACCCGGATATCAGGGTTGGGCACTGTTGCAATAAAACGGTTAACCAACTCTTCCTTCAAAAGCCGTTTTTGAGCTCTACCTATTATGCTGTTGCTTAACGCTGCCATCATGAGGAGGGGGGACGGTGGGCCTCTTTTCACCAAAGAACCGGGCCAAGCTGCCGCCAAAGCGCAGGCGCGGCTCATCGCATGACCTGCTGGATGCCTACAGCCGCGCGGTTGCAGGGGCGGTGGACGCGGTGTCGAACTCGGTTGTGCATCTGCAGGTCAAGGGACGCCCCTCCTCAATGGGGCAAATGTCAGGATCAGGCTCGGGTTTTATATTCACGCCGGACGGCTATGTGCTGACCAACAGCCATGTGGTGAACGGTGCCCGTTCGCTGATGGCAGTTTACCCCGACGGGCGCGAAATAGAGGCGGAAACTGTCGGTGCTGACCCGGACACTGACGTTGCCATTGTGCGCCTGCCGGGCAAGCACCGGGAATGGGCGGAACTGGGCGACAGCGGTGCGTTGCGCCAGGGCCAGCTCGTGGTTGCCATCGGCAATCCGCTGGGCTTTGACTGCACGGTAACCACCGGCGTGATTTCGGCTTTAGGGCGCTCATTGCGCAGCCAGTCGGGCCGGTTGATTGATGATGTACTTCAAACGGATGCGCCGCTTAATCCCGGCAACTCCGGCGGGCCGCTGGTGACGCCTGACGGGCGGGTCATCGGCATCAATACGGCGGTTATCGCCGGCGCACAGGGGCTGTGTTTCGCCATTGCCTCCAACACCGCGCAATATGTGGTGGGCGAAATCCTCAAATACGGCAAGGTTCGTCGCAGCTATTTGGGACTTGGCGTGCAGACAATTGAGTTGCCAAAGCAACTGGTGCGCGAGCTCAACCGTAAATCACCCGGCGCGGTGCGCGTAGCACAAATGGAAATCGGCACGCCGGGAGCGCAGGCGGGCCTTGCGCCAGGCGATATCATTTTGAAGTTTGATGGCGAGCATATAAGTGGTGTCGATGATCTTCACAGGATGCTGACTGCTGACAGGCTTGGAAAGAAAACCAGGCTGGAGGTCTATCGCGACGGCACCGTGTTGAGCCTCACAGCCGTTCCCGGTGGACGTGACTAATCAGCTATACAGCCTGACTACGTATCGAACGCTTTTTGTTTCGCCTGTTTCCCATGAAAAGCCACAAACCACTCATGACCGTATCTTCCCGCCCATCCGCGAACACCGTGCGTATCGCGCTTGTTGATGACCATCAGATGTTTCTGGACGGGCTGGCCGAAATTATTGGTGTTCTTGATGAGCGGTATGAGTGCGCCCGTTTTGGATCAGCGGCTGACATGATCGACGCTGTTGATGCCGGTGCTGCGTTTGATCTTGTAATTTCTGACCTGGTGATGCCGGACATGAACGGGATCGCCTTCGTTATGGCGCTCAAGGCACGTATGCCTAACCTGCCGGTTCTGGTGGTCTCCGGGATTGATACTTTGCCGCCGATCGAGCGCATTCTGGAAGCGGGGGCCCGCGGGTTTGTTTCGAAGGCGGCACCCTCTGCCACTTTGAATGACGCCCTCAAGACGGTGCTTGCGGGAGATGTCTTTCTGCCTGACGACGTTAGGATAGAACTTCAGCCGCGACAGCGCAGCGCCATCGCCATAGCGGGCGATGACACAAAAACCGAACCAGGTTTGCAGGCACTTGGCGAGCGGCAACTCGACGTTTTGCGCCTGATCGCCGAGGGGTGTTCAAACAGGCAGATATCCGAGGTTCTGAGCATCAGCGAGAACACCGTCAAGACGCATGTCAGTGCCATATTCAGGCAGTTGGGCGTCACCCGTCGCACGGCCTGCATCAACAAAGCCAAGTCAATTGGCCTCATCGGCTGAGTCTGCTTCGGGCTCAAGGCGCGTCATGTCAGCAAGCGCTACCTGCAGCGCTTCAGGTCTGATTGGCTTCAGCATCACCCGTGTAGCTGGCTGTGCATCGCGCAAATCAACACGTGCTGTATCTCCTGTCATAAGCAACGCCGGTATTGTCTTGTTCAGTTCCTCACGCAGCCGGGCAATAACGCCGGTGCCAAATTGGTCGTCGCCCAGCCGGTAGTCGATGATCAACAGGTCCGGGGTGACATCTATTCGGTCCAAAAAGGCTACAGGATCGTCTGAGGCACCCAGCGAATAGACCTCGCAGCCCCAGCTTGTGAGCACTTCAGCCATAGCCAGCTGAATGCTCTCTTCGTCGTCAATGACCAGCACCCTAAGCTGGTTTGTCATGAACATTGACTTGTTTTGAGCGCGCGGCGCAGGCGCCGATTGGTCATCGGATTTTGAAGCGGCGGCAAGTGCGAGCGTGACGGTGGTGCCGCAGGCAGGTTGTGAGGTGATGGCAAGATCAACATCCAGCAGCGTCGCAAGCCGCTTCACGATGGACAGGCCAAGCCCCAGACCTTTTTCACGGTTACGCTCCGGGTTGCGCAGTTGCACATACTCGCCAAATACATCGTCAAGCGACTCAGCGGGAATGCCGATCCCCGTGTCGCGGATTAAAATCTGTGCGATGTCGTTTTTGATACCCACCTCTATGGTGACGACGCCCCCTGCCGGCGTGAACTTTATTGCATTGGAAACAAGATTGCGGATGATCCGCTTGAACAGCGCGGGGTCGGTTTGGGCCGACGTCGGGACGCTTTGCAGCTCAAGCCTGACAGACTTTGCAGAGGCGACGCCGATGAACTCATCGCGCACACTGGCTGCGAGAAAGCCCAGGTCAACGACGCGCTTGTCAGGCACAAAAGCGCCTGCATCGAGCCGGGTGACTTCTACCAGACCGTCCAGCAACTGCCCAAGACTACGGGAGGTTGTTTCGATCTTGTCCAGAAGTGCAATTGTTGCGGGGTCACTTACCTTCTGACGCAAGGCTGCAAGATAGAAACCCTGCGCGTGAAGCGGCTGCGCAAGGTCGTGGCTGGTTGCCGCGAGAAAACGGTTCTTTTCCTCGTTCACTTTTTGCACGGCATCGCGCTGCTCGCGCAGTTTTTCGGCCAGAGCCTGCTTTTGCCTGGCAGAAATTACATCACGGGTGCCTATTTCAACCCGCAAACTAGCAGACATGAAATAGGCATAGACCAGAACAATGCCGATGCCGGTCAATGCGATCGGCCAGGATGCAGCGAACGATATCCAGACCGCATAGGGCAACAGCATGGTGGTTGCGAGCGCAACATAAGCTTTGCGGAATGCAGCTTGTGGAGCAATGCCACCAAGTGTCAAAGAGATGACCATTGTGGTGGTCGTCAGCACGTTTGCCTGCGATGACACGTCCGTAAGCGCGATGGCACCCAGGCCCCACACCAGACCGGTCATGCCTGAAACGGCCGTGTGTACGGAAAGGTATGTTTCAGCGTTTGCGCGGGTAATGCCGCCAGGCGCAACCACGCGCGGTTGCAGCAGCGTCATGCCTATCATTGCAGAAGCGGCCGCCAGCCATGTTGCCGTCCACACAAGCGGCTGAAAGAAAGTGAGGATCACCGCATAGAGCAGCGCCAGGCAAAATACGGTCAGAGCGGATCCACTCGCCCGGTCGTAAAGCAGCCGTGCCTGCTCAACGCCGATTGCCTCAACAGCTTCTCCGACAGACGCCTCGGCAGTGCTTTTTTCCAGGACGTTTTGTGTCATGTGTTGCGGCATCTTGCAGCTTTTGGGGTATCGAACAGGAAGGTGCCGATACTACGCTTTGAGTAGGAAAATGGACACGGTTGCGTAAAACGCTGCCAGCTGCCTGCACCGTGCAGAAGCCGCCGATTAACCACCGGTTGTGGACATGTGGCGCGGTACGGCTGGCGCACTGCCGGGACGGTCAATCACAAAGTCATGGCCTTTTGGCTTGCGCGCTATGGCGTCGTCAATGGCCGCCGCAAGCATGGCATCCGTTGCCCCCTCCTGACGCAGGACAGCACGCAGGTCGGCTTTGTCTTGCTGGCCAAGGCACATGTAAAGCTGGCCCGTGCAGGTGAGCCGCACCCGGTTGCAGCCTTCGCAGAAGTTATGCGTGAGCGGCGTTATGAAGCCAAGCTGGCCACCCGTCTCCTCCACCCGCACATACCGCGCCGGCCCGCCGGTTCGGTGGGCCAGAGGTGTCAGGGTCCAGCGTGTTTCAAATCCTTCGCGCACGAGGCTCAAGGGCAAATACTGGTCATAGCGGTCTTCGCTTATCTCGCCCATGGGCATGGCTTCGATGACGGTAAAGTCATGGCCCTCGCTGTGCGCCCACGCAACCATGTCAGCCAACTCATTCGCGTTGTCGTTTTTGAGAGCCACGGCATTGATCTTGATAGCCATGCCTTCGTCATTTGCTGCCTTGATGCCATCAAGCACCCCGCCAAGATCACCGCCCCGTGTAATGCGGGCATATGTATCGGCAACCAGACTATCGATCGACACATTGAGACGGCGAACCCCTGCGCGCGCCAGACGCGCTGCATGTTGCCTGAGTTGTGTGCCGTTGGTTGTGAGCGTGATCTCCTCAAGCGCACCGGTCTCAAGGTGACGCGACAGGTTGTCGATCAGTGACAGTACATCACGGCGCACCAGCGGCTCGCCTCCGGTGATGCGCAGCTTGCGGACGCCTTTGAGAATGAACGCGGTTGCCAGGCGGTCCAGTTCTTCCAGGGTGAGCAGGTCGCGCTTGGGAAGAAATGTCATCTTCTCGGACATGCAATACGTGCAGCGCAAATCGCAGCGATCTGTTACTGACACGCGCAGATAGGTGATGCTGCGGCCGAAGGGATCTATCATGCGCTCCAGGTCTCCGGCTCGCTGGTATTACATTCGGTTTTTGAAAGCGCGCGGTTCTTCAACGGTAAACTCCGGCTCGGCATCGCAAATCTCGTCCCGCTTGAAGTCCACCGCAGGATCCTGAGCACGCACCATACGCTGAAACATGGAAACTTTCATCATATCGAGGAGGTTGCTCCGCCGCGTGGTGAGCGCGGCCGCCAAGAACATACCTTTCTTGTGCTGGTGCACACGCTTTTCGCAGGTGGCCTGCGACAACCCGCTATAGACCAGACGGTTGGTGGTCGCCATATTGTCGGCATAAAGCGCCACGCCAGGTTGCAGCGCTTGACCATGAGGACATGGTGATCGCCCACCTGAATAAATTAACAGCAAAAGTTGTACGGTGATGCGTGTGGCAGGAATCATTCTTGCTGGTGGTGCAAGCAGACGTTTTGGTACGGACAAAGCCGCCGCATTGCTTGATGGCAGGCCGCTAATCGCGCATGTGGCTACCCGGCTGGCACCACAGGTGACAGCGGTTGCCATTGTCGGCGCGCGCCAGACCTACGGCCTGCCCTACCCGCTCATTGATGATGACCAACATGAAGGCAAGGGTCCGCTGGCGGGCATTGCTGCCGGCCTTGCATGGGCGCGCACGCTGAACGCGCACTGGCTTTTGACCGCACCGTGCGATGTGCCGCATCTGCCTCACAATTTGCTGTCGCTTCTGCTGGACAGCGCCGCAGACGGGCCCTCCATGCCTGCGATGCCCGTAACAATTGAAACGCCGAGGGGCATTGAAGCCGCCTGTTCGCTTTGGCCCGTGAGTATGCGTGACAGCCTGGATGAAAGGCTGGCCGGAAACGGGTCATTCGCGCTTGTTGCCGCTCTTGAGGCACATCACGCACGCTATGTGCGCGTGACTGACGCGGACATCGACGGATCATTTGCCAATATCAATACACGCGATGACCTGGCGGGACTTTCGTAGCCCCGCCAGTCCGTGTTTTACGCGAGTTCCAGCCCTTCGAGCTTGCCGGTTGCGCGCCAGCCTTCCAGAATCTCGAAGTATTTGACCGAGCCTGCGCCGTAAGCGTTGTTTTGCTCGCTGCGGTCAGCAGGCTTGCCTTCATTGTTGTAGTAGCCCGGCGTGCATTCCTCCAGAAACTTGCGACGCAAGGCAGCGTTATCGATGATCTGTTGCACCCAATCGGCTTCCGCTTCCACCGTTGGCTCAATGATGCGGGCCTGACGCTTGCCTGCTTCGTCCAGCACATAGGCGATGTGGCTTGCCTGCTCAATCAGCAGATGCGGATAGTTGGCCGTGAAGCCGGCCTGTGCCGGCCCCATGATGAACACATTGGGGAAACCGTTTACGTTCATGCCATACAGCGTGCGCATTCCATCCGCCCACTTCTGCGTCAGGGTCACGCCGTCCCGGCCGGTCAGGTCGTAGCCCGCGCGACGGGTGTAGGAGGTGCCGACCTCAAAGCCTGTGGCATAGATCAGGCAATCAATTTCATATTCCTTGCCGTTGGCCCACACAGCATTTTCCGTGATCTGGTCAACACCCTGTCCGCGGGTGTCCACGAGTTCGACATTGGGGTTGTTGAACGCCTGCAAATACTCGTCATGAAAACACGGACGTTTGCAGAACTGGCGATACCAGGGCTTGAGCGCCTCTGCGGTTGCGGGATCTGCAATGATCTCGTCCACGCGCGCGCGCACCTGTTCCATTTTCTTGAAATCGGCAAGCTCTGCCAAATCCGCCAGATCCTTGGGCGACAGGTTCTTGTTGTCACCCTGGCTGGCAATAAACAGCAGATTGCGGATGATGTCCGTCCAGCCATCATTTACCAGATCCTCCGAGGCAAATCCGCCGGAGACAAGCGTATTGAAGTTTTCCATGCGGTGCTTGTGCCAGCCCGGTGCAAGGCCCTTTGACCAATCCGGCTGCGTCGGCTGGTTATTGCGCACATCAATCGATGACGGGGTGCGCTGGAACACGTAAAGCTGCTTTGCCCCGGCTGCGAGATGCGGCACGCACTGCACAGCCGTGGCGCCGGTGCCAATAATGCCGATGCGCTTGTCGCCGATTTTGTCGAGACCGCCTTCAGGCGACCCGCCGGTGTAGGCATAGTCCCAGCGACTTGTGTGGAAAGAGTGGCCGGCAAAAGACTCAACGCCCTTGATGCCGGGCAGCTTGGGGCGGTGCAGCGGGCCGTTCGACATGATGACGAAGCGGGCCTTCATGCGGTCGCCCCGGTTGGTTTCAATCACCCAGCGCGATGCGTCCTCGTCCCACACCATGTTGGTGACTTCGGTTTGCAGGCAGGCGTTGTCATACAGGTTGAAGTGCCGGGCGATGCGCTGGCTATGTTCCAAAATCTCGGAGGCGCGGGAGTATTTTTCGACGGGGATGTAGCCCGTCTCTTCAAGCAACGGCAGATAGACATAGCTTTCAATGTCACACGCCGCACCTGGATAACGGTTCCAATACCAGGTGCCGCCAAAGTCGCCGCCCTTCTCGATCATGCGAATGTCTTTAACGCCTGCCTTGCGCAACTCGGCGCCTGCCAGCAGACCACCAAAGCCGCCCCCGATGACCACCACTTCGACGTCATCCGTCAGCGGTGCACGGGTGAAACCGGGCTCCACATAGGGGTCTTCGACGTAGCGCTCAAACTCACCGGCAACTTCAAGATACTGTTCGTTGCCATCTTCGCGCAGGCGACGGTCGCGCTCCTGCTTGTAGCGCTCGCGCAGGGCGTCAGGGTCAAAGTCCAGCATTTCCTCAGGGCGGCTCATGGTGTCGTCCTTGTTTTGATCATGTCTGTTTTACTGTTTTCGGGACCATTATTAGCTGTCACGCCATGAAGTATTCAAGGGAGTATTCAAGGCGAAACACCCGCGCATGACATTGACGTTGCGTAAACAGGCGTCCACCTTCGCGCGCAAATGCAAAAACATGAGGAAGGGCAATCAGGTGGACACACTTTTTGATCTCAGCGGGAAAATTGCAGTCATCACCGGCGGGTCACGGGGACTGGGCCGACAGATGGCACTGGCATTTGCACATCGCGGAGCTGACATTGTGATTGCCAGCCGCAAGCTGGATGCCTGTGAAGCTGTGGCCGAGGAAGTGCGCGCCCTTGGCAGGCGGGCGCTGCCGCTCGCGCTCGATGCCTCGAAGTGGGACGAGATGGATGCTCTTGCTGATCGGGTTTATGACGAATGGGGGCGCATCGACATACTCGTCAACAATGCAGGCAAGTCACCGGCGGTGCCGTCACATGAAGTGACTGAGAAACTGTTCGACATGGTGCTGAACCTAAACTTCAAAGGCCCGTTCCGGCTGGCTGCACATGTTGCAAAGCGGATGGCAGATGCGGGCGGCGGGGTCATCATCAACGTGTCATCCAGCGGTGCGCTTGTGCCGTTGCCGTGGGTGGTGCCCTACTCCGGTGCCAAGGCAGCGCTCAACGCGATGACGGTTTCGATGGCCCGTGAATATGGACCAAACGTCAGGGTCAACACGATTTCGGCGGGGCCATTTCTGACAGACATCGCCAACGCCTGGACACCTGAAGCGCGAGAGAAATCTGACAACTCGCTGCAACGTCCCGGCAGGCCTGAAGAAATTGTGACGACCGCCCTTTATCTGGCCAGCCCGGCGTCAAGTTTCACGACCGGGGCAATCGTGCGGTGTGATGGCGGCATGGGGTAGCGGCATGGGGTAGCGGCATGGGGTGTTGCTGCGTCGATAAGAAAGAAGCATCACCTGCACTACGCTCATGCTAGTGTGCGGCCAAATCACAAACTCAGTTTAACGAGACGAGGACACCCATGTCATTGCCAGCAACCTATCTGCAGATGATTTCAACCGTTACCGGCGATGGCGAACTCCGTATGGAGTTGGTTGAACAGAAAATGCCAACCCCAAAGCCTGGGCAAGTTGTGGTGAAAGTGGAGGCCACGCCGATCAATCCGTCTGACCTTGGTGTGATGTTCGGGTGGGCCAACCTCGCAGAAGCCAAATCATCGGGATTGGGTAAAAGCACGACACTCACCGCGCCCGTTCCAGCGCAGGGTATGCGCGTGATGAAGGCGCGCATTGACCAGCCGCTTCCTGTTGGCAACGAAGGTGCCGGCACTGTAGTCGCGGCTGGCCTTGAAAAAATTGCGCAAGAGCTGATGGGCCGCCTCGTTGCCGTCATGGGTGGCGGCATGTATGGGCAATATCGCTGCGTGGACGCGGCAATGTGTATGCCGCTGCTTCCCGGCGACACCGCAAAGGACGGCGCATCGAGTTTCGTTAATCCGCTTACGGCGCTTTCCATGATCGAAACCATGCGGATGGAAGGCCATACGGCGCTTGTTCATACGGCTGCAGCATCAAACCTTGGTCAGATGCTCAACCGCATTTGTCAGGCGGACGGCGTTGAGCTTGTCAATATTGTGCGCAAACCCGAACAGGCCAAGCTGCTGAAGGACATGGGTGCCAAATACATCGTGGACAGCAGCACAGATACTTTCCTTGCTGACCTTACCGATGCCGTTCACGCGACAGGCGCCACGCTGGCGTTTGACGCAACGGGTGGCGGCACGCTGGCATCCACCATTCTGAGCGCAATGGAAGGCGCTGCGGCCCGCACGCCGGGGGCGTACAGCATTTACGGCTCCATCAAGCACAAGCAGGTTTACCTGTATGGTGGCCTTGATACGTCAGCCACCGTACTGACACGTGGCTATGGCATGGCGTGGGGGGTTGGCGGATGGTTGTTGCCAAACTTCCTGGCCAAGGCAGGCAACGAAGTTGCAAACCGTCTGCGCACGCGGGTGGCGAGTGAACTCAAGACCACGTTCGCAAGCCACTACACAGACGAAATATCTCTGAGTGAGGCACTCAAGGCCGACATTGTGGCGCGCTACAATGCCAAGACAACGGGTGAGAAGTTTCTGGTCTGCCCGCAGTTGGATGTCTAGTCGGGTACGGGGTTAAGGTATGCCGTTGCACTGTGCCCTACTGAGTTTGGCCGCCGTAAATGCGGTCTGTTGCAAACCCGTTGCCGGTCCAGAACAGGCGATAGGCTGACTTCTCATGCCGCTCCAGCATGATCGTGCCCTCGCTCCTCCCGGTGCTCGCGCCGATCGTGACCTACTTCGTCATCTTCGCGGTGGCGGGCAAGAGCCAGGCCTTCTCGGCGGTGAGCGCCATGCTCCTCGGCGTGATCGTGACGGGCCTCTTCGTGGCGATCTCGATGACGTCCGGCGGTGGCGCGTGGGACAACGCCAAGAAGTCCTTCGAGGGCGGCTTCGTCGACAAGGACGGCGTCAAGCACATGAAGGGCTCGGATGCCCACAAGGCGTCGGTCACCGGCGACACCGTCGGCGACCCCTACAAGGACACCACCGGCCCCGCGGTGACCCCCGCGATCAAGATCACCAACATCATCGCGCCCTTGCTGCTCGCCGTGCTGGCGCACAACTGAGCGCGAGCGCCGTGCGGCATGTGCCCTCTCCCGCTGGAGGGGGCCCATTTTCGTATCGACGGGAGGATCGAGAGATGGACACCACGCAGATCGGGTTCGACGACTTCCTGAAGGTCGGCGAGAAGCGCTCGGCGGCGCAGATCACGAAGCACTACGCGCTGGACGAGCTGCCGGGCCGGCTGGTGCTCGCCGTCGTCAATTTCCCGCCCCGCCAGATCGGCAAGTTCATGTCCCAGGTCCTGACGCTCGGCGTCCCCAACGCGGAGGGCGAGGTAGTGCTGATCGAGCCGTCGACGGACGTGCCGGTGGGTGGGCGGTTATATTGAGCGGGTTGAGATAGGCTTCTCGCTGATCGCCTGCGCCGCCGTTTCAGTTTCGCGCGATGACACGCAGCAGCTGCAGGCGGTCCCGACTCAGGTAAGTCGCGGTGTCCGGTCCCGTAATTGTCGGGGTCGTGCAGGTCGGCGGCCGGGTAATCGATACCGGGTTAGCGGCTTGGCACAGCTGATCACCTCTGATCAGCCATTGGCCGGACGCGGTCAGCGTCACGACCCCTTGGGGCGTAGACACCGCCGACGAAAACGATCCGCTCGGGTCGAAAGTGGTGGTGATGACGAGGGAGAGTTCGGGGTTCTCGGCATTGCGGATTTCGATCGTTGCGCCGCTAAACCAGTCGCGCAGGGACGTCGTGCCAGCGGCCTGCCCGGGGGGGCCGAACACCGGAGCATCGCCCACGCAAGCCGAGAGGGCAAACAGAACGACGAGCGACAATGCTGAGTTTCGAAGACGTCTGATCATAAGCGACTTACCGACGAATATTGAGCACATATGAGATGCCATACCGAACGACTAATGCAAGCGAAAATTGCTGAACCGACTCGCCTCACCCCGGCAGCCGCACCGTCGCCCGCAGTCCGCCGAGGGCGCTGTCCTCCGGGGCGATGTCGCCGCCGCGGGCGCGGGCGATGTCGCGGGCGATGGTGAGCGCGAGGCCCGAGCCGCCTTCGTCCTGGTTGCGCGCTTCGTCGAGCCGTACGAACGGCTTGAACACGTCGGCTCGGCTCTCGGGTTGGATGCCCGGCCCGTCGTCGTCGACGTGGAGAGATCGCCATCGCGGTGACTGCGATGCTGGCGCTCGCCGGCATGGTGGTGGCGCTCGACGCCTTCGGCCCGGTGACGAACAACGCCGGCGGCATCGCCGAGATGGCGGGCCTGCCCAAGGAAGTGCGCCGCTCCACCGACGCGCTCGACGCGCTCGACGCGGTCGGCAACACCACCAAGGCCGTCACCAAGGGCTATGCCATCGGCTCGGCGGGCCTGGGCGCGCTCGTCCTGTTCGCGGCTTACACCTCAGTCCTGAACTACTTCATCCTCGAGGCGAACCGCGAGGGCTCGACGCAGTACCAGTACTTCGCCGGCGTCACGCCGGACTTCTCGCTGGCGAACGCCTACGTCGTCGTCGGCCTTATGCAGATACATCACCCTTACAGTCAGAGCTCCTGCTATCAACGCTGCGACTACGGAGGCGACGGCGGCATATTTTTTCAGCCTCTCAAAAGGCAGCCTGACCGCAGCAAAGCCTGCAAAAACCCCCAAGCCCAGCGCCCGGCTTTACCATGACCAGTGACCCAAAGAGCGTGCCGCCGACCAGACCGACAAATGCAGTACACAGAACAAGTGCAGTGCCGGCGAGCAGACGAATGAAAAGACGGCCCGCTGTCGGCTTTCCGGTCTCCATGCCTAAGGGCGTTCCACAAGTTCAACACGGCGGTTTTTGGCGCGGCCACCTTCTGATGAGTTGGAGAAAACCGGAACCAGAGGCCCCACACCGTGCGGCTCAAGCCGTTGTGTTGCAATGTCGTAGTCGTTGTTAAGTGTTGAGGCCACAGTTTGCGCGCGGCGCTTTGCCAATGACGTATTGTAGTCGAATGACCCCACCGCGTCAGTGTGGCCAACAACATAGAAGTTCATGGAGCCACGTTGCTTCAGAAACTTCGCAATCTCGTCGAGAGCAGGTTTTGAGGCTGCTGTGAGCGTTGCCTTGTCATGATCGAAGTAAAGGCCGTCGAGCGTTACGCGGCCATATTCGTCAATGTCGTCGCCCATCGCTTCGGCATCGACAGTTACCAGATCTGTTTCGACAGTATCTTCTTCAATGACATCGATCATCGTGGCGACGATATCTTCGCTGTATTGCGTGACCGCTATGACGACGTACACAACACCTGCCGCACGCTCTTTGCTGGCGGCCAGAAAAGCTGACCCACCGCTGGTAGATGAGCCTTGCATCAAACGAATGCCAACAGGTGGCAAATCATTACGCGCAAAATGTACCGGCAACCATTTGCGGCTTCCTATCTCTGCGGACTGTTCAGAGTTTGCAAACAGGCCCTGAGCGGCAAACGTGAAGCCCGCATCGGTTAGCGCTTTCTTGTAGTTTGCATAAACCTCTGTATGCGTTTTTTCTCCGGAGAGTTCATAATATATCCGCGTCAGGCGGCCTTGCGTCTCTTGCCAGTCATCTATTTTGCGATATCCGGTTACCGGGCCGGTGGCAATAAAATAGGGCGCGAAGGCCTGCACATCATACCATTTGATCTCAGATCCCGGGTAGCGGCTGATAACCGGGTGATCCTGTGCATCAGCAATATCGGCCGCATGTCCGTAACCGGATGCGCCAATGAATACTCCACCCAGAACGGCTGCGACGGTTAGAGCGGAAAGGAGAGGTTTCATCGGCTTTTTCCTAAAGTTGCGATGTTCATGACAGGTATCAGCGCCGTGGATCGAACCAAAGCTCGGCAATTTTTTCGCCACGGTCCACAAGCTCCACATTGTAGTTCAGCGTCCATTCGTGAGCGCCCGCTGCGATAGCAGCGCCGGAGACTGCCTGCCCCGTCATGCTGATCGGCAGGGCATCCAGCGAGATTCCGTCCGGCATTTGGGCCTGCAGTTCTTCCATGCCGGGCACTTTTGCCTCGCCCGACATTGCCTGGGCCATGGCGAGTGCATCTGCCACCGAAACGCCCCCAACCGGCGCGTTGGCAAAAGCCGCTGGCACACCAGGTACAGCCCCGCGTCCGGTCAGCACGACCGAGCCGCCGGGCCAGGTGATGTATCCTGCCGCGTACCCATCGGGCTGCTCCAGTTGGGTGAGCGCATCGCAGGCACTCAGCAGACTTGCAGCCATATAATCAATGTTGATGCCGTGGAGTTGCGACTGCCCGTCATTTACCGGTTGGCGGGCATACTCGGCGACGGCTTTCGCCTTGGGGTCACCGCCATGAAAAGCCTGATTGGCGACGGCCATCATATCGATCATCTGGTTGGCGGTATCATCAAGGCTCTGGCCGGCCACCTCCCCAACCACCTGCTCAAGTGCCCATGAGGCTACTCCACCCAGGCCCGCCGCAAGTTTTGGGGCTTTACGGAAAAGCGGTGCTATTGCGCCGGAAAGATCAGCTATTGCACTTGTATCGGCCGCCGCATCAACCGCGTCACGCATGTTGAACGTGCCATCGGCAAAACTGGCCTCTTTTCCGTTGTTCATTCCTTCGCGTACGGATGGACCCATCACGCCCCAACTCAAAGGCTCCGGCGAAGCTGCAATGGGGATGACGGACCAGCGCTTGTGCAATTGTGCATACATAGTAGCGACGTGTTTTTGAAAAATGTCGCAGTTGTTTTGTACCGCCGTGAGGTCTGATTTCCACGGCTTGGGATAAGCAGTGAAACTGAGTGGGGCGAAGTGCGCTTTGGTTTCATATTCCATCCGCATCGCACCACGCCCACTTGAGCCAAGCGCCATCTGCTGATCATCACAGAATGTCGGCCCCGGAACCCATTCGCGCACATCGCCACGCGCGTACAAAACGGCCCGTTCGAGTTCCTGATTGACGACAAGTCGGCTTTCCTGGGTGCCGGTCATGTAGGATGCGTCGCTCGAGAACAAACGCATGGCGATAATCCGCATTTCAGAAACGCCCATCTCGTTGGACCTGCACAGATCAGGTCCGCGAACAATTTTTGTGAGATGCACAGAGGCATTCGCCATGAAGTCGGCATCAATGCCGTCTGCGGCGCCAAACTCCCGGTCCGCCAGCACGCTTTCAACCAGCGTGTTGGCCCTGACCGGATAGACCCATGTGCCGCTTTGCGTTTCAATCGGAGCCATGCCGGGAACCTGCATGGCTCCAAGGCCCTGAGCCTCAAGCATCTGTTGAACAGTTTCCTGCGGCGATGGTGTTTGTGCGCCAGCGCCATGCGCGAAAAAAAGCACAGCGCCCGCCAGAAGCGCTTTCAGAAATGTCGATCTTGCGTTTGTCATATACTGGCCCTGGCGGGTTTCCCCGGTTGATTATCCCGGTGTTTTGATCTTGCGAAACTCTGCGCTGATGATTTTCAACGCTTCGGGATCACGCATTGCCAGCATACTCATGGACGTTGCAATGCGTGCCTGTGCCTGAGCAATTTTGGAGGCGTGAGCAGAACTCATCATCGCCTTTTCCACATCGCTCATCGCTTCGATTTCAGCCGTCGCGACATCCATCCTTGCGCGTGCGTCAGTAATGATCTCAGCCACGTTTCGGGCATCTTCGGCTGTCTGGACCTGCTCTACAGCATCTGCGATGCGGTTCATCTCATCAGCAAATACATCGGCAGCGTTGTTTGCATCACCGCCGCACGCTGCGAGCAGGACGCTTGATGCGAGCAAAAAGACCGGCAATAGAGATTTGATTTTCATGGCTTCAGCAGCCTCCCGCGATCTGTGCATCACGCACGGCTTTGCGCGTGCTGGAGGTGGCAACGGCGACCTCATTCGCCGTTGCTCCGCCGGAGCCTGTCAGAAGCTGACTGAGCCGTCCGCCTGCGCGCACCCGCTGTTCATACTGGGTAACTTCCTGCATTTTGGCGTTTAGTTCCGCACACGACATGTTTTCAATGCCCGAAATACCGGGAGCAGGTTCTGCCGCCGTTGCGCAGCCTGTCAGCACCATGGCGACTGCAAACACCGCGCAGCGCATTGTACAAAACAACTTGCTGGAAGGAGGCGGAAGGCCGGTATCCGCCGTGGATTGTGTTTTCATCCGGGGTGCATCTCCTATGTTGCCCTCACGACATGCCGCAGAAAATCCGGACAAGCGTGGGCATACAGCGCTTCAACCGTCTGCTGACAGTAGCTAAGCTGCCTCAGTCCAAATCGGCAATTAGCTCATATGAGCTAGTGGCCGCCGATGTGATTGAGTGAAAGACTGCATGTTTGACCCGGTTCTCATTGCTGATGACCATCCAATTTTCCGGAATGGCCTGCGCCAGATCATTTCCAGGGAAATGCCTGACTGCGAGGTGATTGAGGCGGGTGACATGAGTGAAGTTAAGGCGGCGCTGGACCGCGAAACCGCTTTCGAGCTGGCGGTCGTTGATCTTTACTTTCCCGGGTTCGACCACACCTGTGATTTTCAGATGCTGCGACGTATCCTGAAAACAACGCCTATACTGGCGGTCTCGATGACGCACGACGATGCAGCGATTGACTGTGTCATGCGTCAGGGCCTGAACGGTTTCGTTTCGAAATCAGTTGCAGCCGAAGATCTGGTAAGTGCCATCATGAGCGTGCGGGATGGCGAGATTGTTGTTCTCAGGAGCACCGCGGGCTCAAGCGCTGCCGCGATGGACCATGGGCGCAATCCGCTTGATGCATTGTCGTCACGTCAGCTAGACGTTCTGCGTCTCATCTGTCGGGGTGCGACAAACAAAGAGATTGCACGCGACCTTGGTTTGTCACCCCACACTGTCCGTATTCATACGTCTGCATTGTTCAGGGCACTCAACGTATCCGGACGAGCGGCGGCGGCGGCCCTGGCCTCTTCACGAGGGTTCAGTTGAGACCCTTTCAGGGATGCGGCTTGCCAGTTCAGACAGGATTGCAGCACGAAGCTGACCGGGACGAACGGGCTTATGAAGCAGAGTGTGCCCGGCCTCTAACACCTGCTGTCGGGTGGTGGGCGCGGTATCGGCTGTAATCAGTATGACGGCCACATGCTTTCCATACGCCCTGCGGATTTCAGCAGCGACATCAAGCCCGCTGTGCCCCGCAAACAAGTGCATGTCTGTAATGACAAGATCCGGAGCGGCAAACGATGTCTTGTCCTCGCGTCTCCACATGGGCATCGCCTGATAGGTGTGCCCCCACTTTTCGAGGAGTGCCGTCATGCCGGTGCGCGCATCCTGATCGTCATCAATTATCCAAACATGACCTGAAGCAGGGCTTGCCGGTTTCGCAGCATGTTGCAGTGCTGGTTTTGCTTCAGTGCGTTCATCAGTCGTTGGCTGCAATGGCCCAACCGCAAAACAGCTACCCCGACCCAGGTTGGAGCGAACGCTGACCTCAATCCCGTGGTGCGCGGCCAACCGGGCGACAATGGCGAGCCCCAGACCGAGACCGGTCTCGTTGGTTTGCGGGGCCAATGGTATTTCAACGCGTTCAAAGTCCCTGAAGATGCGACGTTGCTGGTCATCAGGTATGCCACGTCCATTGTCCCATACTTCAAGATACACCTGAGCACCGCGTCGTCTGACACCGACAACAATACGATCCGCGCGGGAGTGCTGGAGCGCATTTGCAATGAGGTTGTGGACAATCCGGCTCAGGATGTCCGCATCGACCAGAACGTGAGCTCTCGTCGATACAATTCTCAGGTCAATCGACCTGTCTGCCGCGGCTGGCCGGAAAATATCATGCGCGGCCAAAAGCAACGGAGCCAAAGCTACCGGCGCCGCTGTCAGTTTTGTTTGTCCTGTGTCGAGCAGCGTCACATCCAGCAGGGAATCAAAAAGCCTCGCCAGGCCATCCAGTGACCGTCTCACACGCAAAAGCGTGGTGTTTGTTGATCTGTCAGGCGAACCGTCAGGCAATGATGCAACCAGCAAACCGATGCCATGCAGCGGCTGTCGCAGATCATGGCTGGCCTGCGCTAAAAAGTGTGACTTTGCATAGTTGGCCTCTTCGGCGGCCGTGCGGGCCTGCCGCAGTTGTTCTGCCTGCACCTCCAACTGATCAGCCAGGCGCGACTTTTCCCACTGAAGAGCAAATCCATTTCGGGTAAAGGTGTGCAGCACCCACCCAAGGCCGAGCATGAGGCCCATGAACAGCATCAACATGCTGCCCGAAATCAGTCCGGCCTCACCCGGCTGATCTATCACCACGCGCGCCGCCTGCGCCGGCACGATCAACAGCAAGGTAACGACGAGCATCCGGTAATGCGCATTGTGGGTTCCGGTGCCCGTCACGATACCGCCGGCAATCAAAAACCCGATAAATGCTCTGAGCTGCTCGTTTTCGGGTTGAAGGCTGAAGCCAAGCCACCCCCACCCAAGAGCGAGCAGGACGGCTGTTCCATCAAACCACCTGCCCCACTCCCTGATCGGCCTGGCCCGTTGTGATTGCTGCGTCCCTTTGAAAGAGATGCAGGCCTGAAGCAGTGCAAAACTGCTCATCCAACCGGCCCAGACAACAAGATGTACAGGTGAAAACCAATCCCAAAGCACCATCACCACAAGTCCGGCCGAGATGATGTGCATCTGCCAAACAAAACGCGCCAGCCTCAAAACCAGCGCATCGCTTTGATAGCGGATGAACTCTTCTGCCGTCGCATGAGTCATCTGCGGAAAACTTTGCTGTTGAGGCATTTTGGGTCTAGGGCCAATAAAGACTTGCGCACGCCTGCTGCCAAAACGTTTATGTCATTTATTGTACCGAAGCCAAAGGCCTTGCGAATGGTCAGCCTGCGGTCACTTCCTTGGCAGATCTGTTACTACGCCAACATCCAGCACAGGTGAGGCGTCGATATTCTCAGCGTCCAGCAATGAAACAAGTCGCAGCAACGCTGCCACAAGCGACGCCTGTTCCCAATCAGCCAGGTTAGCGAAACGCCTGCGAAAAATGTTTTGTAGGAGGTCCGGTGCGCCGGCGGCCAAATCGCGCCCGGCCTGCGTAACTTCGACCCAAACCCGGCGGCGGTCACGCTCGCCGCGCCGCCGCTCCACAAGTCCGCGCTCCTGAAGTTTATCCACCAGGATTGATGTTGTGGCCTGTTTCAGGTCAACAGCGTCAGCAAGGTCGCCGTTCAGCATTTCGCCACGGCTGCTTAACAACTGCAGTACCAGCAATTGTGAGGCTGTGAGACCAGAATCAGCGGCGAGCGCTTTTACGTTTGCTTCCGTCGCCTTGAGAATGCGCCTGAGGGCGACCAGCGCCACCTCTGTTTGATCTTCCATAGTGGCTCGTCCCGGCAGCCTCCCTGTTTGCAGCACAACATCATATGATTTGCGAATGGTGTTTGCAGTACGTACGCGCCATTTCCAAGGAAAACCCTGCGTCTATTTCACATACCTTCAAACGCGGAAGGGATTACCTCTAGATGCTGTGCTTGATAAAAGCGTGGAGGGACATTATATAGTTCATCAAACAATTGAAAGAACTCGGGACAGCTTCCAAATGCACGCGGCGGCACAACAGAATGAAAAAGACGCGCAGACTGTTCCCAGTCCTGTTCCCGGGCAGGTTGTGCTTGCCTCACCATGTGCGACCGACGGTGCAGATGTTCATGCACTGATTGCGAAATGCGCACCGCTTGATCGCAACTCAATGTACGCAAACCTGCTCCAATGCAGCGATTTCCAGGCAACCTGCGTTACCGCGCGCAGAGACGGCGTTCTTATTGGCTGGGTCTCCGGATATGTGCTGCCAGATGACCCGAACTCTTACTTTTTGTGGCAGGTGGCCGTTGATGAGAGCGCCCGCGGCGAAGGGCTGCCAAAGCGTATGATTGTAGAGGTTCTCAGCCGCACAGCGTGCGCGGATGTGCGGCAGCTCAAAACCAGCATTACCCGCAACAATCAGGCGTCCTGGGGGTTGTTTTCAAGTGTCGCCCGACACCTCAAGGCCGATATGCGGGACGAAGTGATGTTTGAGAAAGACAAGCACTTCGACGGTCACCACGACACCGAACATTTGGTGACGATAGGGCCATTCGACATTAAGGAAGTCTAAACTTCCTTCGTAATTACATAGTTCATCAAACAAAATGGGATTTCAGCAATGCCAAGGCAACTGACTTCGACCCCTCAATCCGTATTTGCGCGGCGGGAATCATCCGTGCGCAGTTACTGCCGCGCCTTCCCAACGGTGTTCACATCCGCGCAAGGCAGCCGCATGACCGCTGAGGACGGCACCCGTTATATTGATTTTCTGGCGGGCTGTTCGACCCTCAACTACGGGCATAACCATCCGGAGCTCAAGAAGGCTCTGATTGACTACATCATGTCTGATGGCGTGACGCACGGGCTTGATATGCACACAGATGCAAAGGCCCGATTTCTTGAGACCTTCGAAACGCTGATCCTGGAGCCACGCGACCTTGATTATCGCGTGATGTTTACAGGCCCTACGGGTGCCAACGCTGTTGAAGCGGCATTGAAACTGGCGCGCAAGGTTACCGGGCGAAGCAACGTGATTGCCTTCACCAACGGTTTTCACGGCATGACCCTGGGTGCACTGGCGGCTACCGGCAACGCAGGCAAGCGCAATGGTGCCGGGGTGACCCTGAGCGATGTCGATCATGAGGCATATGACGGCTATTTTGGTTCTGATGTTGATACCGCCGAGCAGTTGGAAGCACGCCTCGACGATCCATCGTCCGGCCTTGAGGCCCCGGCGGCATTTCTGGTGGAAGTGGTTCAGGGCGAGGGCGGCCTTAACACGGCAAGCGATGCCTGGCTGCGCAAGATCGCAGCCCTGGCCAAACAGCATGGCGCCCTGCTGATTATTGACGACATTCAGGCCGGGTGCGGTCGCACGGGTTCTTTTTTCAGCTTCGAGCGCGCCGGCGTTGTTCCCGACATTGTCACGCTGGCCAAATCGCTCTCAGGCTACGGCTTGCCTTTCGCGCTCACGCTCATCAAGCCAGAGCACGACGACTGGAAGCCCGGCGAACACAACGGCACATTCCGTGGCAACAACCATGCCTTTGTTACTGCCACGCGCGCACTCGAACTGTTCTGGTCCAATGATGATTTTGCCCGCGACGTAGAGCGCAAGGGCGCTCATCTGCGCCAGCGTCTGGAAACCATCGTGGCGGATACCGGCATTGCCCGGCGGGTCAAAGGTCGCGGCATGATGGCCGGCATCGAGTTTGAATCCGGTGAACAGGCATCGCAGATTTGCAAGCAGTGCTTCAAGGCCGGGCTGATTATCGAGACCAGCGGCTCGCATGATGAAGTCGTGAAGGTGCTGTGTCCTCTCGTCATCAGTGACGAGGAGCTTGACGAGGGATTGTCCATCCTTGCCAAGGCGGCAGAGACAGTGGATGCACAGGCTGACAAAGCAGCCGCCTGAACCAGCAAGGAGATTTATCGATGATTATCAGAGACCTTGCCGCCGCGCGGAACACAGAGCGCAAAGTGGAAAGTGATGGATGGACATCCGTTCGCCTGCTGCTGCGCGACGACCGGATGGGGTTTTCGTTTCACATCACGACAATTCATGCGGGTGCGGTATTGGAGATGGAGTACAAGCATCATCTTGAATCCGTGTACTGCATATCTGGCACCGGCAACATCAAGGATCTGGCGACGGGTGAGGTTCACGAAATCCGCCCGGGAACCATGTACGCGCTGGACAAGAACGATCACCACATTTTGAGTGCGTCGTCTGATACCGACATGGTCATGGCGTGTGTGTTCAACCCTCCTGTCACAGGTCAGGAAGTACATGGACCCGATGGGGCATACCCAGCCAGTTCGGATGCCGCAGCCTGATCCTGCTCAGGCGGACGCAATGTTTGGATAAAGCGCTGTCCGTTAGAGCCTCGCGCATTGAAGCCGGCCCGTGCCGTTCGAAACCCAACATAAAAAGCCCATCACCAAAAAGGCTCACAATGACACATACTGTCGAGAAAATAGGCGGCACATCCATTGCCAGCACCGACGTCATTCTGGCGAACGTTCTCATCGGCCCGCGGGCTATGGATCAGATCTACGATCGGGCATTTGTCGTCTCAGCCTATGCCGGCATCACTGACCGCCTGCTGGAGCATAAAAAATCCGGTCGCCCGGGTGTGTATGCTCTGTTTGCCAGCGCGCAAAACAGATGGGCGTGGAGCGAAGCGCTCTCAGAAACCGCCGATGCTATGTGCGCCAAGAATGCCGAGATATTTGGCGAGACCGAAGCCTGCGCGACAGCAGATGCTTTTGTGCATGACAGGATAGATGGCGTTCGCAGTTGCCTCGCCGACCTGCACAGCCTTTGCTCGTACGGACAATTCCGGCTCGACGACCACCTGACGACTGTACGTGAAATGCTGGCAGCTCTTGGTGAAGCGCATTCAGCGCACAACACCGCCTTGTTGCTGCAACAAAAACAGATCAATGCGACCTTTGTTGATCTCACTGGTTGGCGCGATACGCGTAAAGTGTCGCTGGATGAGCGCATTGCTGAAGCGCTTGATCCGATTGACATGGCCACTACCCTGCCCATCATCACCGGGTATGCAGCGTGTGCGGACGGCATGGTGCGCCAGTATGACCGTGGCTACACCGAAGTAACTTTTGCACGCCTTGCCGCCGTCACAGGCTCGCGAGAAGCAATCATCCACAAGGAGTTTCACCTATCAAGTGCTGACCCGAAACTGGTTGGCGAGGACAAAGTCTGCAAGATCGGCGAAACAAACTACGATGTGGCTGACCAGCTTTCCAACATGGGCATGGAAGCCATCCACCCCAACGCGGCCAAGTATCTGCGACAGGCTGACATTCCCCTGCGTGTCAAAAATACCTTTGATCCACGCGACGACGGTACAATCATTCGCGGTGACTTTTTGCCCGATGAACCGCGTGCGGAAATCATTACCGGCCTCACGGGGGTCTTTGCCTTTGAGGTGTTCGAGCAGGATATGGTGGGCGTGAAGGGCTACGATGCGAAAATCCTGGCAGCGCTGACCCGCCATGACGTTCGGATCATTAGCAAGGGTTCAAACGCCAATACAATTACCCACTACGTCGATTGTTCGCGCGAGACAATCAAGCGTGTGGCCTCGGACATCGAGGCCGACTTTCCGCTTGCGGAAATTGATGTGCGCGATGTGGCGATCGTATCAGCAATCGGTGCGGATCTGGATGCGGTGGGCGTTACGGCACAGGCGACAGGCGCATTGTTCGAAGCCGGCGTTGCCCTGATTGGCCTGCATCAGCTCACGCGCAACACCGACCTTCAACTGATCGTCCACAACAGCGACTATGAGCGGGCCGTCATTGCTCTGCATCGCGCGCTTATTGAAGCAAATACGCCTCCGCAGACAATCCGTCAGGTCGCGTAGCCGCAACAAGACCGCATAAAGCGCTGCGGCGCTTGGGGCCCCGTCAGGGAACGCCAGGAAGGCACACACCATGATCCTTATCAGTTTTCTCACGGTGCTTGGCGCCTTTCTGGCAATTGGTCTGGCCTCCATACGTCAGGCAACCGGCGAGCGGGAAGACTACTACCTCGCAGGACGCAGCGTGCGTCCATGGCTGGTAGGGCTCTCGGCGGTTGCAACCAACAATTCCGGCTACATGTTCATTGGTGTTATTGGCTACACCTATGAAGTGGGGCTTGCGGCAATCTGGTTGATGATCGGGTGGATACTCGGTGATTTTCTGGGATCAACATTCGTACACCGCCGATTGCGACAGGCTACGGCCGCCACCAAGGAGGCCTCCTATGTGTCGGTACTGGCCCGTTGGTACGGGGATGGTTTCGCCACATGGCAGCGCATAGGTGCTGTCATCGTCGTGTTGTTTCTCATTGCCTATGCTGCGGCCCAAATTGCAGCGGGCGGCAAAGCGCTGCAGGGTGTGCTGGGGTTCGATCCAAGGCTGGGGGCAATCGCAGTTGCACTGGTCGTTGTCGCCTATTCCATTGCCGGTGGCATCCGCGCCTCCATCTGGACCGACGCGGCGCAGTCATTTGTCATGCTGGCCGCAATGACACTGATGCTGGTCGTCGGCGTGCAGGGGCTGGGAGGGTGGCAGGGAACAATAGAGCAATGGCAGGCGGTGCCGCGTTTTCTCGATCTGTTTCCCGATGACCTGATTCTGGCCGGGGCCGCAGGCATGGGACTGTTTGTCCTGGGCTGGATGTTTGCCGGTTTTTCTGTTGTCGGCCAGCCCCACGTTATGGTGCGCTTCATGGCTCTTGAACGTGAAGACCAGATGGTGAAGGCGCGGGTCTGGTACTACAGCTATTTCATCATGTTCTATCTGCTGGCTACGGGCGTTGGTATGTTGTCGCGGATTTACCTTCCCGATCTGGCATCGATCGATCCGGAACTCGCCTTGCCCCGAATGGCGGTTGAACTGCTGCCGCCGGTGCTGGTGGGACTTGTGCTGGCGGGCATTTTCGCGGCCACCATGTCCACGGCGGACTCGCTGGTTCTGTCGTGCTCCGCTGCCATCACCCATGACCTGGCACCCAACCGGCTGGAATCCCCGGTCCTTCTCAAAACCGCAACCGCTGTGGTGACGCTGGCAGCCCTTGGGCTTGCGTTGCTGGAAAGCCAAAGCGTCTTCAACCTGGTGATCCTGTCATGGTCAACACTTGCCTGCGCGTTCGCACCCTTGTTAGTGCTCTACGCGCTTGGGAGACGGGTTACGGAGACAACAGCGGTCGCATTGATGGTTGCGGGCGTCGCGATTGCCCTGACATGGCGCTTTGGTTTTGGCTTTCACACCAGCATCTATGAAGGCCTGCCGGGCATACTGATCCCCCTCATAGCGGGTTGGATTTTTTCGCAGCCCTTCGCAGCCAATGACGAGAGCCCAAAGGATCATCCAGCGGAAAGCAGAGCCCTTTGATCATTTTGCACTGCTGAGCAGATTCGCGCCGACCTGAACTTTCCAGAATGGATACCGTTTCACCAGACTTGCAGAGTGGCTTGCGGCCAATCCCGACGAAGCGTCAAAAACACATATTTTCGGTGAGTAGAGTGCTCCTGAAGCAGTGATGGATACCCGGCATGGCTTTGGTGCCTACCGCGCCATTCGAGAGATGGCGCCCAATGCCGAGATTCATATTTTCCGTCTGTACAACATGCAGATGGTGGCCGCCGATGACCCACCCCTTTTGAATGCATCCATGTTGAATGAAACACCGGCTTGTTTGAAGGAGACGGGTCACATAACCGCAGGGTGTTCGTTTCGAACCGGTCTCTACGTGGTAATTTCTGATGCTTTCTGCTGAACGAGAAAATACGCCCCCCAGCCAAGATTTTTCTTGTTATTGCAAATGACTCTCAATATACAAACTACAAAATAGCGCTTTACCGGGGTTTCGCTGATATACGCGTTTAACCTAGTTGCGAATGATTCTGAGTCTTATTTTCTTTTTGTCTGCTGAAGAGGTCAAAAGTGTCGAAGGGTGTTTGTGATGACTGCAGCGTCGTGGCTTCCAAAAAAAGCTTTCAGGCAAATTTGAAAGCATCCACATTCCTGGCCAGGTCGGCAGCAGCAGCTATGCTGGCGTCTGCAATGCTTGTCAGCACAACAAGCGGCATTGCCGCTCAGGGTGCAGAGGGTGCGACGTCTGGCGATGGTTTGCGAGCCGCTCCAATCAGTGTAACGGCCACCCGAAACCCAATGGAAGCGTTCAGCGTGCCCGGACAAGTGACGGTCAAAGGCGCTGAAGACATCGCGGACGAAATCCCGGCCAGTCTTGATGACCTGTTTGATGACATCCCCGGCGTAACCAGCTTTGGCGGTCCGCGCCGTACCGGCGAGATGCCGACGATCCGTGGGTTCTCCGGTCCGGATGTAATCGTGACGCTTGATGGCACGCGCCAGAACTTTGTTTCCGGTCACGATGGCCGGGCCTTTATTGATCCTGCGTTTCTTGGTGAAGCGGAGGTCGTCCGCGGATCAAGCTCGGCTCTTTACGGGTCCGGCGGTACAGGTGGCATTATTGCTCTACGTACTCTCACGGCTGATGACCTGCTCAAAGGTGATGAGACGGTTAGCGGTCGAGTTGGTCTATCTTATCGCTCTGGCAATGACGAATTCGCACAGCGCATTGTTGGTGCCTGGCGCCCCAGCAATATGACTGACGTGACTGCTGGTATCGTTCGTCGCCGATCATACGACGTACGACTGGGCAATGACGTCAAGCTGGATTCTGAAGACGACATTCTGTCCGGCTTCGTTCGTGGCGAATTCCGGCAGAACAAAAGCTCTGGCGTTCGTCTGGGTTGGAACCGCTTTCGCAATGACGCGCGTGAGCCGAACAATGGCCAGGCAGCCGGTGGCACCCTTGCCGACAAGAACGTCGACTCCGAAACCATTTCAGGCGGCTTCTTTTTCAACCCGCCAACCAATCCTGTTCTGGACGCGGAAGTAACCGTGTACCGAACTGTCAGCAGCGTTGACGAAACCAACCTGACAGGAGCTTCAGCCAACCTGTTACAGGAACGCAAGCTGACAACTTTCGGCTTCAATGCGGACAACACCAGCAACTTTGCCCTTACCGACAACGTTGACCTCTCGCTCACTCTGGGTATCGACTTTTATCGCGAAGATGCTGAGGGCTTGCTCAATGGTGGCCTGCGCGGTGGCGTGGTAACGGGTAATCAGCAGTTTTACGGCATATTCGCCCAGTCTGCTTTCAGCTTATACGATCTGTTTGGACTGGAAGGATCTGAGCTGACAGTCACGCCAGGCTTCCGCTATGACAATTTCGACAGCGCAGACAATGTCGGCAACAATACTGAAGACAATCAGCTTTCACCAAAAGTGAGTGTGAGATTTGCCCCGACTGAATGGGGTTTTGTCTATGGCTCATACGCGGAAGCATTTCGCGCGCCGCGTCTCGATGAACTGTTCCCCACAGGAACCCACTTCCCTGTGTTTACAGCAACGAATGCCGTTGTTGACTTCAACACATTTATTACAAATACCACCCTTGAACCGCAGTCCACGGACACGTGGGAAGGTGGGCTTGGTGTCGAGTTTGATGATGTGTTTGGTGACGGCGATGTGCTGCAGGCGAAAGCCGGTTACTACTCCATCAAAGGCAAAAACTTCCTCACCACGCAGGTGACGCAAACTGCGAACACGACAAATCCGCAATTCTTCCCTGCACCCTTCCTGGTTCCCGGATTTACGTGCCGGGCATTCATCTCAATCACTGCTGACCCGAATGGCTGTGGCGGTACGACGCAAATCGTCAATATCCCCAACGCAGAGCTGGATGGTTTCGAGCTTGAAGCCAGCTACGAGTCATCCCGCTTCCGGGTCAAACTTGCCGGCTCCACCATGGACACCAAGAACAAGGCAACCGGCGACCCCATCGGCGTTGAGCAGCCAGACCAGATCACTGCCGACCTTCGCCTGAAGCTTCCTGAAGTCGACAGCTTTATTGGCTGGCAGGCAACGCTCGCTGACAAACACAATGGCGGAACCATTCGGGCCAATGATCGCAACTCCTATCAGCTGCATGAAGTGTATGGCCGCTGGCAGGCAGAAGAAGGCGCGCTTGCGGGATTCAGCGTTGGCGTCACCACGGAAAACCTTTTCGACGAAGAATACCAGCGCGTTTCCTCAGACACAGTTGAAGAAGGCCGCAGCGTTCTGGTCGACGTCAGTTATCGCCTTGCCTGGTAACCACACAACACGACCCCAGCGGTCACACTTCAGGAGAAACACCATGCCGGACACCTCTGTTTCTGGACTCCACTCTCGTGTTGCCGAGCTTAGAGAACGATTGCCCAAGTTGCGGGCACGCGACGTTGCTGCCGAGCTTGGCATTTCAGAAGCCGAACTGGTCTGTTCCGGACTTGGCAAGACAGCAACCCGGCTTAGCGGATCATGGTCTGCAGTGATTACGGCTTTCGGTGATCTGGGCGAGGTCATGGCCCTCACCCGCAACGAAGGTGTGGTGCATGAAAAGGTGGGTGAGTACGCCAACATGGATTTCGGCGCCCATGGCGGCATTGTCTTGAACCACGATATTGACCTGCGCCTCTTTCTGGGCCGCTGGCACTTCGGCTTCGCCGTCAACGAAGACACGCGCTCGGGTTCAAGGCGCAGCCTTCAGTTCTTCGATATTGACGGTACTGCTGTTCACAAGGTGTACATGCGATCAGAGAGCAATGACGCGGCATATGATGCTTTGGTCGAACGCTTTTCTCATGAAGACCAGTCCAACCTGATTGAAACACGACCGGTTCCGGGGACTGCCGCTGACAAGCCTGACAGTGAAATCAACCACGAGGCTATGTTGCAGGAGTGGAGCCGGCTCAAGGACACTCATGACTTCTTCCCGCTGCTGCGTAAATACAAAGTAGGGCGGCAGCAGGCGTTGAGGCTTGCAGAAGGTCGTTTTGCCCAGCAGGCCCCTTCTGATTCTGTTCAGCGCGTGCTGAACACGGCAGCCGATCGTGGCGCACCAATTATGGTGTTTGTCGGCAACAAGGGGTGCATCCAGATCCATACCGGTCCGGTGGTCCGCATTGAGCCCATAGGTCCATGGATCAACGTTTTGGATGATGGTTTCAATCTTCATCTGCGCACGGATCTCGTCGCTAGCGCCTGGGTTGTTCGCAAGCCGACTGTGGATGGTGACGTTACATCCGTCGAAGTCTATGACGTCGATGGCAACATGATGGTGCAGTTCTTCGGCGAGCGTAAACCTGGACAGACCGAACGTGACGACTGGCGCCAGTTGATCGCAGACGGCGTGCTTGGCCAGGGAGTGGCGGCTTGATGACCATATCTACGCTTGGTGTAAGGACATTTTTCTTCACTGCCGCACTTGTTTTTGGGGGAGGCGCAGCGCCTCTGACCGGAACCTCTCCGGATGCCCGGGCAGAAGCGCTGCAAGCCCCTGAAAGAATTGTGTCCGTTGGCGGAGCCGTCACCGAAACGCTTTATGCCCTTGGGCTTGGTGGCAAGCTGCTGGCTGCCGACACAACGAGCATGTATCCAGCGGAAGCACGCGCATTGCCCAAGGTCGGCTATCTGCGCCAGCTGTCCGCCGAAGGCGTGCTGGGCATGCGCCCCGACCTCATCCTGCTGGGTGAAGGAGCAGGCCCCGCGGCGGCTGTTGAACAGATCAAGAGTGCTGATCTGGATGTTATCGAAATTGGCTCACCATGGACGCCAGACGGTATTGGCTCACTCATTGAGACCGTGGGCAACGCCACCGGCCACGCCGCACGGGCAGCCGACTTTGCCATAACGGTTGCAACTCAGTTCAGCGAACTAAAGGAAGCTATTCCCACAAAAGAGCAACCATCAGTCTTGCTCGTTCTCAATGCCGGCACGGGCCCTCTTTTCGGCGCAGGCACAAACACCGCTGCTGAAGCGATCATAACAATGGCCGGCGGACGCCTCGCTCTCCCGACACTGGATGGGTACAAGCCACTGTCGCTGGAACCCGTGCTGACTGCTGATCCTGATTACATCCTGATACCCAATCACGTTGTCATGGCTTTGGGTGGGGAAGAAGCTCTTGCAAACATCGACGTGATTTCCAAAACCACTGCCGGACGTGAAGGCCGCATCATCGTGGCCGACAGTCTCTACCTGCTCGGCTTTGGCCCTCGCACACCACAAGCCATTGCTGATCTGGCGGAGCTGTTTCATCCGGATGCGGACATACCTCTTGCGGGGCGTGCGCAGGCTCCATCCGGGCAAATGTATTTCACCGGGAGCTGAGCATGACGCTCGCGGTCCACGCCAATGGAGACAGCAAAACCACAGCGCTGACGGGCGCGCTGTTTTTACCTCTGCTCGCCTTCGTGGCGGCAGCGGGCGCTGTGGCAGGGCTGACTTCTGGCTCGGCCGACCTGTCCCTTACGACACTTGCCTCTGAGTTATGGGGCAGCTTCTCGGGTGCTGAACCCGATGATCCGGTGGCTCGGACCATTTTTTTGGATGTTCGTGCCCCCCGTGTCGTGCTTGGTATTGCGGTTGGGGCAACGCTGGCCGTTGCGGGTGCTATGCTCCAGGCGCTGTTTCGTAACCCGCTTGCAGAGCCGTCTATCATTGGTGTTTCGGCTGGCGCTGGTGCTGCTGCGGTTGCCACCATCGCACTTGGTGGCATGGTGTCATTCATTGGCGTCGGACTGCTCTACATTTTGCCGCTAACGGCATTTCTCGGTGGTCTGGTAGCTACACTCGCAGTCATGGCGGTTGCGCGCGTTGGTGGACAAACACCGGTGCTGACCATGCTATTGGCTGGCATTGCCGTCACCGCTATTGGTGGCGCGCTCATGGGGCTCATGATGTTCATCAGCAATGATGAGCAACTGCGTGCCATCAACTTTTGGATGCTGGGCAGCCTGGGCAGTGCCACATGGGCGGCTATCATTCCCGCGCTTATCCTCATGGGTTTGATGCTCGCCACTGTGCCGACGCTGACCCGCAACCTCAATCTGATCCTGCTGGGCGAACGCGAGGCGGCCTCACTTGGGCTGACTGTCGATCGGTTCAAGAACATGGCCGTTATTCTCGTTGCCGCAGGTGTCGGCGCTGCTGTGGCGGTCAGTGGAATGATTGGATTCGTCGGTATCGTCGTGCCGCATTTGCTTCGGCTTGTCATCGGCCCTGATCACAGAGTTCTGCTCCCGGCATCCGCGATTGGTGGCGCCGCTCTCTTGCTGTGGGCCGACGTGGCTGCACGAAACATGGCGCCTCCCGCAGAACTGCCTATCGGGATTTTGACAGCGCTTCTCGGCGCCCCATTCTTTCTCTGGCTTCTGCGCCGCGCTGGCCGGGATGGTGCGGCATGGTAGCCCTTGCCGCGCACAATCTCAGCATTAGCCTGTCCGGACGCCGCGTGCTCAAGAATGTTTCCATCTCCGCGAACCCCGGTGAGGTGTTGATCATTGTTGGTCCCAACGGAGCCGGTAAATCCACATTACTTCGTGCCTTGAGTGGTGAGGTGTCAGCAAACGAAGGTTCGGTCACAATTAACGGATTCAAAATCGACGATCTTTCAGCCGCAGAACTTGCCCATCACCGGTCGTTGATGCCTCAGCACGCGTCCTTGACCTTCCCTTTCAAGGTGCGTGACGTCGTGGCCATGGGCCGCGAGCCGTTTCGCAGTGAAGCAGACCATGAAGCGGATCGCACAGCGATACGGTGGGGCATGACGGCGACGGATGTTTCGGGCCTTTCTGAGCGTCCCTACACCAGGCTGTCAGGTGGAGAGCAGCAGCGTGTTCAACTGGCCCGCGTCCTGGCACAAAGCTGGCGTGCAGCCGGGAGCACTACGCCGCACTATGTGCTTCTCGACGAACCTACCGCCAGCCTCGATCTCGCCCATCAACATGCCACGCTACATCTAGCACAAGAACTCGCAGAGACAGGAGCTGGCGTCATTGCCGTAGTGCACGATCTCAATCTAGCAGCGCTTTACGCCGACAGGGTCGCGGTTCTGTCAAAAGGAGAGCTTGCAGCCCTTGGCTCACCCGAAGAGGTGCTGATGCCACCCTTGATCGAGGACATTTTCGGTCTTCGGGTTAAACGGATCTTTGATGAGGACAGCTGCAGACATCTCGTGCTGCCCACAGGCCACCGACACGCTGAAATCATGATCTCACACAGCGCTGCGGCTCAATAACTGCAGGCTCATCAGAAACCAGGTAGCAATATGGACGATACAAGCATTCCGCAGCCCGCCGCTGTTGAAGCCATTCCAAATACAAACAACGCTGTGATGGCGCCTGACGGCCTTGAGCAGCCCGCTCATGCGCTTGTTGATTTTCTGTTACTTGGTGGTCCCGTCTTGTGGGTGCTGGCCGGACTATCTGTCGTAACGCTCTCTCTTGTCCTCGCCAAGCTGGTTCAATTCTCAATTGCCCGCTTGAACAGCAAATTGAGGTCAGGCGGGCTGGGCGCGATAAAGTCTGCCACGGCCACTGCGATTAAAAGCCATCCGAAGGATCGCGCGCTTGTGGAGGACGCAGGTCGCAGGGCTGCTCGCGGGATCATGCGGCCCTTGGAGCGCGGGCTTGGAACGCTTGGCATGATTGCCATGCTCAGCCCGTTGATCGGCCTGCTTGGGACGGTCATTGGCATGATTGATGCCTTTCAGGCGCTTGAGACCGCCTCCAGCGCGGTTGATCCAAGTCTGCTGTCCGGCGGCATCTGGGTAGCACTTCTTACCACTGCGGCAGGCCTCGTCGTTGCCATTCCGGCTACTCTTGCCCATGGCTGGTTTGAAGGACGCCTGTTACGCTTTGCCGATGAAGCGGAATGTCTGATTGGGCACGTTCTGGCTCATGCAGCACCAAGCGCGAATACTTTGCGCATAGCCGCTGAGTAACGTTTTCCCATGAGCACTAACGTCCTCAGCCTGAAACGACCAAGGCCGCGTGTTGTTCTGAGCCTCACACCACTCATTGATGTTGTATTCATCCTGCTGGTGTTTTTCATGCTGGTATCTCAGTTCACCAACTGGCGTGAAATCGATCTCATTCCCAGTGCCGTATTGGGCGACTCGACACGTGACCAAGCTACGCTAACGGTAACGCTGACCGCTGACGGTACGATTCAAATCGAGGGCCGCACTATGGCGAACACACGCGAAGCTATAGGAGTCATAAAGGCCAGATCACTCGTAAGCGAACCCATAGTGGTGCGGCCGCTGGACGGTGTGGCCATACAACCGGTTATTACGTTGATGGAAGCCCTCGCCGGAGCTGACGTACCCAACGTGACGGTCGAAAGACCTCAGAGCGATACATGATGCCCTTAAGACATCCACGCACCGAGCGACGACCGGATGGCACGTTGCCGCTGATCAACATTGTCCTGCTTCTTGTTCTGGCTTTCATGATTGCTGGAACAGTAGATGTGCCCTTGCCAGACCAGTTTGATCCGCTTCGCGTGGTGCAGGCCGGTCCTGAGACGCAGAGAGCTGACGTCATCGACATCATGGTCGGCCAGAATGGTGACGTGTTTCATCTTGGCGCTGTTACGTCTGACGACACGCTTTCAGCACTCTTCAGCGAATTGGGGAAAGAAGACAAAAAACTCAGGATCAAATCTGATAGCCGCGCGCCTGCATCAAAGGTGATTGAGCTGCTTGCAACAGCAGAAGATGCAGGCGTCAAGACCGCTGTGATCATGACCATCGAGGCACAGCTGTGACGACAAGTCAGACACACAGCTTGCGTATTCCCCGGCTTGCTACGCTTTGGCCATGGATGATGATGGTCGCCTTGATCGGTCACGTGGCTGTTGCCGTGGTGCTATTCAGCACCGAACCTGAACCGAGTTCTGGTGGTGGTGGCAAAGTGCTGGGGAAGCTTAGCGTCGCCTTAGGCAGCGGCGCACCTAAATCCAAGATGAAGAATACCGAAACACCCAGCGAACCGGTGGCACAGGACGCACGAAAGCCTCCAAAAGTACTGGCGAAAAGAGTTCCCGCCAGCCCGTCAAAGCCCGCCCCTGAACCTGTTTTAGAGATGCCACCGGATTCGGCAACGGCCAGTCACGCCCGCAATGCAACGCCCACACTGGGGAGTGGGGCCGCAGCATCGTCGCCAGGAAACAGCGGCGGCACAGAAAAATCGACGAGCGTGCATGATGCCTATCTGGCCATGCTTCGCGCCAGGATTGAGGCCAAAAGAACCTATCCCGCTACCGCCCGCAGAGCCGGTCAGCAAGGCGTTGCATCTTTGCGCCTGACCATCACAGCCGATGGCACGCTGACGCAGCTTCACGTGATACAGAGCTCAGGCCATTTCGCGCTGGACCGCACAGCCAAACGTATGGTGCAAAAATCAGCGCCATTTCCTGCCCCGCCGCGCACCAGGTTTGAAGTCACGATACCCATTGTTTTTGAGCTGAGATAAAATCGCTGGTGTCCGGATTGTTTGAGCGAGCGATGAGCACTCTGCGGTGCTCGGCCCTAATCCCAACCGGGGGAAAGCAAGGGGTCAGGTCACGTGCTGACATATGCGATATCAGCCTCCAGCCGACCCCGAACATTCGAACTGGTCTCCGACCGTTTCGAACAAGTCTCTGCCGCAGAGAGCCAACAAAAACGAATATCGGTAAAGTTGAGTCAGAGACGCTCGGAGAGTTCGAAGTCAGCCAACTTCAAATCTACTAGCATTTTATTCTCTACACAGACGAATACCTCGCAACCTATTGGGTTGTTTTTGCAATTTGAGCCCGAGGAAGGTGGTCAATGGCGACTAAGAAGGCTGGCTGTGCAGAGCCAAGAACGAGAACCGGTCTCCTCCACAAATTCCCTGTTAAACGGGAATTTGCAGGGAAATTTCGTCATTTTGCCTGCGGGCTGGGGCACAAAGAGCACAAAAATGGCTTGGAATCAGCCGTTTCTCATAACTTCGGCAAACATGGAACAGGGAAATTTTGATTTAGGAACTGGGAAAACAATAGGGGTATCAGCGAGCAGTCTTACGCAAATTCAAACTCTGCGGAGTCGTGACGGAAACGCCATAGCGGAATGGTTGCAGCGAAGGCTTAAACGACAGGCAGCCTGACCAATTCTCGAAAGTATAACGTACCTGCCAATGTCACTGACGTGACCCCTTGCTTTCCCCCAGCTGTGTTTAGAGCCGAGCCACGTTTTTGCACTGCTACCCAACCTTGGACCACTCAGATCTGGAGTTTTCCGCCTTTCCCAGGTCCGCGTCGGGATTTTTCAAACCCCACCGATTCAAACTTTCACGCGCTGACATTTGTCAGCCTCTAGATTGTCGACAATCCTCAATTTCCTGATACACTTTTACACGTGGGCGTCAGTGCATTTGGAGAGTGTAGGATGAACAAGGTTTTGGGGTTTGCCGTAGCAATGGTTGTTTCTGCTGTGACGCTGACATCCGCCAATGCGGAGCGTCTGACAGCTGAAAGCGGTGATCTGCTGCGTGGAAGCGATATGCGCTCACTGTTTGCCGATGCGACATTTACCGGCATCAACGAGTTCGGCAACGACTACGTCAGCAACCTCTATGAGGGGGGCGACATGACGGGCGACGCTATCAGTCCGGATGGTATTTTGCTGGAAAGCGATACCGGTCGCTGGTGGGTCAGGAACGATGTCTGGTGCCGCGAATGGGATACCTGGTTTGGAGGTTTTCCGGCCTGCTTCAAAATCGTCAAGGACGGCGACACCATCAAGTTCTTTGATACGTCCAACAATCTGGTAAGCGATACGACCTACACAGCCAATGCAGCGGCGCCTCGCTAGGCAATCGTGATCTGGCACCGGTTCTAGGCGACCTCACTCACAGTGTCGCCGTCTATGCCCATCTCCTGCCATTCCTCGTCAGCCAGAGCCTCCATGAAAGCATTTCGCCGCTCGGCAAGCATCTCATCAATGGCTGCCAGCGCCTTCATGGAATCCCGCCGCATAATGTGCTTGGCAATGGATTTGAAGTTCGCTGCCAGCTTGCTGGCGGATGTCGCCGGCGCTGCCACCTCACTTGAAAGCAGCGGCAGCAGCATGGAGGCCTGATCGTATGCCTCAATAGCCCGCCGATTGTTGCCAAGACCAACTAGATAGCGCCCGAACATCACTTCATCCGATATGAGATTGGACGTCGCACTCACGGCGTCACCCGCGCTCATGGCTTTCAAGAACCCCTGCAGGTCCGACATCACAGCCATGTTGGGCTGCTCGCAAGCCTTCGTAACTGCATGGGTTATGAGGCATCTGCGAAGATCGAACACGTCAGAGACATCACCGAGGGTCAGCGTGGACACGAAAAAACCGCGCCTTGGCTCCTGGTGCAACAGACCATGCTGCGCCAGCATCCGCGCCGCTTCACGCACCGGGGCGCGACTGACCCCAAGCTGTTTGGCAATGGTGGCTTCAACCACCCGGTCGCCAGGGCGCAGATGGCCATCAAAAACGGCATTTCTCAGCTGACGACACACTTCTTCGACAAGCCCCTGTCCGGGCACTGGTTCAAATGCTGACCTTAGAAGCGCATCTGGATCGCCGTACCCGCCCATCTGAACCGTCCCGTCTTGTCTGAGTATCGGACCTTATTGGCGGTCCTTGCGTGAACACAATCGACTTGGTGTGGTGGCAACAATATCAGCATTGCCACCACACCAAAACCGCAAGACGCATCACCTCATAGTCTTATGGGCAGGTACCGCCATTCAGACCGGTATTGCCAATAATCGGCGCAGCCGGGAAGAAGAAGTTGTTGCCACACGGAGTAGCTATGTTCGTTGTCGTGTTGCCGGTGCCACCCAACGCAACACCGGGGCCGGTGCCAGACGCAGTCTGAATGCCGAACTCATTGTTATTGAAGCCAACCGAGTTAATCATCTGGTTGTTGTTCAAGGTTGCGGTACTGCCGCCGACATAAATGTAGATCGATGAGAATGCCTGCCCAGTGATACCCTGGCCCGCAGCGTTTCCGCCGATGGTCGAGTTCTCAACAGTTACGATCGAGTCGAACAAACTGATGCCCCGGTTGAGACCCGCCGCTGCCACGCTGCCGACCTGCAGAACTTCCGCACCACTGACCACACCGGTGGAGAAGTTATAGGCAATGCCGGTCGCGGTGGTTCCTGTTACCGCCGTCACCGTTGTGTTTGTCAGGTTGGTTGTGAGCGAGCTTTGCACCAGTGCGCCTGTTGAGGCTGCGCCAGTCATCGCACCAATGGTCATGTTGTTGACATTGATCACGCCGGAATTGTTCACAAACAGCCCGCGGGCACCTGCGCCGCCGTTGGTGCCGATGGTGGTGTTATTGACCGTTGCACCAACGGTATTGACGATTGAAAGACCCGCTGACCCAGCCAGGTTGCCTGGGTTGGTGCCGCTGATGTTCACGTTGTCAATCGTCAGGCCGGGTGCATTATCCGCAGTGACGCCCATGAAACCGCCGACAAGGTCAACGTTTTGCACCGTTGTGTTTGCTGCAACCTGCAGATTGGCCACCGCATTATTGGCAGAGTTGATTGTTGGCCGTGCACCACCACCCGATATGGGTGCCAATGCGGTGGCACCACTCTCTAAACCAACAACCGGTACAGACAATGCAGCATCAGCGCCGGTGAATGTCTGGCCTGAGGCAAGCGTCACTGTGCCGTTTGTGTTGACCACACCGGCGGTGCCATCCACCACCACAATGCCACCCGGTCCGGCTTGCGTAACGGCTGATTGAACATCAGTTGCATCTGCAAGGCTGCTGCCGCTGCCGCCGCCGGTTGCGTTGGCATAGGCAATGTTGCCGTAAGGCTGGCCGGTCAGCGGATTTACCGCTGCTTCCAGTGTGCCTGCCTGTGCTCCCGTTACAACATCCACGTCACGCTGAACGCGCTCCGTCATGCGCTCTTCGAGTGGCGACAAGTTGTCGGAGCGACGCCCGCCAAGCAAGGTGGAGAAGGGAACGCGCAACCGCGCCACACCAAAGAACTGTTCGCCGCGCACGGAGTCGTCCTGGATTTCAGCGCCAAGCGTCAGGCGAGATCCATCACCAAGGAACGAAATATCGTTGAAGCGCATTTCAGCGCGCGCGCGTGGACCTGAAACCGCCTTTGTACCCGATGCATCAAAGTGATACCCACCACCGAAAATACGAACTTCGGTATCTTCAAATGCGAGCGGCAGCTTGTAACCGATTTCAGCGTCAAACCCGGACAGAGCGCGTTCAGCTTGGCCTTGCACAAAAATCTGGTTGTTCACAATGACGGCTGTACCTGCTGCGCCGACAATGGCCTTGGCATCCTTTTCAGCAATGTACCCATTGGCCCGGAAGTCAAAGTCTTCGGTGAGCGCTTCAACGCCGATGGTCGCCTGATTGAAGGTATTGTCGGCCTGTGTGGTGCGCTGGTCGAAGAAGCCATAAGCGCCAACCACCACGCTGTCCGCTACGATCTGGCGGAAGCCAAGACCCAGGTTGTATTCGCCGGACCCGGCATCGTCGTTCTGGAACCGAAGGTCGGTGTAAAACAGCGAGTCATCGTCCTGCCAGAGCGGGGCAAAAATGTTGCCCGTCCCTAGCTGGCGATCATTGCCACCCTTGTATTCGCCTTCAAAGTAACCGCGATACTTGCCTTCCGGGCCAAACACGGCCTGCGCCGGTGCAGCAAGAAAATCAGCTTCGCCAAACTTGAACGTAGTCTGCAAAACGCCATAAGTGTTGGTGTTATTCAGGCCCGTGCCAAACCGGTTATCCTGACGGTCGGTATGAACAATGGCGGCGCCAATATCAACGCCCGGCAACCAGGCATACGTCGCAGCGACTTCCAGAATGTCTGCTGTCGCATCACCCAGCAGCACATTAAAACTGGTGCCCGATTGGGGCAGGTCTGTCATGGAGAAGCCATACGACACACCAAAGATCCACGGGTCAGTGCGGTAGGTTATGCCCGCAGTGACTGACTCAAAATCGACGTCATCAAAACCCTCAAGGTTTTTGTAGGTCATGAACGAGCCGCCGGCTGTAAAGCCGCCATACTTGATCTCGGTGCCCACGTTATAGGCGCGTACTTTGTCGTTGAACGCGATCGCCGGAAACGTGTTGCCGTTGTTGACATTCGCCTGCATGACACCGGCGCTGACACCAACATCCACATTGCCAACATTAAAGCGATACAGACCGGCAATCTCGGTGACGTCCAGCAGGTCCTGCGTTTGGTTGTTGGTGGTATCCATGCGCGGCGCCCAACTCGCCGCAATGATCCAGTCATTGCTGACGGGTGTGTTCACCCCAACGCGGAAATTGGTGTCAAAAAATGTTGGAGAGCTGGTGGCAGCGAAAGGTGCAAGAAATGGGTTTTGCGAATGCACGAACTCCGGCGAGTTCACACCATAACCACGCCCGATCGCCGATGGCGCGCCAAAACCAAACACGGTGGCAGCACCAGCCGTGATGCCAGTCGTAACATCACCCACAGGTGTGGAGAAAAACGCCCAGCCCTGATCGACTTCAAATTCCGAAGAAAAATCATTCTCAGCGGTTTTGGCTTCAATACGGGTCTGCGCGCCAACAGCATATCCGTTACCCAGAAGATGCGTGACCCGGCCCTGCCCTTCGCCCAGAAAGAAAAACCCTGAATTGTCGCCGCCAAAAGACGTCGAGGGTGCGGCATAGCCTTCGAGTTCCAGGAATGTACGATCTGTCAGCTGAAAATCCTGTGCCGCCGCAGGCAGCGCCGCAAGGGCTACGCCAACAAGCATCGTTGTTCCAAGCAGATGTGTGCGTGTCATAGTAGCCCCCGGTGAACCATGTGCCTGTCGCCCTTCTCACACCCCCACCAGGCGCACTTGACTGGGCGACCACAGACCGTACATCAACGCACTGCCTGTTTGCATATTGTCGACAATTACTCTCCGATAATTACACCCCAAAGCACTGTCATCAACGCGGACCGTTGGTTAATGGTCGGTAAAGCCTAAAATGTGTCAAATCCGCAACGAAATGGTGTCAGAGATGCGCGCGCAGCGTGCAGGAAGTCGGGATCTACACCTCAGGTTGGCAGGCAAAAGGACTACCCATGAAGACCATCTGGATCGCGTCGTATCCCAAGTCTGGCAATACCTGGCTGCGGGCCTTTTTGATGCAACTCCTGTGGGGTGAGGAACGCTCCCTCACCCTTGCCGATCTTGGAACCTATTTTGCGAGTACAACCGGGCGCCAATGGTACGATCTGGCCTTCGGCGGCGACACATCCGGTCTTGATGCATCCGCACTCTTGCGCTTGCGGCATCGGGCATTAGAGCTGATGAGCGAACAGTCGCCGAACATGGTGTTTGTCAAAACCCATGCGCCACTGGCAGCATGGGGTCAGGCCACAACACAGCACCTCATTCCGCCAGACCTGACGCGCGGCGCCCTCTATATTGTCCGCAATCCCTTGGATATCGTCCCGTCTGCAGCGCGGCACTACGGCGTCAGCCTTGATGCAATGATTGACCTTATGGCGTCAGATACATTTGCCAGCGATAACACAGCAGCCCATGTACCAGAGCGCATTGGCCCCTGGCATGCACATCTCAGCAGGTGGATTGAGGGCACGGATAAACCGCCCCAACCCGGACAACAGATACCCCAGGTGGTGCGATATGAAGACATGTATACCGACACCGTTAATACCTTTGGGTTGGTCACCCGTTACCTCGGCATCAAAGTGCCGCGCGCGCGCCTGAACAGGGCCATCCGTCGGTCGTCGTTTGGCGTGTTGCAGCAGCAGGAAGCGGCGTCAGGTTTTGCCGAGCGAAGCACCCATACAGATCGGTTTTTCAACCACGGAAAACCTGGAAGTGGCGCGGCACAGTTGAGCAAGGCGCAGATTGACCGCATCATCGAAACACAAGGCAAGCTGATGCGCCGATGCGGTTATTCCACCGATCTTGATGGACACAGCTAGACAAAGCGATTTAACCTTCTTGGGTGGATTGTCGACAATCTAGAACAAGGATCTGTGATGCGTCATATACCCCTGAGACGAAAGCTGACTGTCGCGTGTATGGCAGGTTTGGCATCCGCCCTTATGGGCGTCACCTTTGCGCCCGGCACGGCGGCAGCGAATGATTTTGAAGGTGGTCCGCAGGAGGAAATCGACCGCACCTGGACAAACGGCCTGGTCTATTTGCCTGATGGTGATGGCGGGCATATCAAACAGACCATCAGCGCGTTTGAAGCAGCTGGTGCAACGCTGCCCGAAGGTGTTGGCCCCACTTTGCCAACCATTGTGCAACTGCATGGCTGCGATGGTCTTGGAAGCGTTCCCAAACGGTCTGCGATTATTTTTTCATCCGCCGGATACGCAGTCTTCCTGCCAGACAGTTTTGCCCGCGAGCATAAACCCACAAGCTGTAACCCGCTGATACCACGCGGCAGCCTGCATCGCGAAGTTTTGGGGTGGCGTCAGGCAGAGGCCGACAACGCTCTGACCAATGTCAGGAAGTTCGACTGGGTCCAGCCCGAAAACATCTTCATGGCAGGCCACAGCGAAGGCGCGATTACAACGGCGACCTATGTAGGTCAGCCCGTTGCCGGCCGCATCATCGAAGGCTGGCCATGTCATGCGGGGTGGGAGGAGTATATTGGCCTGAACTCACCCAAGGATGAGCCCGTGCTGGCACTTTATGGTGAAAACGATCCGTGGTTTCCAGACCCGATTTTTGACGGCCACTGCGGTGACTTCATGGATGAACACACCCAGGGCACGTCCGTTGTCTATACCTCGCCGGACCGTCTGCACGACGATCACTATCTGCTCTATGTCAAAAAAGTGCAGGACATCGTGTTTGCATTCCTCGACGAACACAAAACGCCTCAGCAGTAAGGTCTGAGGCGCCGTTCGCGGTGCGTGGTTAAAGAGCTACGGGTGACGGCGCGTTATGCGTCGCCACCTGCGGCATCTGTTGCATCTGACGATTTTGCCTTGTCGGCTCCCGGCATTTCCAGCTTGCCAAGCCCGCGCAGTGAGAGCGAGCTTGCCGGACCTTCTGAATAGGCCGGGAAATTAGTGGGGCCATCGCGGAACGACTTAAGGGGCTGGCCGAAGTTTTTGCTGCCCTCACGGCGCACGTGCCGAACCCGTTCAAAATCGACGGGGATCGGCATGATCTCCGTGCCCCGCCCCGCCTGATGAAGAATGTCGCCTTCCGGTCCCAGAATAATTGACTGGCCGTAGGCAAGATCTCCGCCACCATTGATGTCAAAGAAATAGCACTGGTTGGAAATGGCATTGGCGCGCGCAAGCGTCAGTTCCATATCGCGATCAATGGTGTTGGTCAGTGTTGGGTGAATAATCACCTCAGCGCCCATCCAAACCATATTTCGCGTGGTCTCCGGGAACCACATGTCATAGCAGATGGACAACCCAAACCGCCCGAACCCCGGCACATCCCAAACCAGATAGTCGTCACCTGCCGCGATGCCTTTTTCATATGGCAAAAATGGATACATCTTGCGGTAACGCCCAACGACATTGCCGTCGGGATCGATGACACTGGCAGTGTTGTAAATCTTGTCGCCGGCCTTCTCGTAAATAGAGCCCGTGACGAGCCAAATGCCCAGCCGCTGCGCCAGATCACAAAACTTGTTTTCCGTCGGCCCCGGTATGGCCTCCGCATTGGTTGCAAGGGGACCGTGCGGCGACAACTCACTCAGTACCGCCATGTCGACCCAGGGAAAGCGCGCCTTCATAACCGTCAGTTGCTTGGTTATCTCAGCCATGTTGTCACCGACACCAAGGCTGAGTTGAAGGCCTGCAATGTTGAACTTGGTCATGGGATCAGTCGTCCTTTAGGCATCGATTTGGGGGCATCGTGTGTGATGGCATGTGAGCAAGAAATCAGGCAGGTACGCGAACAAGTTTTGGTACGGATGCCAGCAGCTTGCGCGTGTATTGGGTTTTGGGATGGGCAAATACCTCAGCCACCGGCCCCTGCTCCATGATGCCGCCGCGATACATCACAATGACATCACTCGCCAGCCGCTCAACAACAGCCAAATCATGGGTGATAAACAGATAGGTTAAAGACAGGTCGCGTTGAAGCTCTTCCAGAAGGTCAAGCACCTGCGCCTGCACGGACACGTCCAGCGCCGCCGTCGGCTCATCCAGAATGAGAAGGTCCGGTGCTGGAGCCAGCGCGCGGGCAATGGCAATGCGCTGGCGCTGCCCGCCAGAAAAATCCGTCGGAAATCGTGACAGATGTTCAACATCAAGGCCGACGCGCTTGATGTTCTTTTCAACTTCAGCCGCCAGTGCGGCGCCGCGAATGTCCGTATGTGTCTCCAGCGGCTCGGCAATAATATCACGCACGCGCATACGCGGGTTGAGCGACGAGTAAGGGTTTTGGAACACAACCCCGATGCGGTTGCGCAACGGATGGAAGGTGCGCTCCGACATGGCCAGAATGTCATCCCCTTCAAAGAAGGCAGCGCCGGTCACCGGATCGTTTAGGCGCAGCAGGCTCATGGCAACGGTGCTTTTGCCCGATCCGCTTTCGCCGACCAGACCAACGCACGTGCCGCGCCGAACTGAGAATGTGACATCACGCACGGCTTCAAAGTCACCGTAGCGCTTCGTCAGTCCACGGACTTCCAAAATGGGTTCTTCAACATCATTGGCGGCAACACCACCATCCCCAAGCGCGGGCACAGCATCAAGCAATGCGCGGGTATAATCGTTTTGGGGTTCGGCAAAGACCTCCCGCACCGTGCCGGTTTCAACAACACGGCCATAGCGCACAACAACCACCCGGTCGCACAGTTCGCTGACGATGCTGAGGTCGTGGGTAATAAACAGAACCGACAGTTTCTTTCGCCGTTGCAGATCACGGATGAGATCAAGGATTTCGGCCTGTACCGTTACATCAAGAGCAGTGGTGGGTTCGTCCGCAATCAGCAGGTCCGGGTCCAGCGTCAAGGCGATGGCAATCATGATGCGTTGCAGCTGGCCGCCTGAAAACTGGTGCGGAAACTTGTCGAGCTGCGCATGGGCCTCGGGCAGCCGCACGTTCTCAATTTCGGTTTGTGCTCGGGCCAAAGCATCAGTGCGACTGAGATCAGAATTCGCCTGAATAATGTCCGCCATCTGCCGCCCTACGGTCATCAGCGGATGCAGGGCGACCATCGGGTTTTGAAACACCATGGCCGCGCGCCCGCGAAACACCGCAATGTTGGCCTTGTCCGATGCTTCATACGACTGGCCGTTCATGGCCACCGTGCCCGTCGCGCGCGCATTGCCCGGCAGCATGCCAAGGCAGGCCGCTGCGGTAAGAGATTTGCCGGATCCGGATTCGCCAACAAGACCCAGCACTTCGCCGGGCGCAACCGTCAGGCTGATGTCCTCAATGGCCGTCACCGCACCCTCGGCTGTGTCAAAGGTCACAGACAGGTTGCTCACATCAAGGACGTTTGGGGTTTCCATCAGACGCGCCCCCTAAACTTGGGATCAAGCGCATCCCGAAGGCCATCGCCAAACAGATTGACCGCAAGAACGGTCACGAAAATGGCAAGCCCGGGGAATGCAGCCGTCCACCAATAATCCAGAAAAAGCGCCCGGGACGATGCCACCATCAACCCCCATTCAATCGCAGGCGGCCGCGCGCCAAGACCAATGAAGCTCAAGGATGCAGCGGCAAGGATTGTGTAGCCGAAGTCCATTGACCCCTGCACCATGACCGGCGTGGAGGCATTGGGCAGCGCGTGGCGCAGCATGACTTTGGTATGGCCGACACCCATGGCGCGGGCGGCGGTTACGTACAGCTCGCTCTTCACGGATATGACACTGGCGCGCACAATCCGTGCGTACCAGGGGAACCACGAAATGCCGATGGCCAGCATGGTGTTGAGCAACCCCGCGCCAAGCGCCGCCGTAATGGCAATCGGCAGCAGCAGCGGGGGAAACGCAAGAAATACGTCTGAGATACGCATCATGATCGCATCCACACGACCACCGTAATATCCTGCCATCAAACCGATAGGGATGCCGATAAGCATGGCGATGAAGACGGCCATGGAGCCAACGATCAGCGACAGCCTGCCGCCATGCAAAACCTGGCTAAAAATATCGCGGCCAAGCACGTCCGTGCCAAACCAGTTGTCGGCGCTGGGCGATTGCAGCCGGTTCGTCAGGTCAAGCGCCGTTGGGTCGTGCGGCGATAGCCAGGGCGCAAAGGCTGTGACCAACACAATGAGCACAATCACAATACCGCCGACCACCAGCAATGGGTTGCGCGCGGCCATGCGCCGATACCGCGCGCTGCGCGACAGGCGCTGAATATCCTGTTCTGGATTGAGGAGGCTCATGAGACACGCAACCTTGGGTCAACAACCTGATAGAGCAGGTCGACCGCCAGATTGACGGTGAGATAGGCCGTCGCCAGCACCAGCGTTACGCCGGTGACAGCAGGAAAATCATTGGTGATGACGGAGTTGACCGCATAGCCGCCGATGCCGGGCCAATCGAAAACATATTCCACGATCACACTGCCACCCAACATGTAGCCATAGATCAGGCCAAACACGGTCAACAGCGGCACAAGCGCTGCGCGCAGGGCATAACGGTAATGAACCTTCTCAGTCGGCAGGCCATATGCGATGACAGTCTTGATGTGATCCTGGCTCATCACTTCGATCATGTTGTTGCGCGTTACACGCATGACCGACGCGGTTGTGGCCGCTGCCAGCGTCAACACTGGCAGCGCGAGATGCGCAAGCGCACTGCCGAAGGCTGCAAGGTTGCCCGCAAGCAAAGTGTCGATCAAAAAGAAGCCGGTGACGGTATCAAACGGATTGTCCAGCATCAGGTCGCCATCAATGCGCCCTTGAAGCGGCAGCCACCCAAGCTGGCCATGAAAGATGAGCTGAAACAGCAGACCCAGAAAGAACACCGGCAGAGCAAGCCCGATGACAGAGACGCTGCGCGCTGCGTGGTCGCTAATGGCATTGGGTTTGACGGCAGAATGAATGCCCAGCGGAATGCCGATTGCCAAAGCCAGCGCGAAGCCAACCGTCACCAGTTCAGCGGTCGCGGCAAACCGGGCGCCAATATCTGAGATGACAGACTGGCCGGTGCGCAGGCTGGTGCCAAAATCACCCGACAGCACATCACGCATATAGGTCCAAAACTGCACCCAGATGGGCTGGTCCAGTCCAAGCGCAATCCGTGCTGCTTCAATTTGCTCAGGCGTTGGACGCGAGCCAAGCATCATCTCAACAGGAGAGCCCGGCAACACACGGCTGATGATGAAGGTGATGACGAGTACGCCAACAAGGGTCAGCAGCAAAAGCAGAACACGGTTGAGGGCGTAACGCAGCATTACAGTTGCTCCCGCCGCAGGCTGTAAAAATCAACGCCCACATAAGCCGGGTTTTTCTCCACACCGCTTATGTTGGCGCGGTGGACATAGCGGGCAGACACATCGGCAAAGAAGATACCCACAGCATCATCCACCAGAATCTGCTGCGCCTTTGCGTACAAAGCGACGGCCGCTTCCCGGTCGGTGGATTCCAGAGTGCGGGCTTCGTCCACCAGCGCGTCAAAATCAGGGTTTGAGTAGTGCGCAAGATTGAAAAGCGTCGGGTCTTCGGTGCGGTACATGCCCTGCAACCAGTCCGCAGGCGTTGGATACGTTGGCCACCACGACAACACCTGAATGTTCGGTGCAGTCCGCAGGTTCTTTGCGTCATCCCAGATTTTGCCCCACGGGCCCGGGCGCAACTGAAGCTCGACACCGATGGTCGCAAGATAGGCCTGGAACACCAACAGTGAGTTTGTAACTTCCGCCGCAGTGCCGACGTAAGCGGCAGAAATTTTCCGATCCCGCGGCGGAATACCCGACGCATCGATCAACCGCTTGGCTTCCTCAAGATCAAAAGCCGGCGGCGCAAGATCAGCGTTGTGTCCCCACATGGTGGTGGGCACCGGGCCGCGCGCAACATCTGCGGTACCTTGATAAATCTCGTCAGCAATCGACGCATAGTCCCACGCATAGGTCAGCGCCCGGCGGAAGTTGATGTCGTCGGTTGGATATTTCTGGGTGTTGATGAGCGCTTGCGTGTTGATCCATGACGGCGCCAGATCAACCGCAATGTCCGGGTCGTTCTTGAGGCGCTCCAGCAGATCCACAGGAAGCAGCGTGACAAAATCTGCGCCACCGGAACGAATAAGCTGCGCCTGGGTTGCGGCCTCCGCCACCACTTTCATGATGATCCGTTTGAACTGGCTGTCCTGCCAGCCGCGCCAGTAGTCATCGTTTTGTTCAAGCACAATCTGCTGACCACGGGTCCAGCCGGCGACTTTGTAAGGCCCGGTCCCCGAGGCATTACCCTGATTGAACCACTCGGTTCCGTTTTCAGCCGCTGTCGGTGAGTAAATGTAGGCGCCGTATTGAGCGGACGCGATCAGATCAATGGGAATAGGACGGCTGGTGCGGATAACGAGCGTCGTGTCGTCAGGCGCTGTGATCTCTTCCACGCCGTCCCAGATGAAGGCAGCGCCCTGCCCCAGTGAAATCGTGCGGTCCAGTGCCGCCTTGGCAGCAGCGGCATTGAAAGGCGAGCCGTCATGGAACGTCACGCCTTCGCGCAGTGTGAATGTCCAGGTCAGGGCGTCGTCGCTGGCCTGCCAGTCTGTGGCGAGCACACCTTCAATTGGTGGTGCGTCACCTGCGTCGCCAGGCTTGGGGGCGGCATAGCGCACCAGCGGCTCATAGACATTGCGCAGAAGGATCGCTTCAAGCGAAAAAGCGACCGCCGGATCCCAGTCCTTGATGTCGTCGTACAGTGCATAAACCATCGTATCGGCGCGCACCGGAGACACGGCAGCCGATAGCGGTATAGCCAGAACCAGAGCGCCAAACAGCGCGCGGGTGATGGTTCCCCATGACTTCAACAGATCAACGCCTCCCCTGGGTGCTCTGCTTAACAACGTCTTAACGGCCTCACTCAGCAAAGCCTGTGCCAATATATGCCGCGCGTCAAAGCCCGGTTTTCCGCGAGTAAGAGCCCATCATCTCGGTTCTGAATATTCATTTGTGAATTTCCATGAAATGAGCTTCAATTCTGAATACTGCCGTTAGGTCCAGTTTGGAGCGCCCGCATGTCTACTGACCGTACCTCGGACTTCGCTCTCAAGGCGCACGACGCTTTGCCTACGGATGCCTTGATGGACATTCTCAATGCACTGAGCGACGGCGTATGGGTATGTGATGCCACGCCGCGTCTGCTGTGGATCAACCGGGCCTGCGAAGAGCTCAACGATATTGAGGCAGAAGACGTGTGTGGTCGTCTCGTGCAGGAACTGCTCGACCAAGGGAACTTCGATGCTGATGTCACAACACAGGTTCTGCGAACAGGGGCCCCGGCTACTATCAACCAGCGCGTCAAATCCAACCGCATGCTGCTCGTAAGCGGACTGCCGGTCTTTGATGCAAACGGAAATGTGGCCTACGTCGTTGGCAATGAGCGTGACGTCACCGAACTTGATCTGCTGCGCGGCGAACTCGACAACGAACGCGCCCGCGCCGAGCGCGTGAGCAATGAACTTGCCGCCATGCGCCGCAAGGTCAGCGATATCTCTGACATTGTATGTGCGAGCGAAGAAATGGAGATGGTGCTGGAGACCGCCATCACCGCAGCCGGCTTTGACACCACCGTTTTTGTCACCGGGCCAACCGGCTCAGGCAAAACCATGGTCGCGCGCATCATTCATGATTCAAGTAACCGCCAGCCAGAACCGTTCTTGACCCTGAATGCCGCCGCCATTCCCGAGACACTGCTGGAAGCAGAACTGTTCGGGTTTGCAGACGGGGCCTTTACCGGTGCCCGCAAGGGAGGCAAACCCGGCCTGATTGAAGCGGCCGACGGGGGGACATTATTTCTCGACGAGATCGACGCGCTGCCACCGTCACTACAGGTCAAGCTGCTCACTTTTCTGGATACCCAGCGCTACTTCCGCGTTGGCGACACCAAGGAGCGGCAGGCGGATGTGCGGATTATCGTTGCGAGCAACGCAAATGTTGCAGAGCGCATCGAGCAAGGCACATTTCGTGAAGACTTATGGTTCCGGCTCAATGTCCTGACCATAGCAGTGCCGCCCCTGGATGAACGTCCCGACGACATTGCACCCCTGATTGCCCGCACGCTGACCTCGCTGGAGGAGCGGTATGGAAAGCACCGGCGCGTCTCACCGGCAGCCCTCGATCTGCTGACGCGGTTCCGGTACCCCGGCAATGTGCGGCAACTGCAAAACATCGTCGAACGCGCCTATGTTCTGTGTCGCACAGACGACATCGGGCCTGATGATCTGCCCGCAGAAGTGCGGGCATCAGTTCCCTTGCGGGCGCACGCGGGAACCGGCGCTCGTCTACCTGCGCGTCTAGCGGATGCGCTGTCGGCAACGGAGCGCGCGTTGATTGAACAGACGGCAAAGCACTTTGGTACACAGACTGAAATCGCCAAAGCGCTCGGCGTCTCACAGCCCACCGTCGCACGCCTGTTAAAAAAACACGGCATTCAACTCACCCGCTGAGGTGTTTTCTATTCAAGACTGTATAGGAACACAGATCGCAAAAGTTGCTGAAAGCCATGCAAACACTGGCTTTCAGCATTTTTGAGACACTGGCACAGGCATTGCTATTCAGACATGAAGCGCCACCCGAAACCGGGTTGGCCGCGCTGTAAATGCAGCCGTGAAAACTCATGTCCAGGTGCCCGATCATGCCCAACAATGCAGACCTTCTCTCCCGTCGCACCGCTGCCGTCGCACGCGGCGTTGCCACCGCTACGCCGGTCTTTGCAGACCGTGCGGAGAACTCCGAGCTGTTTGATGTTGAGGGCAAACGCTACATCGACTTTGCTGGCGGCATTGCAGTGCTCAACACCGGGCACCGCCACCCCAAAGTGGTTGCTGCCGTCGAGGCCCAGCTCGCACGCTTTACGCACACAGCGTTTCAGGTATCAGCCTACGAACCCTACATAGAGCTGGCCGAACGGCTCAACGATCTTGCGCCTATTTCAGGCCCGACAAAATCCATCCTCTTCACCACCGGCGCGGAAGCCACGGAAAACGCTGTGAAGCTGGCGCGCGCTGCCACCGGCCGAAGTGCGGTGATCGCATTCACGGGCGGTTTTCACGGGCGCACCATGTTGACCATGGGGCTCACAGGCAAGGTGCTGCCGTACAAGCACAAGTTCGGCCCGATGCCCGGCGGCATTTTCCATGTGCCGTTCCCCATTGCCTCGCACGGTGTCAGCGTTGACGACACGTTGAAGGCGCTGGAATTCACATTCCGGGCAGACGTCGGGCCAAAGGATGTAGCCGCCATCATCATCGAACCCGTGCAGGGCGAAGGCGGTTTCCATCAGGCTCCTGCCGAGCTAATGCAGGCGCTACGCCGTATCTGCGACGAGAACGGCATCATGCTCATCTCCGACGAAGTGCAGGCTGGTTTTGCGCGCACCGGCAAGATGTTCGGCGTCGAACACTATGATATCGAGCCAGACCTCATTGCGGTTGCCAAATCTCTGGCAGGCGGACTGCCGCTGTCCGGCGTCATCGGCAAAGCAGACGTGATGGATGCGGCCGACCCCGGCGGACTGGGTGGCACATATGCCGGCAGCCCGCTTGCCTGCGCCGCGGCCCTTGCCGTGCTGGATGTTATCAAAGAAGAAAATCTTCTTGAGCGCGCCAACACGATTGGTGATCGCATTAAGGCGCGTCTGCACGAGACGTCAAAGCGCAATGACACATTGCCGATCTCCGCCATTCGCGGCCCCGGCGCCATGGTCGGTTTTGACATTGTCAAATCTGCCGGTAGCGACGAGCCGGATGCTGATGCCACCAAGCGCGTGACAGCAGCAGCGCTTGAGAAGGGCCTCATCCTTTTGTCGTGTGGCGTGCATGGCAACACCATCCGCGTGCTCGTGCCCCTCACCGTGTCGGACGACGTGCTGGAAGAGGGGTTGGATATTCTGGATGCTTCGCTGACGGACGCACGCCAGTAGACCCGTCCTCCCGGACCATATTATCAGGACACAGCCGATGCTACGCGATCTCTCGGACAGCTCCCTTTTGAAGTGCAAAGGGTTCGTCGATGGCAAGTGGATCAACAGCGCGCGGCAGGAAAGATTTGCAGTCCGCAATCCTGCGACCAGTCAGCGCATTGCCGAAGTTGAAAGCCTGGACGCCCACGACACGCGCCAGGCAATAGCTGCTGCCCAAAAGGCGATGCCCGCATGGCAGGCCCTGCCCGCCCGCGAACGGTCAGCAGTGCTAAAGCGCTGGTTTGATCTCATCATGGAAAATCAGGAAGACCTGGCGCTCATCATGACTGCCGAGCAGGGCAAGGTGCTCGCTGAATCGCGTGGCGAGATTGCCTATGCCGCATCTTTCATCGAGTGGTTTGCTGAGGAAGGCAAACGCGTTTACGGCGACATCATTCCAGCGCCCCAGACAGATCGTCGGGCGTTGGTCCTCAAGCAGCCCGTCGGCGTGGTCGCAGCCATCACACCGTGGAACTTTCCCACTGCCATGATTACCCGCAAGGCAGCGCCTGCATTGGCTGTCGGGTGCGCCATCGTCATCAAGCCTGCCGCGGAAACGCCCTTGTCAGCACTGGCGATTGCCGAACTGGCGCAGCGTGCCGGTCTGCCTGCTGGTCTTCTCAATATCGTGCCGACAGGTCATGCCAAAGACGTGGGCGATGAGATGACGCAGAACCCAATAGTCAAAAAGCTGTCCTTCACCGGCTCCACACCGGTTGGCAAAATGCTGATGAAGCAATGCGCCGATACCGTGAAGCGCACATCAATGGAACTTGGCGGCAATGCCCCGGTCATCGTCTTTGACGACGCCAATCTTGAAAAAGCTGTGGCAGGTGCTGCCGGCTCCAAGTTCCGCAACTCCGGCCAGACCTGCATCTGCGCCAACCGCATTCTTGTACAGGCGGGCATCTATGACGCCTTCGTTGAAAAACTGGTTGAGACCGTCGGCGACTACCGTCTTGGCAACGGGCGCGACAAGGAAAGCACTCACGGCCCGCTCATCAATCCAAAGGCAGTGGCAGACGTGACAGCCCTTGTTGAGGACGCCGTTGCCAAGGGGGCGACGATAAAGATCGGCGGCGTTCACAGCACTCTTGGTGGCTGCTTCTTTGAGCCAACAGTTCTCACCGATGTCAATCAGACCATGCGGCTGGCACGCGAGGAAATATTCGGTCCCGTTGCCCCGATCTTCAAGTTCGAGACAGAAGCAGAGGCCATTGCCCTTGCCAACGATACCGAGTTTGGTCTCGCGTCCTACGTATACACTCGTGACATCGGTCGCGTGTGGCGCGTCGCGGAAGGCATCGAATACGGCATGGTCGGCGTCAACGAAACGGCAATCACATCCGATGTCATCCCCTTCGGTGGTGTAAAGGAATCCGGTCAGGGGCGCGAAGGATCTAAATACGGCCTCGATGACTATCTTGAGATGAAGTATGTCTGCATGGGCGACTTGAACGCCTATGACGTGGCCCCCTGATTTCCCGCCAAGTTCGATTAGAGTTTTTCCCTTATGGAAGGATGTTGCCCGTCAGCGCCGACGGGATTGATTGAGTTGATTGTTTAGCTAGTAAGACCTTCCAAGGCGGCCCAGAATACGCATTGCTGTGCGTTTTCCCCCTAAAGCCCATTACATCTGCCTAGGTATCAAGAACAAGCCGACCTATGACCGATGGCAACTATCTGTCTCGCGCGCCGCCTCCAAAGGAATGACTATGCAGCCGGGGCTCGAAACAGTCTCAGCCACTCTCGAACTAGTCTCTACACCAAATTTCTTGGAAATTTGGATGTCTCAAAACACCTAGCGGAGATTCTCGGGACTATTGGACAATCTCGGCAGCAAAAAGTGCCACCAAATTGTCTCTATACTGACCATTTGCCTGCTATCCGATTGTAGTTTCGGACAAAACACAAATTTTCATACCTGTTAAGACGACCACTTGGATGGCTGGCTGTGCAGAGCCAAGAACGAGAACCGGTCTCCTCCACAAATTCCCTGTTAAACGGGAATTTGCAGGGAAATTTCGTCATTTTGCCTGCGGGCTGGGGCACAAAGAGCACAAAAATGGCTTGGCATCAGCCGTTTCTCATAACTTCGGCAAACATGGAACAGGGAATTTTCGATTTAGGAACTGGGAAAACAATAGGGGTATCAGCGAGCAGCCTTACGCAAATTCAAACTCTGCGGAGTCGTGACGGAAACGCCTTAGCGGAATGGTTGCATCGAAGGCTTAAACGCCCGGCCGCCTGATAATTCCCGAAAGTATAACGTCCCAGACAGTCTCACTTTCGCCCGCAGCACGCCGGTCGCTCGAGCGTATTGGGGGCTCCGCTCCCGACGCGCTCGCGACGCTGCAAAACATCAATTATGAAATGGGCAGACTCTCGAAATAACTGAGGGACCGGAGGTTCTCAGGTCATTAAGCGCGGAAGGAGGAGCAGATGTCATTAAAACGTTGGGCCATTCTCACAGAATTAGAGTGATAGCGATTGTATAAAGGCCAATACCCAATGCGATCAGTATAGGGTAATACGCATCCTTCAAGCCCGATCGTGCAAGTGTCGTGGCTTGGGTCATTAGCTCTGGCCAAGTATATGAAACAAAATCTCCTTGGCTCATCATGGCGACAAGTTTTCCGTCTTTATCTGTGATTGGAAGCCGTCGGAACCGCTCGTTTGACATGATGCGCAGCCAATCGAGCAATTCGTCATCTTCGCTCGCGACCCGAATGCTCGTTGTCATAATGTCGGAGAGTTTCGTCGTCGCTGCATCACGACCCTCCGCGACTAGACGACGGTATATGTCTCTTTCTGTGACCAATCCCGCGACGGTGTGATCAGGGTTGACCACCACGATTGATCCAAAATTCTTCGCGCTCATTGCTTTGACCGCAGAGAGAACATCTTGGTCTGGCGGACCGATTAACGGCTTGGGTTTTGATGCGTATTCCGCTCGCTCTTTGATTTTCACGCGGCTTCTCCCGATCTAAGGGTCTTGCTGATTGCAACTACATAAATTGTACGGACACGGGATGAATTTGGACTACACCTTGGCTCTCCCAACACCAGCGCCTTTCTTCTCTGGTTCTCAATCGAGGTCAAAATCCGCGTGTTGGCCCAAGCCCCCAAACACGAAATCTTCAGGCGCTCTGACTTTCTTCCAACTCCCGCACACGGACCATTCAGCGGAGCAGCTTGCATAAAGCCGTAGCAGTCAACACAGCTGTACGCGGCGAGAGGGCGAGCGACAGAACGCCGCGCCGCTCATCCGCCTGTTGGCTGGCAACGTAAGGTGTCGAGGACCAGGAGGGAAAGCGATGCAAGAAACATCGGCGAGTCGTGTCAGTTCGCCTGAGAACCAGCGGCATGCTGAATGCCCGGTAGAACAGGTCCGCGACGATGGCATTACCGTCTTCTTCGACGGGTCATGTCCCCTGTGTACCCTCGAGATCAGCCACTACAGTCGGCTTGGCGGCGGCGAAAGCCTAACACTGGTAGATGTGGCAGGAGGCCAAAACGACATTGGAGCAGACCTATCTTCTGCAGAGGCAATGAAGCGGCTTCATGTCCGCTTGCCGAATGGTGAACTGGTTTCGGGGGCTCGAGCATTCGCAGCCATATGGAACCGAGTATCAGGATGGCGATGGGCCGCCAGCGCTACAAGTTTGCCCGGTGTCATGTTTCTTCTTGAGATTGCCTATCGCGCTTTTCTTCCGCTGAGGCCGTTTCTGTCTTCACTTGCAGCCAAGTTGGGGGCGCGCTCACATCAATCTCGAAACAATCCACCCTAGTCCAAAAGCTACCTGTAAACATTGTTGAGCCCAGATGACGAAACCCTCTGTGAGGTAACCATTTGAGTTGCCCGCTCAATGAACAGCATCAACTCAAGGCCAGATAACGAAGACGTAAGCCATGTAACCGAGCAGAAGCGCCCCTCCCTCCCATCGAGCGATCTTGAGGCCGGTCCAAGCGAAAGCAATCAGAAGTGCTGATACTCCGATCATCACCAAGTTGTCGAAGTTCAGTATCTCCGAAGGAACCGCGCTAGGCGCAATTAAGGCAGTGGCACCGCCAATGCCGAGAATATTATAGATGTTCGAGCCTACGATGTTACCAAAAGCAACGTCGCCCAGACGACGGACTGCAGCGAGGACGGACGTCACGAATTCCGGGAGAGACGTTCCAACTGCGACAATAGTCAGGCCGATGACCGTCTCAGAGATCCCGAAGGACTGGGCGACCGTGACAGCTCCGTCCACGAGGAAAGTGCCCCCGGCCACAAGAAGCACCAACCCAGCGACCGCGATCATGATTGGCAAGAGGATAGATTGCGTCTTGTTGGCAGCTATTGCTGTGCCTGGGTCAGCGGCCTGAAGAGCGGTAGCCTTATCATAGACCGCACCGTGATCCACGGCGCGCTGAACCTGACGCTCCTGCCTGAATGCTGTGTAGACGTAGAAAATCAAGGCGAGGATGAAGATCGCTCCGAGCCATCGCCCCATCTCCATGACGGTCGAAAGTGCAGCAAAGGCGGCTGAGACTGCAACCATCACCACCCCATCGCGTTTGAGAGCCGAGGATGTGACGACAATCGGATATAGGATTGCGGATGCGCCGACGATCAAGAGTACATTGGCAATATTCGATCCTACAATATTGCCGAACGCGATACCGGGCGCCCCAATACGTGCGGCCTGAACCGACGTCACCAGCTCTGGTGTGGACGTTCCGAAGCCAACGAGCGTGAGACCAACGATCAGCGGCGACACCCCGAATCTGCTCGCGATCTGTACGGCACCGCGCACGAGAAGGTCTCCGCCGACGACAAGCAAAGCAAGCCCCCCAAAAAGTGGCAGCCATGTGTCAAACATTCGCGTTCCTATTGCAGATAATTCGAGGTCAACTTTTCACACTAAGGCTAGGTGACAAGCGCCTTCTGCTCTTCCGTGAACCTTGTACGCCTCATGTCAGTAGCCTTTGGATAACTACACCATTCACTATAGACTGAGCTATCAATAGAGGTGTCTGTTTCGCCAATGAAAAACGCCCTTGCAAATTTGCATTCTACGCTAGGCGCTTCCCAGCTCACTGCAGATGGTGCCCTTGCCGTGGTCAATGTCGTGGAGAAGATGCACGCGAATATTGCTGCAGTTTCTCCTCCCTTGGGCCACAGCCCCCCACGCAATGCCAGAGGCATTGCGGGATTCGTATATGGCTGTGTTAGGGGCACGATTCAGGCAACAGGGTTTACCATTGAACAGGCGCTCAGGACTCTGGAACATGCTGTAGCGCCTGCCGACCCAAATTGGCTAACTGACGGATTCATATCTGCGTTGAACGGTGTATGCGGCGATCACCTGCAGGCAAGGCGCAACCCTCTCGCTCTCAAGATGGAATTCAGGTCGCAGGGGCGGCCAATTGGTACCGATGGCGGCCCAGCACGAAACAACGCTGCAACCTCCAAGAACAGGTTGCTTATCCTGATTCACGGCCTGTGCATGAGTGACTTGGCCTGGCTGCGACAGGGGCATGACCATGGGACCGTTCTAAGCGAGGAACTGGGCCTCGTACCCGTCTATCTGAGATACAATTCTGGCCGACATATTTCACAGAACGGTCAGGAGTTGGCCCACCAGATTGAGAGTCTGGTTGAAGAGTGGCCAGAACCGCTCGAGGACGTAATAATTCTGGCCCATAGCATGGGTGGTCTGGTGGCAAGAAGCGCTATTCATCATGCGTTTCTTGACCGAAAGTCTTGGCCTAACCTTCTGCGTTCTGTCGTTTTCCTCGGCACACCACATCACGGCGCGCCGCTGGAGCGAGGTGGCAACTGGCTGCTGAACCTTCTGGACAAGAGCCCCTATTCAAGCCCTATCGCTGGAATTGGCAATGTCCGAAGCGCGGGCATCACAGACCTTAGTAATGGGAGTTTACTGGAGGACGATTGGAGGGATGTAAATCGTTTTACAAAACGAACTGCATTGCCCGAAACCGTGCCGCTTCCAAAGAGTATCAATTGTTTCGCTGTGGCGGCGTCTTTGAACGAGAGGTCACGACCTTGGCTTGACGAGACTATCGGCGACGGCCTTGTACCCGTGGCAAGCGCGCTGGGTAAGAGCCATCATCCGAACCGAGACCTCGGGTTTTCAGAGGAGAACACGTGGGTCGGCATGGGCTTGAACCACTTAGATTTGCTGAATGATGCAGCTGTTTATCGGCAGATAGCCGACTGGTTGCGGCGCGACTAAGACAGCGCGGCCGACAGTTGGGTGTGCGCCACAGTTGGCTAGTTCGGCACAGCGCCCCAACACCTCTCGACAAGTGCACCCGTAAACCAAATGGATTTCAGGTCAGGCAAGATTTGACATGACCGCAGCGCGGGCCTTCTCAGAGCACTGTGATCGCACCTTCGCCCACGGATCCAGTAAACCTCATGCTGCTCCGAGGGTGACGAGCCTCCGTGATGCAGCCAGCAAATACGCGACAACCGAATTGCTGGCGCGGCGAGGTTTATCGCTCGCACCCACAAGGGCAATGGTTTCTGTGGTGTCAAAGATCGCGCGTAGGGCGTTGTCTGAATAAATTCTCATCTAAGTGTCAAGCTGCGAATAACCAGCACAATAACACTGCATTGTATTGCTGCGTCCAGAACGCCTTTTCGGCGGTCTAAATCTGCGCTTCATTTGTTCTCCGAGTGTTACCCTCTATTGGCCACAATCCCTATACAAGTATTGGTAACAGCCACTAAATAGTTTGCTTGATAGAGTATTTGAGGTCAGGAGGATGCCAGTTGGCTGTCACCGGGATTATGAATGCAATAGAGCTTGATGCTGTGGACTGCGTCCACAGCGCGCAGGATGCGTCGGATCGCCATACAGCAGACCATGAACTTGCCGTTGGTGAGTTGTCATCTCATCTGGGCTTGGTTTTGGGTTTACCGAAAGATGATGCGTTGGCCCTTGGCTACGCCGCCCGCCTGCACGACATTGGCAAACTGGCGGTGCCATCGTCGATACTTCATAAGTCGGCACCTCTGACAGTAGCTGAACAGCGTATCATGCATGTTCATTCGCAGGCGGGTGCTCAGATTTTGCAGGCAACACAAAATCTGCTGATGAGGCTCGCTGCACCGATTGCCTTGGAACATCATGAATACATAAACGGCTCAGGCTATCCGCATGGTCTGAGCGGATATGAAATCAGTTTGGCGGCACGGATTGTCACCGTGTGCGACGTTTATGATGCTCTGAGAGATACGCGGTCGTACAAAAAGGGCATGAGCCACAAGATTGCGTGTCATCTGCTTGAGGAAGGCGATAGCCGTATCTCGCCTTGCATGTTTGATGACAAAGTACTGCGCGCGTTTTTAGAGCATGCAGAGGAGCTCGAATCCATCTACGCAGCTGGTCAGGCGCGTAAGGTGGCGCGTAATACCAGTCAGGCTTTTCTCTAGCTCTCGTCTAACGATCCTCCCAGCTTGGGTCGCTTTTTTTGTTAAGTGACCGGATACCCTCTCACCTGAGCCCCAACGTTCATCCAGTCAGGGGGCAGAGCAGTTGCAGAGCAACGATGGCTTGCAGCCTACTCTTCGAGACTCGAGCTCTTCATTATCCAGCTGAAAGAGAGGCTCACGTCTTTTTTCGCTCCGCCCCGCAAACATTGTCCGTGCGCTAGGACGAGGTTCTCAAAATCCCATTTGAGAATGGTGCCAATGCTCCTCCGAAACGCAGCCTTGTCTCGAATGCTTAGCTTTACATCCAGCGGAACGCCTCCGCCGTTGCCTAAGATACCAGCCACGCTCTTCACGCCGCGCCAAAACCAAGACTCTCTGGCGGCCTCATGCTTTTGGATAAAGTCCGTGATGATTAGCGTCCTGGAGGGCTTGTGCAGAAACACCACCTCGTCAAGAACGGCATGTCCATCAACTACGCAGTGACTGATCTCGCCGCTCCAATCGGTTTCGACGCCGTTTTTCAGCACCTCATCGATAGCGATGTTTGGGTGCCGCATAGAAAAGCCAGGCGACGCCCAGACCTTTGCAGAAGGATAGTGAGCCTTCCACGGTTCGATACCACGGCTATGGATCTTGTTGGGGGCAACTAGGTGTCCGACAGGACCTAACTCGTTGACGAAGTGCAGTCGCTCTTGCGTTGGCGCAATAGGAGAATGGATCCACAAGCCTCCAGACTCCAGGCGAACTACCGTCATTCTTGTTGTGAAGGGCACAATTCCAAACATGCGGACACTGTCGCCATCCATCGTCCAGATTTCTGGCCCAAATTGCTGTCGAATTTCCATTACCCGAACTCCCCGCTCTGTGACGTGCGCATCAACAAATAGGCCAACGTTTCATCCAACATGTCTGCGTTCAAAGGGATTCGTATGTTGGGCGCACAAGCATTGGAACCTTGGGCTCACTGATTAAGCGTCCTGTGATTTGGGAGCATCTTGGGTTTGTTCCGAACAAGGCATGCATAGAGGCTCACAGAGATCTTAAGTGATAGTTGTTCGTTCGGAACATTACGGTCCAAGCCGCGATGGCCTCTGGTAAACAGGACTTCACTTTAAAAACTGCTGCATCCGAAACTGTTTGCTAATGAAAATCGCGCGATTTGGGGATGATGGTTGCGTTGCGGGGGTGCCCGCCATTTCTTAATGGAATGGGTTTTTTCACTTCGTCGGCATGAGCCACGTCGCTTGTGAAAATACTGTCGGAGAGCCGCCCCAGTTCCGCAGTGTGATCTTCCATCGAGTGCACCACGACATGGATGACATCATCATCCATCTGCAGTTTACCGTGCACTGCCATCAACCGTGCGCCCATCACAACCTTGCGGAACAAAGTGAGCGTCTTCGGCCAGACAACCAGATTGGCGGTGCCGCTTTCATCTTCCAGGGTAACGAAAACAACGCCTTTGGCACTTCCGGGACGTTGACGAATGAGCACGATGCCGGAAATTGAAACACGCGCGCCGTCCCCCTTTGCCCTGAGGTCAGTGGTTTTTGTAAACCCCTGCGCTTCGTAGGTGTCACGCAGGAAGGTCATGGGGTGGGATTTGAGGGAAAGACGCACAGTTTGATAATCAGCCACCACATGTTCACTTAACGGCATGGCGGGCAAAAGTACCGGCACGTCAGCTCCACTGTCAGGTGCATCGGCATATGTGAACAGCGGCAGCTCCGGCCCCTCCTTGATGGCGCGGGCATCCCACAAGGCCTGACGGCGGTCCAGTCCAATGGAGCGGAACGCATCAGCGGCCGCAAGTATTTCTATGCCTCGCGCACTGATGCGTGCACAGCTTCGCAATGCCTCAACCGTTTCATAAGGCGCATCACGACACGCCATGAGACGGGCGGCATCTTCTTTGGCCAGACCGGTTACCTGTCGCAAACCAAGACGCAGGGCATAGTCACCCGCCGCTGTTGGTTCCAGGCTATTATCCCAATCACTCATATTGATGTCGGGGGCCAGCACCGTTACGCCGTGCTCACGCGCATCGCGCACGATTTGGGCGGGAGCATAAAAGCCCATCGGTTGTGAATTAAGCAGCCCGCATGCGAACGCTGCCGGGTAATGGCATTTCAGCCAGCTCGACACATACACAAGCAGCGCGAAGCTCGCGGCATGGCTTTCAGGAAATCCATACTCGCCAAAGCCTTCAATCTGGCTGAAGCACCGCTCGGCATAAGCCTTGTCGTACCCGCGCCCAACCATGCGGCTCACCATTTTTTCTTTATGGGCCGAGACCATGCCTTTGGCGCGGAAGGTGGCCATTGCCTTGCGCAGCTGGTTGGCTTCGGTGGGCGAAAACTGCGCTGCGACCATCGCAATCTTCATCGCCTGTTCCTGAAAGATCGGCACGCCCAGTGTGCGGCTGAGGATTCGCTCAAGCTCATCAGGTGGGCCAAACCGTGCACCAGGCGATGGGTATTCAACTTTCTCCCTGCCCTGTCGGCGGCGCAGATAGGGGTGCACCATATCGCCCTGAATGGGTCCGGGCCGCACGATGGCAACCTCAATGACCAGGTCGTAAAACGTTCGGGGTTTGAGGCGGGGCAGCATGTTCATCTGGGCGCGGCTCTCCACCTGAAAGACACCTACCGAGTCTCCCTTGCACAGCATGTCGTAAACGGCAGGGTCTTCCGGGGGCACAGTGGCAAGCGTAAGCACGCGTCCATAATGAGCTTCAATCAGTGTGAAGCATTTGCGGATGCAGGTGAGCATGCCCAGCGCAAGCACATCGATCTTCAAGATGCCCAATGCGTCGATGTCGTCCTTGTCCCATTCAATAAAACTGCGGTCCGCCATTGCGCCGTTACCGATGGGCACAGTTTGCGTAAGCGGTTTTTCGGTCAGAATGAACCCACCCACATGCTGGCTGAGATGACGGGGCATACCGATAAGTTGATCGGCAATCGCGATTGTGCGGCGTAAATACGGATCAGCAAGGTCCAGGCCCGCCTCATCTGTACTTGCTTCGTCAACGGATGATCCCCAAGACCCCCAAACGGTTTTTGCCAGTGCGGATGTAATGTCCTCACTGAGCCCCATCACCTTGCCCACCTCGCGGATAGCCATTCTGGGGCGGTAATGCACAACAGTGGCGCACAGCCCGGCGCGGGTGCGTCCGTATTTTTTGTAGATATGCTGGATAACCTCCTCGCGCCGCTCGTGCTCGAAATCAACATCGATATCCGGCGGCTCGCGGCGTTCTTCAGAGATAAAACGCTCAAACAGCAGATCATGCTTTGCCGGATCAACAGATGTGATGCCCAGACAAAAGCAGACCGCGCTGTTGGCAGCCGACCCGCGCCCCTGGCACAAAATACCCAGTGCGCGCGTATGCTCGACAATGTCGTGGATGGTCAGGAAATAGCGCGCAATCCCCATCTTTGCGATCAGCGCCAGTTCTTTGCAAATCGTTGCAGACACACGCTGTGGCGTTCCCTGCGGATAGCGCCGGGTTGTGCCCGCCCATGTAAGGTCAGCCAGCCACTCATCGGCAGTCTTGCCACCGGGCACCGTTTCTTCCGGGTATTCGTAGCGCAGTTCATCAAGTGAGAACCGGCAGGCATCGGCGATCTCACGGCTTGCGGAAATCGCATGCGGCCATTCAGCGAACAGACGCACCATTTCAGCCGGGCTTTTAAGGTGCCGCTCGGCATTGGCATGCAGCAGAAACCCTGCATGGGTAATTGTGGTTTTCTCGCGGATGCATGTCATCACATCCTGCAGGGGGCGGCGGTCAGGGGCGTGATAGTGCACGTCATTGGTGGCCAGCAGGTTGAGCCGATGCGCCTGAGCCATCCGGTCAAGCCGGGTGATGCGAGCCCGGTCATCACCCCGATACAAGAAACTGGCAGCGATGTGGCTCATCGCGGGCAGGGCATTTACCAGCGCGGGAAGCTGTGCACCAAAGGACGCAAGATCGTTTCCGGGCAGTGCAATTACGATCAGCCCGTCTTGATGCAGTGCAAGATCATCGAGCGAAAGATCACATGCGCCCTTGGCCTGCCATTCTCCATCGCCGGTTGTCATCTTGCCCTTTGAGAGCATCGTGCATAGCCGCCCATAGGCTTCCCGGTCAGTGGGATAGACAAGAAACGCCTGCCCATCGTCCAGCACCACCCGGCACCCGATAACAGGCTTCAGCTTGGCGGTCCGCGCCTCACTGTGGATGCGTACAACACCGGCCAGTGTGTTGTGGTCAGCAATGCCCAGCGCATCATATCCAAGCGTTGAAGCCGTACGCACCAGATCAACCGCATCTGACGCGCCATGCAGAAATGAAAAGCAGGATGTAACCCCAAGCTCGACGAACGGGCTTTTCTCATTGTGGTGGAAGTCAGCATCCTGTGTGAGCCTGCGGCGGTCAGGTGTAAGCGGTTTGTCGGGCATCACGCAAACAATCCGTGCACGAACCAGTTTGGTTCGCCGCCGCGTCCGTCGTGCAATACGCCCTCACGAAACAGCCAGTAGCGGCGTCCGCTATCATCTTCCACGCGGTAATAGTCCCGCAGCCGCGTACCAGCCCGTGACCGCCACCACTCAGGGGCGATACGTTCGGGGCCTTCATATCGCACAACCCTGTGGGTCAGCCTCCTCCACACAAACTGCGCAGGCGGACCTTCAGGCACGGCATAGATCACCCGAACCTGTTCGGGCACTGGCAGCAGTTTGATAGGTCGCTCGTGCCGCAAAAGGGAATGATCTGTCCCGCCGGTGTTGTTCAGGGCAGGCACCCAACGCTCGGCACGTTCCGGCACGTGGCTTTGTATGGGGCGCGGGCGCAAAACCGCGTCACTGCCCAGGCGGCTTGCCAGCCGGTCCATCAGGCAGGCAAGCGCCACGTCGGCTTCTTCATCACCATCAAGCCTGACCTGCGCAGCGGCCAATGGCTCAGCAACTGTTGCCTCCAGTGCCAGAACGTCAAAACCAAAGCCCGGGTTGAGGGTCTCAAGCCGCGTCTGGAACAGTCTCAGAATATGGGCTGGTGCCCGTGTCGGGCGCGCGGTGGCCGCCTCAACGATGCTGACATCTCCATCGCTGCGAAACGCTTCAAGGCGCAGCCGCCGCGCCCCAAACCCCTGCGCGGCCATATCAGCGCACAGCGTGTCTGCAAGCTCCGGCAAATGCGGCGTGGGATCAGGTATCGGGTCAGGCAGAGAAACAACGCTGCGGAAACGATGGGGCGGCGCAGGGCTGAGCACGGGTTCAGGCTGAATGCCAAAAGCTTGATCCAGCCGCATAAGCGGTGTTTCAAGCATCCGGCGGTTCTTAGCGAAACGCCGCGCCAGCGCCACCCGTGGCACACCTTCCAGTGCGCCGATTGTCTTAAGCCCAAGCCGCCGCAGCAGCACTGTTTCATCAGTGTTGAGACGCAAAGCACCCACCGGCAGTCGGGCAAGAACAGCGCTGACATGCTCAGGTTCGCAGATCATCCGACGTCCACCGCCATAATGCGCCAGTGCCCAGGCCGCACCATGCGTCGGCGCGATAGCCAGACGGGGCTGATGGCCCAGCCGCGCGAATGCAGCCTCGATGGTGGTAAGCATTGCCGCCTCACCGCCCCACAAATGGGCAGAGCCGGTTATGTCGAGCACAATTCCGTCAGGACCGTCAGCCGCACTCCACGGGCACCAGCGCCGACACCACAAGGCAAGCCGGTCAAGATATGCCGCATCACCTGCAAGGTCGGCCTGCTCAACAATGAGGGCCGGGCATATGGCACGGGCATCCACCACGCGCGCACCGTGCTGCACGCCGCCTTTGCGGGCCGCATGGCTCACGGCGTGAATGACCGGCCCGTGTGTTCCCTCACGTGCCAACACCAAAGGCGTGTCACTGGGCGGCAGAGTACCCGCGTGCCGGTGTTGCCGGGTCCAGCGCTCCATTGCCAGTCTTGGCAACCAGATCGAGGCGATGCGCCGTTCTGTCATACTGCGCATGCCACATGCCCCGCTGCTGCCAGCGTGCCCGAAAAAGATCGAGCGACCAGCGCGGGTCTCCGGGGGCTTTGAGGTCGTGGGGATGCGGCGCTGAGGGAAGGGACGAAACCCGCCAGCGTTCGTGAGCGGCAGAGAGCGAAGGACTGGCAGAAACCCGCAGCAGGTAGGCGGGCACACCGCTGGATGCCGCGCTCAACACAAGCCGTTTGGTGGCTGTAAAACTGAGCGCACCGGGCGTGCCCCAGACCTCTGCAACCACAGCCGACAAAGCGGAACATCTCAATCCCTCCTCCACCACCCACAACAGATCGGCGGCATTACGAACGCACACACGGATCATCCCGTCTGGCACGCCCCAGCCCTCAAGCCCCCGTATCGACGGCACACCCGTTTCACGGGCAGACATGGCGTCCTGCACCCACATCACAGGCCGTTGGGGGCTGGCCGTTTGCATCAGCCGAGCCAACACAAAACCCGCACCAGCGGCGTCATGGTGATCGCAGAAAACCTCACAAAGCCCTGTCAGGCGCGCCGGATCGTGTTTTGTAAGTCGTGGATGCAATCTCATATGTTCATGATATGTTCTATTATCAAAAACACAATATCTGCAATGCCGCAAACGCAGATTCAGGGCCGCTCGATCATTCAAGGTGGTATCTCAAGCCCAAGCTTGGAAATCAGAATGACGGAACTCAACCGTCAACGAACACCAGAACAATCGATTTCATTGAAAATCTTGGTGGGCGTACAAGGATTCGAACCTTGGACCCGCTGATTAAGAGTCCGCACGATTTGTTGGAATCCCAAGCTCATTCCGAACAAATTGCGCATAGAGCCTCATAGAGATAGCCGTTTGTTCGAAATGCAATCCGGGCGTGTTTCCAAAAAAGTAGCGATCCGAACTGCGCGGACCGCTCCCTTCAGTATGCCCGCGTTTAATCCAACATGGCTGCGTTAAGTGGGGACCGGTCACGGCCACGAAAGCATCCAGCACAACGGGCTAGAGCTTCAGAGAGGGCAGATCATGTGAAGATTACCTTCGGCCTTAGCTCCGGTGTTCGGGATTCTCAAAGTCGAAACGGCATCCCGCCGACCATGCCTTGCGGTTGTTCCCATGGTTAGAAAACCCGCCGGCATCCTTCAGCATCCGCGCCATGTGCATCAGGTTCCAGGTCATGATCGTCGTGTTGCGTTGCGTAAATTCGTTGGCAAACCCTGCGCCGTCGTCGCCATAGCTTGGGCCGGGTCCGGCTTCGCCAATCCAGCCGCAATCGGCCTGCGGCGGAATCGCGCAACCCAGGTGCGAGAGGGAATAGAGAACGTTCATCGCCACATGCTTGATCCCGTCCTCGTTGCCGGTGACTACGGCGCCGCCGGTCTTACCGTAGAAGATGGATTGACCCTTGTCGTTCAGAAGCCCGGACATGGCATAAAGGCGCTCGATCAGAAGCCTGCAGACCGAGGATTGTTCACCCAGCCAGATAGGCGTGCCGACAACGAGAATTTCCGCCGCCTCCACCTTGCTCCACAGATCGGGCCAATCGTCATGGCCCCAGCCATGCTCGCGCATGTCCGGTTGCACACCGAAGGCGACTTTGTAGGCGGTCATGCGGATCTCTTCCACGGCAACACCACTCTTACGCATGATCTCGGCAGATGTGCCCATCAGCAGCGAGGTGTGGGACGCCTGGCCGGGGCCCTTCAGCGTGCAATTGAAGAACACGGCCCGCAGGTCTGAGAAACTGGCCTTGTTGTCCTCGCATAGGGCGATTTGCCTTTCGTTCAGGTCCATTCGACATCTCCATGTTCAGTCTCGAGATTATGCTCAGTTTCTATCCGAAAGGTTATGGCCCCGCCGCGAGCTCAGCATGTAGCAGCCAAACGGATCAAGTCTTTGCTCCGGCTCAATGACGCATAGCAAGGCATTTTACGACGGCGCCTCAGCGACGCGCGTCTCTCAAAGCTTTATTGTCCTGGCTTGTCGAAAGCCGTTTCGCCGTGACGTCGGCATACATCCGCCGTCGCCATGCCCCTTTCCTGTTCAGCCATGATTGCGATGATCTGTTCTTAGGTGAATTTGCTCTTGCGCATTGTCTGTCTTCGTTGCGACAGACTCTCCATTCAAATGCGGGACCAAATGGTTCTCAGGTCAGTGCTGTCTTTTCACCAAATGAAAGAAAGAACCAAGGGCATGTTCAGCGCGGTACTATTATGATGACGGTAGCCGTATATCCAGCATTGTCCGACCACCACAACGTAATCAAATGGGACGCGACGATCGTTAGTAAACTGACGGAAAAAAGATAGCGGCATTAACTGGAAATTGCGTCGCCTCCGTTAGGGTGCAGAACCTGCCCAGTCATGTAGCTCCCATCCTCGCACGCCAAAAACAAGAAGCAGGGAGCTACTTCGTTCGGCTGACCCGGTCGGCCCAAGGGAGAGTGCTGGCCGAACTCTTCAACTTTGTCTGGCGGAAAAGATGCGGGAATTAGCGGCGTCCAGATTGGACCTGGCGCAACCCCATTAACCCTTATCCCCTTTTTCGCAAATTTGGATCCAAGCGCTCGGACAAGGGCGAGAATGGCACCTTTCGTCGATGCATAGTCAATCAACAAGTCTTGGCCGCGATATGCCGTAACTGATGTTGTACAGATGATTGAAGCGCCCTCGTGGAGATAGGGTAGAGCGGCCTGGATAATGTAAAAATAGCCAAAGATGTTGGTTTTAAAGGTCTGCTTGATCTGTTCCTCAGGGATGTCCTCAAATTCTCCCACAGCGTGTTGCTCAGCAGCGTTCGCGACAACGATGTCAAGGCCATCGAACTTCTCAACAGACTGCCGAACAATTTCGACGCAAAGTGATTTGTTGCCTACGTCACCCCGCAGAACCAATCCTTCGGCTCCCTCATTCCGGACTAACTCGAGTGTTTTTTCCGCGTCCCGGTCTTCATCAAGATATGCGATCACGACGTTTGCACCTTCACGGGCAAACAGAACTGCAGTCGCGCGGCCGATGCCGGAGTCGCCACCGGTGATCAGTGCCGTCTTGCCACGTAGTCTCCCCGATCCGGGATACCGTGGCATGTAGTCGGGCTCAGGCGACATCCGATGTTCGTCGCCTGGTTGCTTTTGCGGCGTTTCCATCATCATATCCTTTTCAGTCCTCATCCACCTGTTCAGGTAACCCCTCATGGCTGGTGGATGCATACTCCTCCAATTCCTCCTCGCTCATCGAATGATACATTTCCATGGAGGCACGTTGGAGGTCTGACACTTTTGTTTCACCACGCTTTGCTGAGAGGGCTGCCCCTGCCGCTTTCTGCTGTGCTTTCGATTTGGCTGGCATCTTCAAGCTCCTTCACGTCGATGGAACATTCAAACGACAAACAATAAGAGTGGCTAATCGGTTCCCTCTAAGGTCGCCTAATTCTGAAAAAGACAACGAAGCCTGCCTAATCCGCATCTGGGTTATGCGCTAAGGCAAGGTTGACAAGATCAGTGCGACGGTAACGGCAGTGATAAGTTGATCAATCGAACTGCAAAGCTGAACATGCCCTGCGGATCGTCACTTGCCAGTCCTGCCGAACCGCGTCGATCATCTCGCGCTTCCGATCCGGCATTAAAGCTTTCGTTTGATAACGTCCTGCAGTATCTCGCGGTCCAGTGAGAGGTCCGCAACAATCCGCTTCAGCCGACCATTTTCGTCTTCCAGCTCCCGCAGCCGTCGCATCTCGGACGGCATCAGGCCAGCGTACTTCTTCTTCCAGTTGAAATAGGTCGCTTGGCTGATCCCCGCCTTGCGGCAGATCTCCGCCACCGGCGCCCCTTCCTCACCCTGCTTGATGACAAATGCCTTCTGCGCGTCCGTAAACGTCGATGGCTTCAGGCCAATTTTCCTCGCCCAGCCAAGGAAATCTAAGACCAAAAACTCTAACCACAAATGGTCCAAATTTCAGGGGGCAGAGCAGTCAGTCAGTTCCGTGCGGCGTTGCAGCAGGCCGAGCTTCAGGAGAAGAGCCATGAGGAGATCGAGGCAATTATTGCGCGCCACGAAGGTTCTCACGGAGATGATTCCGATCCGTCTTAGGCAATGACATTTAACTTCGGCAAGGCTGGCTCCGCCGCCGGTATCGGCGGCATCCAATGCCGGAGTCTGTCGTGCTATTCGGGACTGGACTTCTGCGCCCTGTCGAGCGTGCATGCAGCAACCTTGAGAGAGGGCCATGGCATGGACACCACGGACCGGCATGAACTGATGCGCCAGCTTTTCGTCCTGGCGACAGAACGCCTTGAAGACGCCCACACAGCCGCTGTCGCAGGGCAGGCACCTGACCGTGGCCCTAACGCCTACGAGGACCACGCACGAACCCTGGTCCACCACGCGGAAGATGCCGCCCTCTTCGCCCGATCGGTTCTGGCTGCCGCGGGACGGCGGTGATAGGCCCGCCTCGGCCCGATGGAACGCCTGGACTTGTGGCGCAAAGGAAGCATGCATGTGGCGTAGCAAGGGCTGACACCGCGTGCGGCGCAGCATGAGTCGCCCCGACGGGTCTAGGCGCGAACCCAGCCGACCCTCAGCGCTATCCCGGGACGTTTCGTCAGCGGGCCTTCGGGCAGTGGGAGCCATGGTGGCGCCCGCCCAACCGAAGGAACGCAGCATGACAAAGGCCCGAAACACGACCCGAAAGCCGCGCACGAAGGCCAAGGCATCCGCCGATCGCAAAGCAGTGAACGCCAAATCGCCGCGGCCCACGGCGGATCAGCCCAAGACCCACAAGAATCGTAAATCCACGACCGCCGCTTCGAAACGTCCATCATCGCGGACACCGTCTAAGGCGAGTACGATCGTGGGTCTTCTCCACGGTAATGACGGCGCCTCGCTCGCGGAACTGCAACAGGCGACCGGCTGGCAGCCGCACAGCGTCCGCGGCTTTCTGTCAGGCACCATCAAGAAGCGTATGGGCCTTGCCCTCACGTCCGAGCGCGATGCCGACGGTGAACGCCGCTACCGGATCGTGGAGGGCTAGCGCGATGGACTCTCGCACAAGCCGTACCTCCCGAAAGCTCCCGGCCGACGACGTTGAAGCCGAGATCGCGCGCATCCGCGCCCTGGACAAAGAAGCACTGCGGACCGAGTGGCGGGCCACGTTCAAAAAGCCCGTCCCGAAGGCCCTCACGAAGGACCTTCTCGCCCGCATGCTCATCTGGGAGATGCAGGCAAGGATCTTCGGTGGCCACGACAAGGCAACGCTGAAGCTCCTCGACAGCTACGCCAGGGGCAAACCCAACGAGAGTGACCGGTTAAGACGCCTCAAGGCCGGCACCGAACTTGTCCGCGAGTACCAGGGCAAGCGGCACATCGTGACGGTCGTCCCGGACGGCTTCATGTGGGAGGGCAATGTCTATCGCAGCCTCACCACGATCGCGAAAGAGATCACAGGGACCAACTGGAATGGCCCCCGCTTCTTCGGGCTTCGCCAGACCGATCCAAAGCCCTCATCAGCGCCAAGTCGAAGCAGCAGCGCCAAGGGCAAGGGCGATGCCGGACGACCGGGGCAACTGTGATGCCCGCCACGAAACAGCTGCGGTGCGCGATCTACACCCGAAAATCGACCGAGCATAATCTCGATCTCGAATTCAACTCCCTCGACGCCCAGCGGGAGGCCTGCGAGGCCTACATCAAGAGCCAGGCACACGAGGGCTGGCGCTTGATCCCGCAACACTACGATGACGGCGGTTTGTCGGGCGCCTCCCTCGAGCGCCCTGCCCTGCAGGCGCTCCTGCAGGACATCGAGGCCGGCAAGATCGATGTGGTGGTCGTCTACAAGGTCGATCGATTGACCCGCTCGCTGACGGATTTTGCCAAGCTCGTGGAGCTGTTCGATGCCCACGAGGTCTCGTTCGTATCTGTTACCCAATCCTTCAACACGACGAGCAGCATGGGGCGCCTCACGCTCAACGTCCTGCTTTCGTTTGCCCAGTTCGAGAGGGAAGTTATCGGCGAGCGTGTCCGGGACAAGATCGCCGCCTCCAAGCGCAAGGGTCTGTGGGTCGGCGGACCGGTGCCGCTCGGCTACCAAAGTATCAACAAGAAACTCCACGTGGTGCCGGACGAGGCGGAAGCCGTCAGGACCATCTACCGACTGTACCTGGAGGCCAAGTCTGTCCGCGACCTCGCAGGACGCCTGGATAAGCTCGGCATCCACACCAAGAAACGAAGACTCTCCACGGGGCGGACGGTTGGCGGCGGCCCGTTCGGTGTCGGTGCCCTCGCCCACCTCCTGCAGAACCGCTTCTATATCGGCGAGGTGGTTTATCGCGGCGAAATCTTTCCCGGCGATCATGAGCCCATCGTGGACCGCGAGATGTTCGACGCCGTTCAGAAGAAGCTCGCCGACCACGCTGTCGAGCGTCAGCACAGGTTGAGAGCATCGCCTGCTCTCCTCACCGGGCGCATTTTTGATGCCGACGGGAACCGTATGACGCCGTCGCACACGTCCAAGAAGGGCGTCCGGTATCGGTACTACGTCTCGCACGCATCGCTGCAGCGATCGGCCGGCGCCCAATGTCCACCGTTGCGTGTGCCCGCGCCGGAGGCCGAGGCGCTCGTCGTGGCGGCGATCAGAGAGCGGCTATCAGATGAGTGGGCTGCAGGCGAAGACCTGGATGATCGCGAGGTGGTCCGGCGTCACCTCAGGCGTGTGGCTGTTGGAGACGCAGAGGTCGTGATCGCGTTTGTGTCCGAGCCAGGTCCAGACACAGTGCGCGAGCACGAACGCGACTCTTCAAACGAGGACGGCTCGGGCGAAGCGGTCGAGGAGATTGTGGTGCCCTGGGTCCGGCCGGCATTCCGATCGGAGAAGGGAATTTCACGAGCGCCTTCAGGGCATGAGCCCATGACGCCCGCATCGCGAGATGCACTGCTTACCGCCATCGCCAAGGCGCGGGCCTGGGTAGACGACCTGGCCAACGGTCGCGTCGGCTCTTTCGCTGAGATCGCGGAACGGGAAGGCAAGGTCGAGCGGCATATTCGGCTGCTGGTGCCGTTGGCGTTTGTTTCCCCTGGACACCTGGATGGCATTATAGCCGGCGACCGAAATCACGAAATCTCTATAATCAAGATGGCTAAAATAGTTCCCGATTCTTGGCCAGCCACCTACTAATTCATACAATTGATTTTATCTAAATACGCCTCAAATTCTCTACGCGTACTCGCTACGGATTTTGGAAGCCCTAACGCCTCGCTGACCAAACCCAAGCGCTCAACAGAGGAGCCTGCTTCTTGTCGGCTGGTTGGCGGCATCGCTTGACCATCCCGTCGGGCAGTTAACAGAGACCTGCTTGATGGACTATCCAGAACAATGGCCCGCATTTCAAAAGCCTTTGAAGAGGCCCGATCGTATCAGAATATCGGCAGGTCACGATGTTTCCGCGAACGGTACTTCACACGGCAAATCGCGCGCCTTCGGATGCAAATACAATCGGCGCGCTAGCACTCAGGTCTTGGCAAGTGGAGTTGCTCGATGAACCTTCAGGAATACGAACACGGCGGCCAAGCGCTGTACGCTGAGTTTTGCGAGGTCGTCGCCGACTTGCTGAAGCGCGCCTTGGAAAAAGAGCCGGGCTACCGCCTTCAGCAAATCCAGCACAGGGCGAAAAACATCGCATCTCTAAGGGTAAGGCTGGAACAACATGACGCGCTAGCCACCGACGCGATTGAGGACTTTCGCAAAGATCTCGCCGGGTGCCGCATCGTCTTCTACACCAACAACGACGTAAATCGGTTCGCAACTTCAGGTCTCTTGAGGGAGCTCTTTGAAATAAACTGGGATCGCTCGAAATTTCATCAGCCTGGACCCGGCATCCAGGACGCCGAAAAGCTCTTTCAGTCTTACAACTATGTTGTCCAGCTAAGAGCCGACCGCACTGCGCTAGTCGAATATAATCGCTTTAAGGGCCTTTGGTGCGAAGTCCAGGTTCAGACGACGCTCAATCACGCTTGGGCGGAAATGGCTCACGACATTATCTACAAGCGGCCGGAGATTAAGGGGTTCGGCGATCGCGAATCGGCGATGATCGAGCGTCGGCTCGGCGAGGTAATGCACAATCACCTTCTGCCGGCAGGCTATATCTTCCAGAAAGTCGCAAGCGACGTTCAACGTCTGATGGACGGCATGGAGCTGTTCGACCGCGGTGCCGTGGACGCGATCTTAGACGCGCAAAACAACAATGAGCGCAAAGATGCAGTCGAACGACTGCGCGACGACGTGCTGCCTTATTATGACGATCTGCAGACAGAATATCCCGATATCAGGGAAAAACTGAAACAAGCATGGCTGGCAGCTCAAGGCGCCGCGACCAAATCTCGCGAGACCCCATTTGGAAACTTTCCCGGTGCAGAGCCGGCTGATGTTGCCGATGTCATTGCTGACATTTTTGAGCGGTATCGTTACATCGATCCGGAGGCAACTTATGCGGTCATCCGCGACCTGTTCCTGCAATCAAACGATCCAGCCTCGCACAAGCATCTGATAAATCTAGCCGAAAGACTGTCGGCGCACACGTTGCAAGTCTGGCAAGAGTTCGGGCCGGTGGTACAGACACGCCTCGCCGCGTTGCTCAAGGCGGAAGCGCGCCTTGGCCATATGGCGCCGATCGCGGTCACCGTTTGCGGCGAAATACTAAAGCCGGACATTACCGGTACGTCATCCAGTTCTGATTCTGTCACATTACACACTGGCGCCGTCATCTACAGCGACGCGCTTGCGGCTGCTCGTCGCGAAGCGATCGATACACTTGTTCATCTTGTGGCCGTGGCGCCGTCGGAAGACGATCAAAGCCTCGCAATCTCGAATCTGTTTCTCGCTGGCTCAGCGCCGCGCCAGACGATCTACAGCCATGATGTGATGGCGATGATACTCGAAGATTGCGCCTACATGCTGCGCAAGCTTCAGCCGATCCTTTCGGCAAAGCCCATGGATATTCGGCAGGACTATGAAGAACGCATACTTTGGTTGTGGCGGCAATACTGCTCGCTGCCGGAGCAGCTCAAAAGCGATAAAAAGATCGCCAGAGCGCAGGCGCAACTGATCGACACCATTATCGCACTGCGCGATGCGCTCAACGAAGACAAGGAGTTTGTGATCTTCAAAACGCTCGTCGGCTTCCGGTCTGTCTTTCCTCATATGTGGGAGGAGGATCGCGTCGAACTCAATGAAGAACAGCGCATTCGAGACGAGCTTCAGGACAAGCTGCTCGACAACATATCTGAGGAGACATGGGAGACTTGGCAACATCGGCTAGAGCGCGCCGCAGCGGTCAAGTCGAATGATGGCGCAACCTTTCCGCCTTTGGCTCGTTTTCTTCAGCAGCTCGCGACACGCCATCCTACTCTCGGAATTAGGCTGCTAACCGACCGAGACTTACTCCCACGCTGGACCGTCAACCAGATTGCGATCGCACTCTTTGACACCGACGCAGGAGAGGACGCTAAGGCTGCGCTGCTTAACTGGGCGGAAGATGGCAACTATCTGCCTGAAATCGCATCGACTGCAAAGTTCGCAAAGACGGTTGATCGCGAGTTTCTGTTGCGCGTTGCCGACATCTCAATAGACAAGAAAGACGAACAAGCCTGCGTCATGTTGTTGGAAGCTGCGACCCGCCGCTTCAGCGACGATAAGGCGTTTTGGAGAGATGAAATTTTTTTCCCGTGCCTCAACATGCTTCATGCAGCACGGAATCATATCTGGATCGATCACACATGGTTCCTGGCTCGAAAAGGCTCTCTCTTTGCAGATCTAGGCGCCGAGCAGCGCACGGCCGTGCTCAAAGCAATGGAATCTGCGCCGACGATCGACTACCACGCTGAAGCTATTCTCCACGCCCTCGCCCGTCAGGACCACATTGCTGTTCTGGAATTTTTTGGCCGGCGGATCGCCAGTGTAGAGGAAGAAGGGCGCGAACTCTTCGATGCTATTCCCTTCTCCTTTCACGAGGTCAACGAGGTGTTTCAGCCGCATCCAGATGAATTGGTAGATGCACTGCGCCTCTGGATTCATACAGACAACGTCAACGCACGGTGGCATTTGTCGCATTTTCTGAGCCGCATCTATCCGCATTTTCAGTCGCCGTTGCCAGAGGCGCTCAATGCGCGGATTGGCGGGGCGGACAGGGACGAGCTCTCCTTTATCGCATCTCTCCTTGAGGGGTTCGAAGGACACGAAGCACTGCTACCTACCCTGCGTGCCATTCTCGCCTCTGACGTGGCAACCGATGATATTGAAGACACGGTTTCTCAGGTTTTTCACGAAACCGGTGTGATGACCGGAGAGTTCGGTGCGGCACAAAATTATCAGGCGAAAGCGGATTCGATCAGACCATGGCTCGATGATTCATCCGGGCGTGTCAGAGCGTTCGCCGAAAAGGAAATCCACTCCCTAGAACGTGCTGTAGCCGCTGAAACCCGGCGCGCCCAGGAAGACGTAGCTATGCGAAAACTCGACTTTGGCGAGCCACTTGATGGTAGCGAAAAAAAATAAGACGAAGCGTGCAAGGATGATGACGGAACCAAAAAGTTGGACCCGAAGAAAACACGCAAATTGCGTACTTCATCCATGTTCAAATTTACATGCCGCGTGTTCTTCCAAGCATCCGTTCGATAAACTCCTTGAAGGGGCTAGGAGGATCCGGACCATCGGATGTCGAATCTCGAACCGGTCTCGTGGGCGACCTTGGCGGGTTCACAGATTTCTACGCCCCTCCCCGGAAATGGCCTGTGCCGCGTTCCAGGCCGCTTGGCCAGCCAGCACCATATGTCTTGACATTGTCATGACGTGACCGGTATGGTGCCTCCATCTCGTCCAGGAGTCGCTGATATGGCCAAGGCAACAACAAGATCCGAAAAGCTCGATCTTCGGCTGACCGCCGAGGCAAAGCAGACGCTTGTGACCGCCGCTACCGCCCAAAACAGGTCTGTCAGCGAATTTGTTCTGGATAGCGCTCTCGCGAGAGCAGCCGAGACCCTGCCTGACCGGCAGCACTTCTCCTTGGACGCCGCCAGCTGGGATGCGTTTCAGAAGGCGCTGGATGCCCCCGTCCGGCCCATGCCCCGCCTGAAGCGGCTGCTTGCCGAACCGAGTGCGATCGAAACCCGTTCGGAATGACCTCGCCTTTCGAGGTCGAGAAGCTCCGGCGCGATCACGCCGTGGACGGTTTCGACTGCGGCAAAGATCCGCTCAATCGATTCCTGATCCGCAATGCGCTCCAAAGCCAGCAGGCCAATGCTTCCCAGACCTATGTCCTGATGGAAGTCGGCCAAGTCGTCGGCTACTACACGCTTGTGGTCGGATCGGTTGAACCTGTCGATGCGCCGGCACGACTGACCAGAAGGCTTGCTCGCCACCCGGTTCCGATCATGCTCCTCGCGCGACTGGCCATTGATCTGCGCCATCAGGGAAAAGGGGTTGGCCCCGCCCTTCTCAAGGACGCTCTCCTGCGCACGCTTCAGGCGGCCGACATCGCTGGCATAAGGGCCTTCGCTGTCCACGCAAAGGACGATGAGGCGCGATCCTTCTACGAGCACTTCGACTTTGCATCCTCTCCGACCGATCCGATGCATCTGTTTCTGCTGATCAAGGACGTGAAGTCGTTACTTCGGTAATCAATGAACCAGTCTCCCGAAACTACGAAGCGGTCTCTGGGCGCTACCACATGCAAATTTGGATATCCGAAAGTCGCCGCCGGAGACCAGCAGCGAGAATACGCGAGATCCCGAGTCCATTTCAGTCTCTATACGGATGATCTCCCTGCCAAGCCCCGGGCTTTCCGCCTTTTTCTCTGTATACGGAGATTTTTCGGCAGAGACCGGACTGGGTGGCTGGGGCGGCAGGATTCGAACCTGCGAATGGCGATACCAAAAACCGCTGCCTTACCACTTGGCCACGCCCCAGCATGTGCTCATTACGAGCTTGCGAGCGGGACCATAATGGGGGGCGGGGGCGTGCGCAATGTCTGAGCGGGGTTTTGACCGGCTGGTCATTGTGCCGGGATCTGTGATCGGGTGGCCGGGGGGATAACGACGTGTCTGCGGGCTTGCAGCGTTGGGCGTCATACCGCTATAAACCCGCCTTCTGGGCGGCCCTCCATCAGGCCTTCCCCGAAGTGTTTCAGTGACATCGGAGTGTGGCGCAGCCCGGTAGCGCACCTCGTTCGGGACGAGGGGGTCGCAGGTTCAAATCCTGCCACTCCGACCACTGAAATCTCCGGCTTCTCGACAGACCCTGGAAGTTGCTCCCCGGATATGGCCCCGGAAACGCCAGTTACTCCCACCAAGCGCAAAAACAGTTTCCGTAGATCGCTGTCGCCTTGGCTTCGGGTTACTTGAACAAATAGCCGTATTGGCACATAACATGCCATAATTTTCGTCCTGCAGTATCCGGGCACATGGCATGTCACTCAAGAGCGCGATAGCATCCAACATATCTGCATATTTTACCGGCGAGCCGCGGCTCCTGGCACGTCGGCGGCGTGCAGAGCGCAGGCGTGTGAAGCAGGGAGATGCGCACGTCGTTGAGTATTTTCATCAGGTTGATGACCCCTACTCTCACCTCACGGTACAGTGTCTTGCGAACCTGATGGATCGTTACCGGATAGAACTCCGGGCATATCTGGTTTCGGCACCTGAAGACTGGGCAGCCCCCGAACGCGAACGGCTGGTGACGTATTCGCGCACTGACGCGGCGCGCCTCGCCCGCAGGGCGGGTCTGGCGTACACCGACCCGGGGCAACAGCCCGATGCGGGTGCCTGCTCTGATGCCCAGGCGCGGCTTGCCCACGCACTTGCCAACGGCACATTTATTGAAGATGCACCCGCAATCAGCAGCGCCTTGTGGCGTGGTGATACATCGGTTTCATCTGGAAGTGCAGACCAAGCCGACGTCAGGCGCGCCTTGTCTGCTGGCGATAATCGTAGAAGCAAGGCGGGGCATTACCTTGGAGCAACGTTCCACTATGCAGGCGAATGGTATTGGGGGGTTGATCGGCTACAGCACCTTGAATACCGCCTTGCCGACCTTGGTCTGCGCCGGAACGACGCGCCCGCAGTCCCGATTTACGCGCAACCGGCAACGGCTGGTAAGGATGCGAGCGTTCAGCAGCAGGCGGCGGCGCGCGAGCTTCACTTCTATCTGTCGTTTCGCAGTCCCTACACATACATCGTAACGGAGCGGGTCAAGGCGCTGGCAGATGCTTATGGCTGCGAGCTCAAGCTGCGTTTCGTGTTGCCAATGGTCATGCGTGGCTTGCCAGTGCCCAGCACAAAGAGGATGTATATCGCAACCGATGTAGCGCGTGAGGCGCGGCGCCTGAGCGTGCCTTTTGGGCGGGTGGCAGACCCCGTGGGGCGTCCGGTCGAACGGGGCTACTCGCTGTTGCCCTGGGCTGTTCGTGAAGGCAGAGGATATGAGTTCGCCCTTGCGTTCATGCGGGGGGCCTTCGCCGAAGGCCGTGATATGGGCAGTAACAAAGGCCTGCGGTTTGCTGTCGAAAGCGCCGGACTGAGCTGGCAGGACGCACAGCATTTTTTGGACACGCAGGACTGGCGCGACGAGGCCGAAGCCAACCGCCTTGAGATGATGGAGCTTGGCATGTGGGGCGTGCCCTGCTTTCGCGTTGGTGATACTGCAACCTGGGGTCAGGACAGGCTGTGGGTTATTGAGGAGGCACTTCGCACCGCGGAGCCCGTACAACACACACAATGAAAAACACACGTACCAAAACCGATACAACAGCCAAGGCCACAGTCGCTGACGGTCGCCACCTACGCAGCAAACGCAGCCGTGCAAAGATTGTGGATGCACTGTTTGATGTTATCCGCGCTGGCGACATGAACCCCAGTGCTGCGCAGCTTGCAGCCAAGGCGAATGTTGGCATCCGTACCGTGTTCAGGCATTTCGATGATGTGGACGGACTGTATCGGGAAATGGCGGCACAGATGGAAGCGGAAATTCTTCCCGTGCTCACAGAACCCTATACGTCAACGGACTGGCAGGGGCAGCTCTTTGAACTGATAGACCGCCGGGCCGAGATTTATGAGACAATTCTTCCGGTAAAGGTGGCTGCCAACCTGCGCCGTTTTCAATCTGAATATCTGATGCAGGATTACGAGCGGTCATTAACCATAGAGCGTGCATGTTTAACGGCCATCTTGCCAGAAAGCGTTTTGGCCGACTCCACACTTCTTGCAACGCTTGAGATGCTGACCGGCTTCAATACATGGTGCAGCCTACGACAGGATCAGGGTCTGTCTGCCGGGCAATCGCGTGACGTGATTGCCGAAACGACACGCAAGCTGATTGGTGCCTAGCCTATGCGTTTTGTGATCTTGCTTTCGGCAATACTTGTTGTAGCTGGATGCGAGGCCGACGATGCTCCCGCACGGTCAGCAGGAGCGCAGTGCGGGTTGCCGCCCTCCCTTGTCGGAACGTTTGCAAGCATTCCGACCGGATCTTTCATCAAAGGCGAACATGCCGTTTATCCTGAAGAGGTTGCAGGGCTGCGCCTTCATGTTGTTGGCCTGCAAATGCAGGTCCACGAGGTCACGAATGCGCAATTTGCCGCATTTGTGACTGCAACAGGCTACATCACGGATGCGGAGCGTAGCGGCGCTGATGTCGGAGTACGTGCTGGTTCCGCTGTCTTTGTTGGCTTGCAGCGCGACGGTATTTCCATGGACCCGTGGCAGCTTATTGCCGGTGCTGCATGGCATACGCCCGGTGGGCCCGGCACAGATATTGTCGGGATGGAGCTGCACCCGGTTACCCACGTCACCATCAATGACGCACGCGCCTATGCAAGGTGGTCTGGCACCCGCCTCCCAACCGAGGTTGAGTGGGAATATGCCGCCTCTATCGGCCTGCCAGACCCGCTGGACCCTGCATCCGGTGCCTATGGCAAAGACGGCACGCCGCGCGCCAATACGTGGCAGGGATTCTTTCCCTTCACGGATGCAACCGAGGATGGGTTTTCCGCCACATCACCTGTGGGATGTTTTGAAGCCGCCGAAACCGGCCTTTTTGATATGATCGGTAATGTCTGGGAACTGACGGATACACCGTATACAGATGATACGTACACGATCAAGGGTGGCTCCTATTTGTGCGCGGACAATTTTTGCAGACGCTTCCGTCCGGCGGCGCGACAGCCGCAGGAAAAGGATTTCTCAGCAAGCCATGTCGGATTTCGCGTCGTACGTGACAACGAAACGCCGATATTGGAGAGGCAGTGATGCCGAGCTGTAACCCACCTGCCTAGTTTGGCCAGAAGATAATTTCGTCATCAGAGCTCACCCTTTCGGCGCGCGTTTTATCTATCGCGACAGGCGCCTCTATGGTGTGAGGGTATAGCGGCGGTCGCGCGCTGGCTGTGTGTGCATCCAGCAATGCCCTGAGTTCAGCAACTTTCTGCGGGTTGGCTTCCGACAGGTTTGTCTGCTCGGTTGGATCATCTGAAAGATTGAACAGCCACGTCTTGTTCGGCTGCTCGGTGACCTGAAGCTTCCAGTCGCCGTGTCGCACCACACGATAAAAGGCGCTTTGCCAGAAAATTGCCTCGCGCGGAACGGTTTCAACTGCGCGCGTGGCAAGCGGCAGGAGGTCGATGCCATCAATCTCCACTCCGTCAGGCAATGGGGCGCCAGCAGCAGATGCAAGGGTTGGCATCAGGTCTATGTGGGCGACCGGCGTATCAATCTTTGTGCCTGGCATAATGTTTCCGGGCCAACTCATGAACATCGGCACTTTGATACCGCCTTCAAAAAACGTGATCTTCCAGCCCCTGTAAGGCGCGTTGACATCGGGAAGGCCGATATACCCAGCGCCGCCGTTGTCGCTTGAAAACACAATGATAGTGTTGTCGGCAATGCCCTCTTCTTCCAAAGCGTTCATGATGTCGCCGACGCTGCGGTCCAGCGCCCGCATCATTGCGGCATACACGCGCGCGCGATGCGGCTCGATGTTACCGACCGCCTCATAGTCTTCTCGTGTTGCCTGAAGCGGCGTGTGCACAGCCCAGTGCGCGAGATAAAGAAAGAAGGGGTTTTCTTTGTTTGCCCTGATGACCTTGACGGCTTCATCGGTCCAATAGTCAGTCAGATATCCACCGGGTTCAAACCACTCTCCCCCGTTGAAGCTGTTGGCAAACTGCATTCGTGCCCACAGGAACTTATCAATAGGATCAAAGTCGAGCTTCGCGTTGATGACGTTTGGGTCATCTTCAGGCAGAAACAGACCACTTGCCATCAACAGGCTTTCATCGAAGCCCTGATCGTTCGGGTTGAAGCCTTCACCACGGCCAAGGTGCCACTTGCCAATGTGTACGGTGTGATAACCGGCGTCCTGCAAGACTTCCGCGATGGTGACTTCTGAGGTCGGGAGCCCCTGGTCTTCATAGGCAGGCGCGGTCTCGGCACGCGCGTTGTTGACCCGCACTTCGGGAAGCCCTGAATCCATGTCGGCCGAAACCATTGATACAACGCGTCCCATACCGTCGGGGGTTGGGGTAAACTCAAAGCCTGTACGGGTCGGGTAACGTCCCGTCATAATCATGGCGCGCGATGGCGCACAACTTGCTGTGCCGGAATATGCTTGTGTGAAGTTCGCGCCGTCGGCTGCCAGCCTGTCTATGTTCGGGGTCTGCAACGCACCATCAGCCATACCGCCCCCAAAGGTCGATATGTCGTTGATGCCCAGATCATCGGCCAGAATGAAAATAATGTTTGGTGGCTGTTGCCGCCCTTGTGCCGCAGACCATGGGTCAGGCTTTTGCCAGTTGATTGTCCGGGTGGGCGCAACGTCCACACGACCGGTTGCCGAGGCTAAAAACAACACAATATCGGTGCGCAGATACCACGCGACACCCGCTGCAATAATGACTGCGGCAAGACTGCCAATAACCAGTTTCCTGAACATTCACCCGCCCCTTTTGGCATTATTTGTGCCAATACATTAGGAGTGGCCGTAATTGTCAAGCCCGATGCAGGCACCGCAGTTCAAGCGCTGAGCATACGCGGCAAAGCAGGTTGTGCGTTCGCGGCGGCCTTAGGCAACTCCACGCACACTTTGGTTCCCTGCCCCGGCGCGCTGGTGATGGCAAACGTGCCCCCCATCATTTCGGTCAGCGACTTTGCGAGTGGCAGACCCAGGCCGGTGCCTTCCTGTTTGCGTGTCATCGCGTTGGCCACTTGTCCAAACGGGGCCAGCACCTTGGGAAGTTCGTCTGCCGCGATACCCACACCCGTATCGGTCACCTCGATACGCCAGCTATTGGGGGCGATCGTAACGCCAAGGCTGACAGAGCCTCCTGGCTCAGTGAACTTGACGGCATTTGACAGGAGGTTGAGCAATATCTGTTGCAGCGCGCGCGCATCGGCTGCAACTGTGGCACCTTCCGGCGGCGGCGCCACGTCAAACCGAACGTCACGTTTGCCGGCCTGCGCTTCAATCATGGTGCGGCACTCTGTTACTGCGTCAGACAACAAAACCGGCTCGACAAACAACTCGAACTTCTCTGCTTCGATCTTTGAGAGATCCAAAACGTCATTCACGAGCTTGAGAAGGAACGTACCGCTTGAATGAATGTGTTGCGCGTATTCATGATACCGCGGGTCTCCCAGTTCACCGAACAGGCGATGCTCCATGAGTTCGGAAAACCCGATGATGGCATTGAGCGGTGTACGCAGTTCGTGGCTCATATTGGCGAGAAACTGGCTCTTGGCGCGATTGGCACTATCTGCTTGCGCCGCAGCATTTTCAGCCCGTTGGCTTGCGGTTTTAAGCAATGCCTGCTGCCGTTGCATACGTGCCAATGCCCTGGCACGCCGCAACTCACCGGCCGCTCGCTGGCGTATCTGGTTCATCCGTACAATGAATATTACCGATGCCAACAGTGTGCCGAATACGAAGTGGGTTGCATAGTGGCCAAGTTGCGTTGGTGAAGTGCCGGGCACCAGCAGCATGTAGCTGACACCAGCAGCACCCAGAAGTATTGCGCCAAACATTGATGCCGTTGAATGCAAACACAAACCGGCGGCAATTATAACAAGCGTCATTGTGGTGGTCAGTGTTGCATCCGGCAAAAGGTAGCTATGCAACATCGTGTTGGTTACAAGGACCACCACGATTGATGCCTCTACCGTCCGCGTCATATCGGGTGTCACAGTTACCCATGACAGGCCAATGCGCACACCAAAACACGCAGCCGCAGAGACGCCAGCGACAACCGCCAGAATAACCGCCTCGGGAAACGGCAGCATTACAGGATGCAGCACCGTGAGTGCCGCATACAGACTGCCTGCGCCAATCGAAAGATAGCGCAGCGCCTGGCGCCCCTGTTCGTGCTTGAGGCGCTCAATAGCCGGTGACGACCGGCGGCGCCAATACCGCAACATTGCTGAATCCCCTGACGTCAGACCAACCCGCAGTCTGGCAGCACGGTGCTTAATATCGGGTAAGGGAGCAGCAATGCTTCTACTGCCCAGAACACTCTCAAAGCCCCGATTTTCTGCCATTTTGTGTCGCACCCACGCGACCGATGACTGTCATTGATGCAGATCAAGGAAAAAGATGACGCCACCGTCATTCTTTTTCGCGCATCAATCTGCACGCCGCAGAGCTCACGCTGGAGGACATCATGGCTGAAACACAAAAAGACCAGATCACCAAAGACAACATCTACAACACAGTTGAGCCGGACGACTTTGCGGCGATGATCGAATGCGACCGCTATCTCGAGCGGGCATCTGCCTTCGACAAAATCATTTCAGCTACCCATGACCATTTCTGGGATCCGATGGACAAACGCTACATCGACTTCTCGGAGCCGTTTGATGTCGAAAACGAGTTCATGGTTGACCCGGAAATGACGGTTGGCTTTGGCACAGCAGTTTGGGACAAGCTCTCACCGAAAGACCGGGTCAAGCTGACAAACCTGGACACACATTGGTCGCTCTCCAACATTCTGCATGGTGAGCAGGGTGCGATGGCGTTGTCTGCATCGCTCTGCCATATCCTGCGGGATCCCGGTGCTCAGGAATATGCTGCGAACCAGGCGCGTGAAGAAGCGCGGCACGTCACTGCCTTTATTGAAATTGTTCGTGCACGCTTTGGTAAGCCGATGGCGTGTGGGCCGGTGCTTCGGGACACACTCACAGAACTGGTGAACTCCAAACTCGCATGGAAAAAGATCGTCGGGATGCAGCTTCTCATCGAAGGTCTGGCGATGGGTGCGTTCGCAACGTTTTATAATCGCGGGCGTGATCCGTTGATTGTTCGCCTCGCGCAACTCGCCATGACGGATGAAGCCTTCCACCACAAGTTTGGCAAGATCTGGGCAGACCGCACCATCCCGCACCTTAACGAGGAAGAACACAACAAGATTGAGGACTGGGCCTGGCAGGTGTTTTCCAACCTGCTCTACAACCTGGCATCGCCGGACCAGAAAAAGCACATCTATACGCAGGTAGGACTTGACTGGGAGTGGGTGCAGGGCGCGTTCATGGAAGGCATGACTGACGAAAAGGTGCGCGAGAACATGCAGCAGTCCTCCAATATCTTTCGGGTACTGGTAAAAACGCTGCTCATGTGCGGCATCATTACCAAACGCACGGCAGGCAACTATGCCGCTTACATCGACATGAAGCAGTTGCAGATGGAGGGCGATGAAATGGTTGGCGACTCGATTGCCGCGCACGGCATTGAGCAACTCCGCAAGATCAACGCCAAGAATGATGCCTTGCGTCAACTTGCCGGCCAGGCGGCCGACTAAGGCCAGCATCGGCTATCTCCACGTTGAAGCCGGATACACCCCCGTCCGGTAAAGGCTTCAAGAAAAGACACGGCCCTGAAATCACGAATGTGATTCCAGGGCCGTTGCTATGCAGATCGACCCAGGCCAATGGTTGTGTGCCGTTAGCGGCCGGTAAAGTTCGGCGCGCGTTTTTGCACGAAGTGTTCCACACCTTCTTTGAAATCTTCAGAGGCAAAGCTCTTTTGCATTTCGTCGTCGCCGGTCTTGATGGCATCGGTCAGCGGCTGGAATCTTGCTTTCCAGACTTGCGCCTTCATGACCGCTACCGAGCGGGGGCTAACGGTTTGCGCCATTTGCTGGGCATAGGCCACCGTTTCGCTCACCAGATCCTGCGACGGCACCACGTTGTTGAGCAGGCCAACCCGCAGCGCTTCGTCGCTCTCAACCCGGCGCGATGAAAACAGAAAGTCCATTGCCGCTGCCTGCCCTGCAAGCTCCGGTAACAACCACGAGATGCCGTGCTCTGCGATCAGGCCTCGCTTGGCAAAT